>DAIDJG010000272.1 GCA_027451445.1 Singulisphaera sp.
CCGTCGGCGGTGCTGGATCCGTTGGCGTCGATTTGATAGAGCCGCTGTCCGGTCGGACTCGGATAGTCGCTTGTGATGCAGGCGCGGCACAGCTTCTCCTCCGAGAGGCCAACGGCGCGTGCGATGGCTTCTACGGGAAGATAGCGCAGACTGTCCGCCCCGAGCTCGCGTGCCATCCGATGCTGGGCTTCTTCCGACACCCCGCCTTTGGGTAGGTCGGCGAACGGTGTCGCGAACAATTCGTCGCGTCGAGACATATCGATGCCGTAGTAACACGGCGCGATGATGGGAGGACAGGCGACTCGCAAATGGATCTCACGTGCACCGCCCCGATCACGAATCTCGTGAACGAGTGCACGCATTGTGGTGGAGCGGACGATGCTGTCTTCCACCAGCAGAACTCGCTTTCCCGCAAGCACTTCGGGAAGCGGCGTGTATTTCAAGCGCGCCTTGGTCGCGCGGTCCGCAGTCCCTTCGATGAACGTGCGGCCGATGTAACGATTGCGCATCAGGCCTTCGACCGTCGGCAAGCCGAGGGCAAACGCCATCGAGTCGGCCGCCGCCTTGGCGGTGTCGGGGACGGGAACCACAATGGTGTCCGCATCGATGGGCACCGTTTCGAGACGCGCGAGCTCCTCGCCGAGCTTTTTACGCGTCAAATACACGGAACAGTCGTCGAGCGTGCTCGCCGCGTTCGCGAAGTAGATCCACTCGAAGAAGCAGTGGGCCCGGCGCGGGCTGTAGGCGAACTGCTCGATCCGCACGCCGTCCTGGTTGGCCACTGCCACCGTGCCGGGCTCGAGCGAGCGGATGTTCTTGAACCCGAGGTTCGCGAGCGGCACGCTCTCGCTCGCCGCGGCAAACAGCGGCCCGTGTTCGGCGATACAAAGAGGCCGGAAACCCAGCGGGTCACGCGCAACCACGAGATCGCCGGCGGCGGTGAGCAGAACGACGTTGTACGCGCCGTCGAAGCGCTCGGACAGCCGGGAAAACACCCCTCGCCAGTCAGTGTCGGCCCCTTCTCCCGACAGCTCGTAGCTCAGCGAATGCATCAAGATCTCGGTGTCCGTGTCGAGCTTCAGGTGATAGTCGCCCTGCTCCAACAGCTCCTGCCGCAGCTCCGAGTAGTTGGCGAGCTGGCCATTAAAGGCAAGTGCGAACCACTTCGTCTTGCGCCCGTGTTCGCGCTCGAACGGTTGGGCGTAACTGCGATCGGAGCCGCCGCAGGTGGCGTACCGGACGTGGCCGATTGCCGCGGGACCATCCAGGCCAACCATGATCCCCTCGAACTCTTCGCGATGATTCAGCCGAAAGGCTTCAGAGACGGTCCCGAGTTCCTTGTGGGTTTTGAGCAATGTGCGGCGGTCGGGACGATAGCTCGTCATCCCCGCGGCCAGTTGACCCCGGTTCTGCATATCGAGGAGCATTCGCGGCACGAGTCGCGATACGCTGTTGATGTCTCCGGCATTGGGCGCCAGCGTGGAAACGGGCTTCCTGGCGGCGTGGTAAACGGCGGCCACGCCACACTCGTGGAAAAGTTCGCCCATGAGCTTGGATTTCCCTGTTGGTTCGGCCTCATCAGGCTCGCAATGAGGCACGCATCAGGAGAGGGGAAGCACGCGGCTTGCCGAGGATCCCCGAGAGTTCCTCTAGGCTCCTCGCGAGTGAGAATTATAATGACGGAGGGGTCTACCGACAACCTTCACACTCCAGGAGTTGGTTTCACCCCGTTGGATCGTGCTCGCGGCGCAACCTGGGGAAACTGTAAGTCCTCTTTTGGAAGAATGCCCGATTGGTCACCCCGTGTTTACGGATCGAGGGGGTATGGCACTGCCGCGAGACTTGGTGCGAGACGACGTCGTCCTTTCCGCGAAAACGTGGGTCGTCAAGGTTGGCACCAGCGTCCTCACCGGGGATGATGGCCGGCTTGACCCGGCCCGAATCGGCCACCTGGCCGAACAGATCAGCAGCGTGATGGACACTGGCCGCAAGGTGGCACTGGTCAGCTCCGGGGCCGTCGGTGCGGGGATCGGACAGCTCGGACTCCCACGACGTCCGGACAACCTTCGCCAGGTCCAGGCCGCCGCAGCCGTGGGACAGGCCTATCTCATCCGCGCCTACGACGAAGGTCTCAAGCGCCACAACCGCCACGCGGCGCAACTCCTCCTGACCCACGAGGACTTCGACAGTCGGTCACGATACTTGAACATGCGTAATACCCTGACCGCGCTGTTCGAGTACGACGCTGTACCGATCATCAACGAGAACGACACGATCAGCGTCGATGAAATCAAGTTCGGCGACAACGACCGGCTCGCCGCGATGGTGACCAACCTGCTCCGCGCCCCTCTCATGGTGATCCTGAGCGTGGTGGATGGGCTTTACCGCTCAGATCCGGGTCCCTCAGGCATCGGCGAGGTCGTTCCGCTCGTTGCCAACCTCGACGATCAGACCCTCGCACTTGCAGGCTCCAGCCGAAGCGCGGGCGGGACCGGCGGGATGCAAAGCAAGCTCGGCGCGGCGCGGCTCGTGACTCGTGCGGGTGGATCCGTCATCATCGCCTCGGGGAAAAAGCCCGAGCCGTTGACCCGAATTCTCGCGGGCGAGCCGGTGGGGACGCTCTTTCTGGCCCACGGTCGCACCCACGGCGCCCGTAAGCGTTGGATCGGCCTGACCGCCCGCCCACGCGGCCATTTCGTCGTCGACGCGGGCGCGCGGAAAGCCCTCGAAACGGGAACGAAGAGTCTGCTCGCCATCGGCATCGTGAACGTCGTCGGCGACTTCGACAAAGGGGACGTGGTTGGAATCGTCGACGGCGACGGCAATGAATTTGCGCGCGGGCTCACGAATTTCGCCACGACCGAGGCTCGCCAGATCCAGGGACTCCGTTCCGACCAGGCCCGCCAGGCGCTCGGGGCCATCCTGGATGACGAAGTCGTCCATAAGGACAACCTGGTTCTCATACTATGAGAACCTTGGAATCCCATAGCTCGCCTACGGCATGGGAATCTTGCTGAACTTGAATGGCACTTCGATCGCCCCCATGACGAGGCTGTAGACGCGCAGATGGGTCGGCTGCGCCTTCGCATCGCGGATCGAAAGTGCACAGAGCACCCGCGACTCGCCCTGGTCGTCCGTCTGTACATCCTTGACGGCCCACTGAAGCGGAGCACCCTTCGCGTCGACGATATCGAGGCGGTTCTGCAGCGTATCGACCGGCCGAACGGCGGGAAAGTCGCCCGGTAAAGGCGTGTCATCCGTGGTGATCGTATCGGCCCGCGTCTGGCGCGTGACGATCAACTCCAGCGGCGTCCGGACATCGAATTCGACTTTCGCGTCCGGGAATCGGACACTGATGTCGGCGTCGACAAACGACTTGCCGGCCGCGTCCGCCAACGCGATCACGAGCGGGTCGGGCCGTCTGAGTGCCACCTGGAGCGGAATGAAGCCTTCAAGGCGCTCGATCGTTGTGCCGGGACGTTCGGGGGTACGGAGTAAGATTGGAAATTGGACAATGCTCAGCGTTCCAGGAACGGAACTCGGACCGCGTTCGATCCAAGGACCCGAGGCGTCCGGCGTCGGGTCGTCAGCGTCGTTATCAGGCGCGGGAGGAGGCGGAACGAGATCCTGATCGAAATCGTCGCGCGCCTTCAATTCCTTGGGCGGCCCGTTCAACGTGATGATGAGGTGGGGTTCCGCAAAGACCTGGGTCACCACTTCGAAGCGCTCGAGCTGGGGAGCAGCCGGCTCCTCGGCATCGAGTTCTTTCGGTCCGAAGTCCACATCGTGCCGGCGGTGTGCACTCAGCAGGCTGACCCGAAACGGACCACTGAAACACTTGGGGAAAACGAGGCCACCGTCCTGGAGATGAAAGATGGCCGTCCGTTCGTCCGGCGGCCGGGGGAACGCAGGATTGTGTCGTAAGCGTCCAGCCGTTCCGAGGCGGTCAAGCGCTTCCCAGAAAGAGAGCGGTCGCGGTTCCCTGAGACTGATCCGCACAGTTTGCCAGGACGGATCATCGACGGGCTCGAGGCTAAGCCGAAATCCGGTCTGTTGGCTGATCGATTGCACCACCTCGGCGACCGGGTGATCTTGAAAATCGAGCGACACGAGCGTTGGGCGGATCAACAGGCCGGTCTCGATCTTCTCCAGCAGGTCGGCCGCGCGTCTGCGTAACTCGGCGTCCTTTGATCCCTTGGCAGCGCGTAGCGCCGGAATCGCCGCCCGTCCCAAGGTCTCGAGAGCGGTGGTCGCGGCGTTGCGCTCCACGGTTGAAGGATCCGCAAGTTTGGTGACGAGCGAGACCGGGTCCGGTTCAGCCCCCAGAAAGAGTGCCAGGATCACCATGATAGCCGTCATCAGGGCGTCTCCCAGAACCACCGCCAGGCGGCCCGCAACTCGAGCGCGATCAGGGTAGCGGCACACCCTTGAAATCGAAGGGGATCTGCTGGACGGTTTGGGCCAGCCCCCACACGCGAACGCGGTCGGGAGCGCCAAAGGCTTCGTCCGGCCTCACGCGCAACGTTCCGCGAACCTCATTGCGGCGAACCGTTGTGCTTGCATAAGCGACCACGGGCCTCGTCTGGTCATCCACCAAATCAATCTGGCGCTGCACCACGTCAACCAGGCGCGCGGCGACCTGTTCTTGATACACACGGTCGCGGAAGTCACCTTTCTCCGATTCCAATTTCGCGAGCAATTTGATCGTTGCGCTGTGGTCGGGCTCGATTTTCACGTCCTGGATCGAAACCGTGGCGCCGCCGGCTTGGAGGCTCTTACCCCGAGCGGCGCTGACATCCAACACGGCTACGGGTTCCTTCGAGCGTGTTTGCAAGACAACCGGGATCGTACCCTTGAGACGCTTGATCGTCTTGCCCGGTTGGTCCGGAAGCGAGAGTGCGAAGCGCACGTCGCGCGTGTCATACGCAGCGCGCTGCTGACTGCCGCGCGGCTGGAGTTCCGCGATTTCTTCATCCGTCGGCTCCAGCGACGTGTCGAGATCGTCGACCGCCTCGTCGAGCCGGACGTTGCCCGCCTGGCGGAAAAACGTCGGAGGATCCGTCGTGATCCGAATGCGGGCATAGAAGACCGGGCCACCCGTTGAGCGGTTCCTGGGCGTCCGATTCTCGATGGTGCGCTGGGCTCCCTCCTCGTCCACCCAGATCCAGGGCCCCCGTACAAGCATGACGTCCCGTTGCCGGTGCAAGCCGAGGAGACAGACCTGGAAAGGAGGAGTGTTGGTTTGGAATTCCTGGCCCGCGCTTCCGTTCGCCAGCAAAACGACCGCGCACCCCGCCAGTATCACCCCGCGCATGAAGGCGACTCCCGGTTTTCGGCGAATTGCGACTGCGAGAGATGGATAATAGCGAAAGTCGACGTAGAAGTCCTAATCGATTCCCGCGCATTTCCCCATAAATGGGTCTTCCAACGGTGTTCGCAATCAGGGCATCGGAACATCCACAAACGCGAAATCCACCTCGGTGCTCGCCCGCGCCAGCCCGTAGTATCGGATCTGCGACGGGACCATCGCGGGATCATCGGGTGCAATCGTCAAGGTTTGTCGCGACGACTCTGGGTCGCTGCCCGAGGGATACCAGCGCAGAATTCGGCCCTGAGCGTCGACAATTTCGAGTTGCTCGAGCTGCTGGGCCTGCCGCTCAGGCCGCTGGAACGTAAACTCGGCCCCCGGCACTTCGGGCATCGGGACTTGTGATTCGGTGTTCCGGATCGACAACTCGAGGATCGTCTGATTGGTGACCGGGTTAACCTTGATCTCGTGCACGCTGAGCGTCACGTCGTCGTTGTGGAATGTCTTGCCGGACGAAGCGCTGATCGAAACGGTCAAGGGGTTCGGCTTGCGCGTCGTGACGTGCACGGGCAGAGTGCCCCGCAACTTCTTGACAAGCGTGCTGGGTTTCCGCGGATGGATCAAGTAGGCCTGGATCGGGAGCATCGACCCTTGAGGCAGCGTGTTGTAGCCCGATTCCCGCTGACCCGTCGATGGGGCGATCAGCGACTGTCCCTGGTCGTCGATGGCCTCGAGCAGGCGTAAGGGTCCACTCTGGGCGAGCGACAGGCGCGGTTCGGCAACGACCTGGATCTGGGCGTAGAACTGCTCGGTGATCGCGGTTCGCGGACTCGAGGGTGCCGGAATTCGAGCGGGAGCTGGCGGCGGCGCAACGACGGGGGGGGACACCGCGAAGCGGCCTGCCGCCTGGAAGTTGACATCTCGCTGGTAGCGCAGACTCACCAACTGCACGCGGAAGGGACCTTGATCGCAAATCGGCCCTGCCGGCCGTCCACCACCCGCTCCACTGTAATAGAGTGGAAATGCCGACTCGCGCGCCGCCCCGTACCCGTGAGTCGTGAAGTGGTACTGCAGGTTCGCCGCAGCGCAGAAGCGGTCAATCGCCTGCCAGAACGGCAGCGGCGCGGATTCTTTCAACGAGATTTTCAAGGTCCGCCAGGCAGGCAGACCCTCGGGAATGAGTGCGAGCCGAAGGTTCGCCTGATCGCCGATGGATTTGGCGATGTCCGCCGTGGTCTGATCCTGGAAATCGAGCCTTACCATGGTCGCCTGCGTGAGCAGCGCACCCTCGATTTTATCGACCAGGGCCGAGGCTCGCGTGCGAATCTCAGGGTCGCGGGCGTTGGCAGCTAGACGGAGCGCGGGCAAGGCCTGGCGGCCGATCCGTTCGAGCGCGGCGGTGGCGGCCTCGCGCTCGGCATAACGCTTTGCCCCCAACTTGCTAACGAGCGCGCCCGCGTCTGCGGGCGAAACGGGGGCCTGCCCCAAGACGACGACCAGGAGCAGATTAACGCCTATCATCTCGGAGTCTCCGAGTGTGCCGATCCTTGGCCCGGCCCATTCCGTTCGGTGGGATTGGAGCGAGCGGGGTTTTACGCGACAATCTCCACATCATAGCCCATTTTGCATCCGTTTCCACAGAGTGGATGCCTCGGAACGATTTTCGAGGACAACCCCTCAACCCGGCGGGGCTTCGTAATGATTGGACGCACTTTTCGGATCGAGCCGGATGACACAACGACGCTCGCTCTCGCAGCCGAGGCCCTCCGCGCATGGGAGCCGCTCTGGGACTTGTATCGACCGCCACGCCATGCCCGCCTGTACGACGCGGACGGGACTCTCTACGGCTTTTGCCTCCAACAACCGATGACGGTTGACTATAACCGCCGCGAGCAAGTGCTGAATCCGGGTGACCTCATTGTCGTGCCTCGAGAACTCGCGCTCGATATCGAACCTTCCGTTGACCTTCTCGCCCTGCGTTTCGAAGGACAACCGCCGGACCATTTTCGGGAACGGTTCATCCAGGTTTGGGGCTTCGATCGATTGTCGGCGCCAGCGGACACGCTCGCTTCGAACGAATCTACGGCTGTCGTTCCCGAGTCCGATCCTCGCTTTCCGCTCACGTATGCGCTGGAGCGGCTTTCCGAATCTGAGCCTACAGTCAGGGAAACAGGGCTCGAGACGACGCTCGTCATTGCTTTGGATGGTCAGGCGCAGGTGACCGTCGACGGCGCAAGGGATCGAGAAACCCTGACAATTGTGCGCGGTGGAGCGGTTTTGATCGGTCCTGGATTGCGCTATTCCACAGTCGGTAACGGTCTCGTAGGGCGAGCCGTACTCTTTACCGATCTGGAACATCAGGCGAGACAGGCGCGCGCGTCGGCAGCCGGCCGAGTCAGCAGCCCGGAATACGATTCGCACAGCCGAGGGCTGGGCTGAAAATGTCGTCGGGTTTTGTGCACCTACCCCCTGGCGGCGGCGTGCAGACGTGGTAAACTACAAGATGCTCTAGAGTTGGACTCCTAATCCCCGATTGGTCCGCCCGATCGCTCGCTATGGAGAACCACGAACATGGCTCCCTCCCAACGATTGCGGTTTGCCGTCAGCATCGTCCTGGGATTATCGGGCTGGATTGCCGGTTACTCGAATGCCCGCGGGCAGCTCTCGCCCGATCCTTACAAACCGTTTAACTCGCAATACGAGCAGTACGTTTTTCCGAGTTATCCCACCGGAGACGGTGTCTCCCCGAACCAGTCGCTCCTCGACGCGCGCCCGTCGTATCGCTCGGCGAACCAATACCGAAGCTTTCTCGACGAGATGGACGAAGCTGCGAATGGACCAGTCGGATCATCGAGTTCAACGATTCGACGAGGGATCGGCACGCCTTACTACCAAGCGCACCGCGATTACAATCGAAGCCATGGACGGGTCTACACGCCCAACGGCACGGCCGATCAAGACTACCTTGCGAACCGACAAGCCCGCGATGATGCCTGGTCCGACTATCAGCGCTTCAAGGGTCGCGACCCCAAAGCGGCTGCGAAGGCACTCAAAGAATACGAACTCTACAACGAGAAGACCCGACGCGACCTGTCGGCAAACCGGACGGAGCCGGCGCGTCGACCCGCCGCGAACCCATCTCGTGAAACTTCAAGAGACTCGGCGCCACCACGGCCGAGGTTGGACAGCGTGCCGTCGAGGACAGGAACTCGGGCCCGGTCGACCAGACCTCCGATTCCCGGAACAGAGTCCGCAACGGGCCGTTCAGCGACTCAACGAGGCAGTTCTGGGAGCTCGCCAACCAGCGTCCTCAATCGAAATGAACGGGAAAGCCGCGAAAGCGTGCCTCAACGCAGAAGACCGCCGATACCGTCGAGTCCACCCGAGCGGCCGAAAAGCAACGTCGTCCGTTGAGGATCGCGTTCTATCATCAGTGATCGGTCGTCGATCGCTTGTCCGCTAACCGCGATCGAACCCTGTTTCCGGTACGAACTTGGTGACGTGCCGCCGGTGCCCTCTTGCGAAAGAGACGGCGAGGCGTATGATCTCTCTCGTCCCCGGCGTCCCCCTTGCTGGGGTTTTTTCGCGACCGACTTTGTGAAACCCTTCACAAAGATCGTCGTGTTTTCGCACGAAATCACGGTTCCACGACAGCGATGGACACGGAATTCATCCCGATCTTTCTCTTCATTCTCGTCGCGATCCTCACCGCGGCAAGCATGTTGGGTATCAGCGCCTGGTTAGGGCCGAAGCGGCGGACGCTGGTCAAGCAAATGCCGTACGAGTCCGGAATGGACCCGATCGGCGACGCGCGTCAACGCTTTGACGTACGTTACTATCTCGTTGCGATCGTCTTCCTGCTCTTCGACGTGGAATTGCTTTATCTCTATCCGTGGGCCGTCGCCCAGCACAGTGCGACGCCCGCCGTTGTCGCGGTTCATGCCGAAGGCACGCCCCCGCCGCCGAGTGCGGGAATTCCCCCTGTCTTCCGATCGCTCGTTTTCTTCGAGATCCTGGTTTTTATCGTGATCGTCGCCGCTGCATTTGCTTTTGCCTGGCGCAAGGGGGTGTTCGAATGGCGATAGGATCAAGCCGCGAGTCACATGGTCACGCGCCGGGACGAATGGGGCAGGGCTCCGTTACCTCAGGTGTCGAGGTCCCCGAAAACACGATTCTGACGACCATCGACTCCGTCGTGAGCTGGTGTCGCAAGTTCAGCCTCTGGCCAATGCCGTTCGCGACAGCCTGTTGCGGGATCGAATTGATGGCCGTGGGCGCCAGCCGGTTCGATATCGCGCGCTTCGGCGCCGAGGTCATGCGGTTCAGCCCCCGGCAGTGCGACCTGATGATCGTTGCGGGTCGCGTCGCGATGAAGATGCTCCCCGTTCTGCAACGAATCTGGCTCCAGATGCCGGAGCCCAAGTGGTGCATCAGCATGGGTGCCTGTGCGTCGACAGGCGGGGTTTTTGATACCTACGCCGTGGTGCAAGGGATCGATCGCTTTATTCCCGTCGACGTCTACATTCCCGGCTGTCCCCCACGACCCGAACAGATTCTTCGCTCGATTCTGGACCTGCAAGCCAAAGTCCAGCGCGGTGGTACGCTGAGCGGGCTCGGTCTTCCCGAGTTGATCGAACGCGAGCGGATGCTGGAAGAGAAGCGAAATCAACCTCCCGGTTTCGCACTGGCACGCGAACGCGGCGACGAGGACCGATTCGGCTACCGACTGCCCGGAGGCCCGGGCACACTCGGTGTTGATGAGTCTCGATGAACGACCGACAACCAACGTGCAGGAGTTGATTCCCGGGATGAGCACCGCGACGAACCAGGCGACTGACCCCCATGCGGCGACGCTGGCAACCCTTGCGCGGGTTTTCGGTGACGGCGTGTTCGGCATGTCGCACTTCCGAGACAACCTGCGGCTGTTCTTGCCCCCCTCGCGTCTCATCGAAGTGCTCACAGTGCTCAGGGACGAGTGTAGATTTGCGCTGCTGGCGGAGTTGGGAGCGACGGATTACCTGGGCTATCCCGGTTGGACTCGCGCGCGGTTTGAAGTTCATTACGTGCTCTTGAATCTTGATACGGCCGAACGGCTCGTGATCAAGACGGGTGTGGATGATCCGAAGCCCGAATTGCCGTCTGCCGTGCCGCTCTGGCTCGGTGCGGACTGGATGGAGCGCGAAGTTTTCGACATGTATGGGATCACGTTCACGGGCCATCCCGACCTGCGCCGGATCTTGATGCCGGACGAATTCACGGCCTTCCCTTTAAGGAAGGATTATCCGTTGCGCGGGCGGGGCGAACGGCACAACTTCCCACGCCTCACGCGTGAGGAGTCTTGAAGTGCAAGGCCAGCGACGCGACGAGCTCGCCGTCGCTTTCTCTTCAAATGGTGTCAACTTCGGACCGATTCTCAGTATTCCTCTTTAGTGGACATCGGCCGGGCCAGCCCGGACCCGATATTCTCGCGGGTTTCAAACCATGCCGGCTAATTTGCTCGACGAACCGGAAGTGGAAATCGGGTCCAAACCCTTCACCTGGACCCTGAATTTCGGTCCGCAGCACCCCGCGACCCACACGACCCTGCGCCTCATCCTGGAGCTCGACGGCGAGCGAATCGTCCGCGCCATTCCCGACATCGGCTACTTGCACTCGGGCTTCGAGAAGCTGGGCGAGCACCTGAACTTCAACCAATACGTGACAATCGTCGACCGCAAAAACTATATCAGCCCGCCCATGAACGAGGTGGCGTGGCACCATGCGGTCGAAAAACTGCTCGACATCGAGCTCACCCCGCGCTGCCAGTACATCCGTGTGATCATCGGCGAGCTCGCGAGGATCAGCGACCACCTGCTATGCACCGGCGCCGCGGCCCTCGACCTAGGTGCGTTCACGGCGTTCCTGTTCGCGTTCAATCTCCGTGAGCTCATCTACGACGTCTACGAGGAGATGTCGGGCTATCGCTTCCATCCTGGTTTCACGAGGGTCGGCGGCGTACTCTACGACTTCAACGATCGCGTCCTCCAGCGCATCCGGCGCGTCATGGAGAGCTTTCCCCAGGTCTACTCCGACATGGAGAAGCTCCTCTTCCGTAATCGGATTTTCCTCGACCGTTTGCGCGGGGTGGGTGTCCTGACGAAAGAGGCTGCCATCAGTCTCTCCTGCACCGGTCCGATCGCGCGGGCCAGCGGCGTGACCTACGACTTGCGCAAGGACGAGCCCTACCTCGTTTACCCCGAGTTCAACTTCGACGTCCCCTACATGACCGAAGGGGACAGCTTCGCGCGCTTCTTTGTCCGCATGGAAGAAATGCGGCAGAGTCATCTGATCCTCTCGCAGGCCCTTGCCAAGCTGCCCACCGGCCCGGTGAATGTCCCGATCGCGGAGAAATTCCCCTTACCCGACAAAGGAACGGTCTACAACAGCATGGAAGGGCTGATTCAGCACTTCGAGCTGATCATGCCCAACCGCGGGTTCGAATCGCCCAAGAATGAAGTTTACGCCGCGATCGAATCACCGAACGGCGAGCTCGGATACTACCTCGTCGCCGACGGTTCGCAGACCGCGTGGCGCACGCGAACGCGCCCGCCGTCGTTCATTCACTTCCAGGTTTTCCCCCACATCATCAAGGATCACTTGATCGCCGATGTGGTCGCAATCCTGGGAAGCCTGAATATCATTGCAGCGGAGCTGGACCGGTGATGGGCAGTAATCCATCAATGACAAATGGCAAATGAATCGCATAAACGTCCTTTTCGTACCTTACACATTTTGCATCTGACATCTTGCATCCAGCCTGCCGACGCGCTCCCGATCGAACTCTGAGGAATCTCATGGCCGGCGAAACGACAACCGCGACCCCGATGTTGACCGAGGCGATCCGAGAGAAGATCCGCGCCTACATTCCGCGCTATCCGAGCAAGCGTGCGGTGACTCTGCCGGCCTTGCACATCGTCCACGAGTACTTCCGTTGCGTGCCGTACCAGGCGATGGCCGAAATCGCCGAGATCCTGGAAATCACGCCGGCGGAAGTGCACGACACGATGAGTTTTTACGGGTTTTTCCCGCAAGCACCCATCGGCGACGTCCGGGTGTGGGTCTGCCGTTCGATCTCATGCATGCTGCGTGGGGGTGAGGATATGCTGAATCACGCATGTCACCGCCTCGGAATCCATCCGAGCGAGACGACGGCCGACGGAAAGCTGACGGTGGATTTTGCCGAGTGCCTTGGTATTTGCGACTTCGCTCCTGCGGCCGTGGCGGACGACGGGCGGATGTTCGGGCCGCTGACGCCGGAGAAGGTCGACGCGATGATCGACGAGTTGAAGCAAGAGCGGAAGGACTGAGGGACGTTGGTGGTGCGTTCGTCGGATGCGATCACTTTGGGGAGCCGACCGTGGCTGAGTTTGAACCTGTCCTGAGCCGCAACTGGAACGTGACCGATGGCCATACACTGAAGGTCTACGAGTCGCGCGGCGGCTACCAGGCAGCCCGCAAAGCGCTGACGACGCTTGACCCCGATAAGGTCGTCGGCATCGTTAAGGATTCCGAGCTGCGCGGTCGCGGCGGCGCGGGGTTCCCGTGCGGGCTGAAGTGGAGCTTCTTGCCCAAGGACCGCAAAGAAACCTTCATGTGCGTCAACGGCGACGAGAGCGAGCCGGCGACGTTCAATAATCGGATCCTGATCGAAAAGGATCCACATCAATTTATCGAAGGCATCCTCATCGCGTGTTTCGCGACCAAGGCGAACACGGCGTACGTCTACCTGCGGGTCGAATATTTCCACGCGTACAAGGTGCTCGAGGCTGCGGTGGCCGAGGCCCGAGCGGCAGGGCACCTGGGGAAGAACATCTACGGCAGCGGGTTCGATCTCGACATCTGGCTACACCGCGGGGCAGGGGCCTACATCTGCGGCGAGGAGACAGGGCTGATCGAGAGCCTCGAAGGCAAGCGCGGATGGCCCCGCATCAAGCCGCCGTTCCCGGCGATCGAAGGGGCGTTCCGCAAACCCACGGTCGTGAACAACGTCGAAACGCTCTGCTGCGTGCCGCACATCATCGAGCGTGGCGCCGAGTGGTTCAAGTCGATCGGTACGCCGAAGAGCTATGGTCCGAAGCTCTACTGCGTCTCTGGGCACGTGAACAAGCAGGTATGCGTCGAGCTTCCGCTCGGCATTACCTGCCGCGAGTTGATCGACAAGCATGCCGGCGGCGTCTGGAAGAATCGCAAGGCGAAGGCCGCGGTTCCCGGCGGGATCAGCATGGGGCTCCTGTCGGCCGAGGAGTTGGACACGCCCCTGGATTTCGAGAGCCTCCGCAAACCGGGCTGTCTTGGGCTTGGGACGGCCGCCGTGACCGTGATGGACGAACACACGCCGATCATCGACTACCTCTACAATTGTGCCCGGTTCTTCGCCCACGAGAGCTGCGGCCAGTGCACGCCTTGCCGCGAAGGGACGGGCTGGCTCTACAAGATGCTCAAGCGGATCAAGGCGGGCGGCGGCCGGCTCGAAGATCTGGACATCATGGCGAACATGGCCAACAACATGGGCATCATGCCCGGCACCACGATCTGCGGCCTGGCCGATGGCGCAGCCTGGCCGATCAAGAATGGGGTCGCGAAGTTCCGGGCCGAGTTGGAAGAGTACATCAAGACCCACCAGGACCCCGCGTACGGGGCCACCACGCTCCAGGCGGCGATTGCCAAGGGTGCGTACGCAGTTCCCCACAACGGGCTGCCCCCGGTCATCAACAGCGTTCCTACGGCCGGGGCGCTTCGGTCTCCTCATTCCGCCTGAAGGGAACCCGATGGCAACGATCATCATCAACGGACAAGAGCACACGCTCCCCGAAGGCGAAAAGCTGAACGCGATCCAGATGGCCAAGCGCGTCGGGGTCGATATCCCCTATTACTGCTGGCACCCTGCGCTCTCCGTCGTCGCCAACTGCCGGATGTGCGAGATCGAAGTGGGCTCCAAGGATCCGAAGACGGGCGAGATCAAGATGATCCCCAAGCTCGTCCCCGGCTGCCAGACCCCCGCGAAGGATCTGACCGTTATCGTCACCGATAGCGCCAAGGTCAAAGAGCATCAGCGCATGATCATGGAGTTCCTCCTGATCAACCACCCGCTCGATTGCCCTGTGTGCGACCAGGCCGGCGAGTGCGGCTTGCAAGACTACAGCTATGAGTACGGACAGTCGAATCACCGGTTCATCGAAGAGCGAATCGTCAACCCGCGCAAGGACGTCTCGAGCGCGATTCAGCTCAACCAGGACCGCTGCATCATGTGCACCCGTTGCGTCCGGTTCACCCGGGAAATCTCGCAGACAGGCGAGCTCCAGGTGATGAACCGCGGCAATCACGCGGAGATCGACGTCTTCCCCGGCCACCCCGTCGATAACCCACTCGCGGGCAACGTGGTCGACCTCTGTCCCGTCGGGGCACTGCTCGACAAGGACTTCCTCCACAAGCAACGTGCCTGGTTCCTCTCCAAGCACGACTCCGTCTGCACGCGCTGCTCCACGGGTTGCAACATCAGCGCCGAGGAGAACCGAGGCCAGCTCTGGCGGTTCAAGCCGCGGTTCAACCCGCAGGTCAACGACTACTGGATCTGCGACGAAGGTCGGTACAGCTACAAGGCGGCCAACGATCCCGCACTCCTGTCGGCGATGTATCTGCGTCAAAACAACGATCTTCAGCCCGCGCCCATCGATCAGGCCCTGAAAACGGTGGGCGAGACCCTGGGACGGATCGCCGCAGCCGGCGATATCACCGCGGGGGTGCTTTCGCCCTTCCTGACCGTCGAAGAAGCGTACCTCATGGCCTCGTATATCAAGGGGCTGAACGCGGCGAACATCCTCGCGCTCGGACCGGTGCCAACGCAAGGTCACGACCGGACGTTCACGCCGGACCAGGTGAAGGGAAGGAACGGCGATACGAGCTTTATCGTTCCTCGCCCGTTCACCATCCATGCGGAAAAATGTCCCAATCGGAAGGGAGTCGAAGCGATCCTCGAGCACTTCCAGGGCGAGGTGATCACGTGGGGCGACTTCGAAGGACGCGCCGCGCTGGGAGACTTCAAAGCGGCCTACGTCGCCTCGGACGCCATTGATCCGTGGATCGATAACGAGCGAGCCGCGAGCCTGCGATCGAAGGTCGAGTATCTCGTGGTGCAAGACACGACGGTCACACCGCTGGCCGAACGCGCCGATGTCGTGCTGGCCGGTGCGACGTTCGCGGAAAAGGCGGGGTGCTACGTGAACGCGAACGGCCGCCTTCAGTATTCGGAGGCCGCCTTGCCCCCGCGCGATGGCTCGCTGCCGGACCTCGATGTGTTCGCGATCTTGCTGCACCGAGCGGGCGGTCCGGTGCGTTCTCAAGAGATTCTGGCCGAGCTGGCCGAGGCGGTCCCTGCGTTCCGCGCGGTTGCCGGGGGACGCGTTCCCGAGTTTGGCGTGTCGATCACCGAGCCGGCACGAGTTGGTGTCGCTCCGTTTCCGTTCAATGACCCCTGGAACGAGTCGCGCGTTCAAGTGGGGGCGAAGAATGCGTGACCCGTTGGGTGGCGTAGTGGTTCGCGGTTACACGGCCATCTGATATTCCGAAGAGGCGGCAAAGATCATGCTGGTAGTGATCGGAATCCTGATCAAGATCCTGGTGGTGGTGGGCATCACCCAGGGGGCGGTCGCGTACATGATCCTCCTGGAGCGAAAGGTCGCCGCCTACTCTCAGGACCGTATCGGCCCGAACCGTTGCGGGAGTAATCTCGTCCTGCCGGGAGGGTTTCGGCTCAACCTGCCGTTTGGTCTGCTGCAACCGATCGCCGACGGGGCCAAGATGATCCTCAAAGAGGACGTCATCCCCAGCTATGTCGAGAAACCACTCTACATCCTTGCGCCGGCCATCTCGATCATCGCGGCGATGATTGGGTTTGCCGTCATCCCGTTTGGGCCCGTCGGAACTCAGGCGCCGAGCGGTGTGAACTTCCAGATTGCACCGGGTGTGGATATCGGCATCGTCTACGTCTTCGCAATCGGCAGTCTGGCGGTTTACGGGGTGATCCTCGGCGGTTGGGCTTCGAACAACAAGTACTCATTCCTGGGTGGCCTCCGGTCGAGCGCCCAGTTGATCAGCTATGAGATTCCGCTCGGGATGTCGATCCTGGGGATGGTTCTCCTCGCAGGCTCGCTCGACCTCAACACGATCGTCAACTACCAGGACGGCCATGGACTCTGGCTCACCAGGTGGCTCGGATTGCCGGCCTGGGGGGTGTTCGTTCAGCCCATCGGTTGCCTGCTGTTCATTATTAGCGCGTTCGCCGAAACGAACCGGCTTCCCTTCGACTTGCCCGAGGCCGAGCAGGAGCTCGTGGGGGGCTATCATACCGAGTACTCGGCAATGAAGTTCGGTATGTTCTTCCTCGGTGAATACCTGCATGTGATTACCGTCAGCTACCTGACCGTGATTCTCTTTTTCGGCGGCTGGGACGCTCCCTTCCTGAATCAAATCCAGAGCGATTGGTTCTCGGGATTGCTTAAGGCCCTGGTCCTGCTCGTCAAAGTCGGATTGATGGTTTTCTTCATGATGTGGGTGCGCTGGACGATCCCTCGGTTCCGGTATGACCAACTGATGGACCTCGCGTGGAAAGCGTTGATTCCGATCGCGCTCGTTAACCTGGTGGCGACAGCGGCGATCGTGGAATTGCTCAGGTCTTCCCATTGATGACAAATGCGAAATGGCAGATGGCAAATGGGAGATGACAAAGGTGGGATCGAACAGCATCGCAACGACGGGTTGACGTTTTGCCCCGTTAGATTTGCCATCTGACATTCGCCATCTTGCATCTGCCATCAGGCATTCAGATATCTTTGGAGTCTAACCCCGTGCGTGCCGACGACCCTCACCTGAAACGCTTGACGCCGCCGACGCTCACGATCTCCGAAAAGTTCTTCTTGCCGCAGATCGCGGCGGGCTTGGCGGTGACGGCGAAGCATATGTTCGGCGTCGTGTTCAAGGACAAAGCGTTCACGGTTCAGTATCCCGAGCAGCAGGAAATTCAGGTCGGCCAGCCGGTGAACCTGCGGACGAGCGCAGTCTATCGCGGTGTCCATCGCCTGAACAAAGACGAGCAAGGCCGAGTGAAGTGCGTGGCCTGCATGCTCTGCGCCACGGCTTGCCCAGCCCACTGCATCGACATCGTGGGCGCCACTGCGCCCGAGACCTGGCCCGACCGGGAGAAATACTGCGAGAGTTTCGTCATCGACGAGCTCCGCTGCATTTACTGCGGAATGTGCGAGGAGGCATGCCCCGTCGAGGCAATCGAGCTGACAGGGCTCTACGACTTGACCGGTCTGTCTCGCGAACAGATGATCTTCGACAAGACCAAGCTGCTCTCGGTGTTCGACGTGACGAAGGAGGGTGAGCCGATGCGGTTCGGGCAGCCGCCCCGGCCCGAAATCACGCCCCCGACAGCCCTGGCCGCCCCTGATACAACTGCAACCAACCCGTAATCACCCGGCGCGAAAGAACGGAACGCCGACATGCTTGAGAAGCGAGATTTGATTCTGGCCATTGCGGTCATCGTGCTCGGCGCAACGGGCACGTACCTGATGCTGCCGCACCGCCATGGCTCCGCCAAGCCGAGGCGCGTTCACCTCATCGGGGCAGTCCTCGCGGGGCTGGCACTCCTGCTGTTCGCGACGTTCTGGCGAGCCCCGGCATCGGCGATATCGAGCCTCTTCTTCTACGCGTTCAGCCTGGCGGCTGTGGCGGGCGGGCTATTGACGATCACGAGCCGCAACCCCATCCACAGCGCTCTCTGGTTCGCGTCCGTCGTGCTGTCCACGTCGGGCCTCTTTCTGCTCGCGGGAGCCCAGTTCCTGGCGGCGGGCACCGTCATCGTCTACGCCGGTGCGATCATCGTCACCTTCCTTTTCGTGATCATGCTCGCCCAGATGGAAGGCCGAGCCCCTTACGACCGAGCCGCCCGTGCGCCGGGCCGTGCGACCTTCAGTTGCTTCCTCCTCTTCTGGGCCCTGTTTTACGCGCTCTTGATCGTCCGAGTTGCACCGCACCCCAAGGGTGTCGCCATCGACACGGATAACGAGCGGCTCGTTCGCTCCGGTGAAATCGCGAGCTCCTACGGCCTGAAGGCCGACCATCCTGCGCGACTCATCTCTGAGCTCGCCAGGCGAGACACGCTGCGGATGGACGATATCTCGAAACGGCCCAAGCCCCACGTTGCCGGGCTCGGCGAGGCGCTCTACACCGAGCACCTGATCTCCGTCGAGCTCGCCGGTACGCTCCTGTTCGTTGCGTTAATCGGCGCATTGGCCATCGCCACCCCGAAACTGCCGATCCGGCCGGGCGACCCGCGTCCCCAACCCCTAACGAAACTCTGATCGCCTGTCGTGCCGACACCCAAGACCAGGAATCGCCTACGAACCGAGTGCTGACATGACGCCGTTCCCGTTTGAACTCCTGATGAACTACCTGCTGGTCGGGGCCGCCCTGATGGCGCTGGGGATGCTCGGCTTCCTCTCGCGGCGGAACCTGATCGTGATGTTCCTGTCGGCCGAGATGATGCTGCAAGGGACTGCCCTGACGCTCGTGGGCTTCGGCCGCTACCACGGGAACTGGACCGGCCAGATCTTCACCATCGTGATCCTGACCGTCGCCGCCTGCGAGGCGTCGGTGGCCCTCGCCCTGATCCTGATCCTGTTCAAGCGCCGAAGCTCGCTCGATGTGACCCTGTGGAACGAGTTGCGTGAATCGACCCAGGCCCCCTTCGAGGAGCCGACGGTCGAGGAAGAAGCCGAGTCGGTCGCGCCCGCACTCGGCCCCGAGTCGTACCCGCACCTGACCCGTGCCGGGCTCGAACCGGCGCATCCGACGAGCCCGTGGATTGAGCGCCGCAAATAGGTCGTATCGGATCGGAACCCGTTTACGAAGGAAGA
The DNA here is from genome assembly GCA_027451445.1 of Singulisphaera sp. Lineage (GTDB taxonomy): Bacteria > Planctomycetota > Planctomycetia > Isosphaerales > Isosphaeraceae > DAIDJG01. The sequence goes on from DAIDJG010000272.1 coordinate 19,264, forward strand.
GAATCCACGGCGGACTCAAACCGCCGATCGTCAGATTGCCCCAGGAGCCGCGACGTGTCTCAGTTTTTGGCCCACAACGCCTGGCTCGTGCCGTTCTTCCCGCTGCTCGGGTCATTCATCGTCGTCGTGGCGGCGAAGTGGCTCCGAGAGCAGTCCCACCTGCCAATCGTGGCCGGCATCGCGCTCTCGTTCCTGGTCTCGTTTTCTCTGTGGATGGTGGCTGGGCCTGACGTCACCTCACCCGCGATTGAGTGGCTCACCATCAGCGGATTCAACGTGCCGATCCAGTTCCGGCTCGATGGCCTGACGACGATGATGCTGGCGATGGTCACATTCGTCGCCACGCTGATCGCCGTGTTCGCATCGGGCTACATGGCGGGCGACCCCGGCTACCCCCGGTTTTTCGCCCTCATCGGCCTGTTCGTCTTCTCGATGACGGGACTCGTGCTTTCCAACAACTACGTACTGACGTACCTGTTCTGGGAAGGCGTCGGCGTTTGCAGCTATATGCTGGTCGGCTTCTGGCACTCGAAACCGTCGGCCGCAGCCGCGGCCAAGAAAGCGTTCCTGGTGAACCGGATCGGTGACTTCGGCTTCGCCATCGCGATCTTTTGGCTCTGGTCAGCATCGATCAACCATGACGTGAGCTACGGTAACGTGCTCAGCCGGGAAAACCTCGATCAGCTTGGCCCCGCCGCCATCATGGGCATCTCCTTTCTCTTGTTCTGGGGAGCCACCGCCAAGAGCGCCCAGGTGCCGCTCTATGTCTGGCTTCCCGACGCGATGGAAGGCCCCACGCCGGTCTCCGCTCTGATCCACGCGGCAACAATGGTCACAGCCGGCGTTTACTTGATCGCGCGGTCGACGCCGCTCCTCGTCCGAGCCCACGAGGTCCAGGCTCTCGTCGCCGTCATTGGCTGTCTCACCGCGCTTCTGTCCGCCACGATCGCCTTGACGCAAACCGACCTCAAGCGGGTCATGGCCTACTCCACGGTGAGCCAGCTCGGGTTCATGTTCATGGGCCTGGGTGCGGGCGTGAACAACGTTGCCCAGCTCGCGGTTTTCGCCGCGATGTTCCACCTGTTCACGCACGCGTTCTTCAAGGCCCTCCTGTTCCTCGCATCCGGCAGCGTGATGCACGCGATGGGGAACGTAATCGACATGCGGCGATTCAGCGGGTTGCGCCATCGGTTGCCGATCACGCACCTCACGTTCGCCGCAGGGGGCCTGGCACTCGCCGGTTTTCCGTTGACCGCAGGCTTCTGGAGCAAGGATGAGATTCTCCTGGCCCTCAAGCACGCCGCGCATCAAGCCGAGCCTGGATGGGGTGGCATCTACGTCGCCGTGTACTGGATTGCGGTACTCACCGCGTTTATGACCGCGTTCTACACCGGTCGGGCTTACTTCTTGACCTTCTGGGGACCCGAGAAGCTTCCCAGCCCTCAAGATCCTGAGGCGTTGGCCGAAGCTGTGGACGAGGTCGACCACGGTTCGTCACACACCGAACACGACCATGGGCACGACGCGGGACACGGCCACGATGGGCATCATGTCGGGCAGGAATCACCCCCGATTATGACGTATCCCCTGATGATCCTCGCGGTCTGCGCGCTCATCGTCGGATTGATCTTTGGCCCCACCGGGCTGTTTGAGCACCATTTGCATCTAACCCTCGGATACGAGCATCTCGGTCACCTCGAAGCGCATGGCGCTGATTGGTTAGTAATGCTCATGGGCTCACTCGCGGCCATCCTCGGCCTGGGTCTGAGCTATCTGTTCTACGCCCACCGCAGTCCGATCCCCGCCCAGCTCGCCGAGCGGTTGCGGCCGCTCTACCTGGCGTCGTACAACAAGTTCTGGATCGACGAGATCTACGAGAAGGCCGTTGTGGGGACCACGCTGCTCCTGGCCGAAATCAGCGCGATCTTCGACATGGTCATCGACGCGATCGTGCGAGGAATTGCCTACTTGCCTCGCTGGCTCGGGGGCGCGGGGTTGGCTCCGTTCCAGAACGGACTCGTGCAGTTTTACGCGGGCGTGACCGCGATGGGTGTGGCGTTCCTGCTGATCATCGTGCTCTTCTGGCTCTAAGTTTGGTGCGTTGCGATCCGTCCGCAGGGCGACAAGGACAACGTGATGGCGACTTTGCTGGTGCTGACGGTTTTCCTTCCCTTTGTGGGGAGCCTCGTGCTCTTCCTCCAGCCGAAGCTGGAGAAGAAGACCGCGCGCATGACAGCGCTCATCACGGCGCTCGTCACGCTCGCGTTCAGCCTGATCCTCACGGCCGTCTTCAAGCCCGACGTCACAACCCCGCAGTTCGCCGCTGGGGCGCCCGGTGGCCCTTACGGATGGAACTGGCTCTCGGGTGCGAAGATTCAATTCGCCCTCGGGCTCGATGGCCTGAGCGTCTGGCTCTTCGCTCTCACCGCGGTCTTGCAGATCACCGCCATCTTCGCGTCGTGGGAATCCATCACCGAGCGCCCGGCTCATCACTACGCGTTCTTGCTCGCGCTCGAAACCGGGCTACTGGGCCTCTTCGCCAGCCTCGACGTCGTCGTCTTCTACATCTTCTTCGAGTTTACGCTGATCCCCTTGTTCTTCCTGATCGGCATCTGGGGAGGACCGGAACGGCGCAAGGCGTCGATCTACTTCTTCCTGTACACGCTGGCTGGCAGCCTCCTCACCCTGCTGGGAGTCATCGCGCTCGTCGCCATCCACTACCAGCATTCGGCCGGACATGTGCTGACGTTCTCGATTCCTGAGTTGACACACGGCCTCGCCAACCTCAAGTGGCCGGGCTGGCATTCGGCCACGAGCTTGACCAGCCCCCAGGTGTTCATCTTCCTGCTGCTGTTCGCGGGGTTCGCGATCAAGGTGCCGATGTTCCCGTTTCACACCTGGCTTCCCCTGGCGCACGTGGAATCGCCGACGGCGGGGTCGATTATCCTGGCGGGTGTGCTGCTCAAGGTCGGCGGCTACGGTCTGTTGCGATTCAATATGAGCATGACTCCGCTGGGGGCGGTCTATCTCTTTCAGTTCCTGGTCACATTGGCGGTGATTGGGGTCATTTACGGCGCCTTGACGGCACTGGCCCAGACGGACGTGAAGAAACTTGTTGCATACAGCTCGGTGAGCCACATGGGGTTCATCGTGCTCGGCCTTTTCGCCATGAACCCGACCGGGATTGATGGCGCTGTGATCCAGATGGTGAATCACGGGCTGACCACCGGCGCCCTGTTCGCCTGCGTCGGCGTGCTTTACGAGCGATATCACACGAGGGAGATGTCGGAGCTGGGCGGCCTCTGGAATCGCTTGCCGCTCCTCGCGTTCTTCCTCATCCTCTCGTCGCTCGGCTCGGCGGCCGTGCCGGGCCTGAACGGATTCGTGGGCGAGTTCCCGATTCTGGCCGGGATGTTCGCAAAGAACCGAACAGCCGCCGTCCTCGCCGCGACGGGGATGGTCCTGGGCGCCTACTATCTGCTCTGGATGGTCCAGCGCGTGCTGTTCGGCCCCCTTCGCGAGCCGCACCAGCACGGCGACCACGCCCATGCCGAGGTTCGCCCCGTCGGCTGGCACGAGATCGCGGGTCTCACGCCCTTGATGGTGCTGATCGTGTTGATCGGCGTCTTGCCCGCCCCGTTTCTCGCTCGGATCAACCCGGTCATCGAACCGATCGCCGCGCGACTCGAGTCGTCGGTTCCGACGACCGGAGGCACACCTGCCCCCGAAGTGACTCACATGAACCCCGCGCCCGCTGCGGTCGTCGCGCGACAAGGGAGCCGTTGATGGACCCGAATGTGTTACTCACCACGGCGGTCAAACCGTCCCTCGTGGTGCTCCTGCCCGAGATCCTGATCCTGTCGGTCGCGGTTGTGATGATGACCGCCGGGGCCTTCGTTCGACAGCCGCGTCGCGTCTGGAGCGTGTCGGCCGCCGTTGCGCTTGCCCTTGGTCTGCTTGTCCTGTCGCTCACCGGAAAGACGACGACCGACCTCTATACGTCCGTCGCCCTGAACGATGCCTTCTCGCACTACAGCCGGCTCGTCCTGTTGTTGTCCGGCTTCATCCTGCTCGGCCTGGCCCACGACCAGGTCGACGACGCCCGCGCACCGGAGTTTTTCGGGTCGTTGCTGATGATCGTTGCGGGTTCGATGCTGGTGGCCGCGGCAAATGAGTTGGTGTTCCTGTTCGTCGGCCTCGAGCTCGTCAGCATTCCCACGTACTTGCTCCTGTACCTCGCGGTCCGCAACACGACGACTCAGGAAGCGGCGACGAAATACTTCTTCCTGAGCATCTTCTCGTCGGGCCTGCTGCTTTATGGCCTGGCGTATCTCTATGGAACGACAGGCGGTAGCAACCTGAAGGCCCTGGCATATCTTGCCGGCCCTGCACAGTTGCCGAACATGCCTCAGCCCCAGTTTGGCCTGATCGCCCTGGTCTTCATCATGGCAGGCCTGGGGTTCCGCGTCGCCGCGGTTCCCTTCCACTTCTATGCGCCCGACGTGTATGAAGGCTCGCCAACGATCATGGCGGCACTCCTCGCCTGGATCCCCAAGGCGATTGGCTTCCTCGCGATCACTCGGACCTTGACGGCCGTCATCTCGGCGGGAAGCGATTCCAGCCTGCTCGTTGCGAAGGCGGTTGTGCTGGCGTGGATCATCGCCGCCGTCACCATGACGCTCGGCAACGCGATGGCGCTCTTGCAGGACAACCTCAAGCGGCTCTTCGCCTACTCCTCGATCGCCCATGCGGGCTATTTGATGGTCGGGGTCGCCGTGGCCTTCTACAACGCACCCACCTACGCGCCCGGCACCACGCTCTATGATGCGCCCGCCGCGCAATCGGACTTCTTTCTGGGGACCGAAGGCATCCTCTTTTACCTGGTCGCGTACGCGCTGATGACCCTTGGCGCCTTCGGCATCTTCATCGCGCTGAGCACTCCCGAACGGCCGGTCGAAACCGTCGATGACCTCGCAGGCCTTGCACGTGAGCATCCGCTGACGGCCCTCGCCCTGGCGATCTGCCTGTTCAGCCTTGCGGGGATTCCGCCTTTGGCCGGGTTCTGGGGCAAGTTCCAGATCTTCTCATCAGCCTTTGGCGCCGCGACGACGACGGACGCTCCGACCTTCCAGCTCCTGGCGGTGATTGGCGTCTTGAATTCGGCCGCGGGCGCCTATTACTACCTGCGGATCGTGGTCGGCATGTACCTTCGGCCCCCGCTTTCCAACCGGCCCCCGCTCCAACCCAGGCCCGCCTGGCCGACGAGGGTGGCGGTTGCGGCCTGCGTGCTTTTCACGCTGATTGTCGGCTTCTTCCCCAACGTCGTGAGCGCACCCAGCCGCACCGCGGCGGAATCGGCAGTTGCACTGCCACGACCGCTGCCTCCGGTTGTCGAAGAGGCCTCAGCGCGCTGAGCGTCTTTCCGCACCAGTCGTTTCGTCGCCGGTGGTAACCGGCCGTTGGCGCGTTGACTCAGCATTTCGGTTACCGAAACCGGGCCGTTGACTCACGTCAATGTTACCGCCCACCGGCGCGCGACGGTCGTGGAGTTTCAGACGGCAAGATCGGCCTGGAGGGAACCAAACAGCGAGACGCCGGGTTGCCCCGGCACCCGGACCGCACGGTATGCAACCGAGGTCGGGTCGCATAAGCCACTGCCGCTGCGTAACATCTTTGGGTCAGGCAACACGGGCGGGAATTCTAATTGTCGCCAATCAATTAACTCTCGTACTCGATCAACTCGGCCTTGTACCGTCCTTGAAACAAGTGTCACGGTCTCCCTTGGCCCCGTGGGCACCACTGGGCATAGGACGAGAGAAACGACTGCATTCCGCGAGCGAGATTAGGTCTGTGCGTCTTGAGCAAGAGATGGAAGCGATTGCTCATGTCCACGAAGCTCAGAACCTGCCACCCCGAGCGCGGGACGGTGCGTTCGAGGCCATCAAGCAGCCTTCGGCCGTCGTGATCGTCTTGGACGATGTCCTGCCGGGCATTGCCCCGAGCCATGAGATGATCGATCGCGCCCACGAATTCAATGCGAAGTCGTCGTGGGATGGCAAGCGACTACCGTCAACTACGACGGCCGTAAAGGGAAAAATAAAAACAACATCCGAGCCGCTGCTCTCGGTTGCTGGCTCCCGAGCAAAACTGCGCGGCAGCGATCCGGGAACGAAAATGCGTGTCGGAGAGTCCTTTTTCTCCCCGCCTCGGATCGCTTGGTGCTTGCTCTGAGAAAGCGGCCGGAGAATCATACGTGGAACGCGAGAGCAGCGAATCACGCCGCAATAGAGGAATCACGACAAATGGCGCAAACCAGAATCATCCTATTTCTGGTGGCCGCTCTTGCGTTCGTCTGAACTGCGGTTTCGCCGACAGGTACTGGCAACGCCTGACTTGGCCCAGCAAACGCGCTGCTGGGGCGACCGCAGAGCGGTCAAGACTGCGTTCCCACGCGGGAGCGTGGGAACGAGGATACGCTGTTCGCGGCGGCGTGGTGCTTCCATCTGCGTAACTCCTATTCTGTTTGAACATACACATGGCACCTGGACCGGCGTGGTTTGGGGCGTCGCACGCCATCACCCGATAGGGGTAGGGAGAGCTCTGAAGGAGCTCCCCTGCGTCTATCGGGGAGACATGACAACAACATCCCCTTTTACTACGTCCCAGGTTCGTGCAGTTCATCAATCTGGTAGCCCTCTAGCGGCTTGAAAGGCACGTAATCGGCGCACACCCGGCCGGGCGAAAACAACGAAATCCTTACCATCAAAAATGGTCGGAACCCCAGTACGAATCGGCAAATCATTCACCGTGAGACGGGCAAGAACTATCGAGTTACCCGGAGCATAATAGAAGGGGGACTGCGCGAACGCTCGTGCTTCGGCCGGGAGAAATTCGACCGCGACTCGGCAGACCGTCCCCGGGAGAACGGACGAAATGACCGGGTTCCGCGGGTGTTTTGTGGGGACAAGGCGCTGCGATCCCGCGTGTCGAATCGTTTTAACGACCACCAGTCGTTCGGCGTGGGGTCCTGACCTCACTGCAGCGCCGCCGACAGGAGGGCGCGTCGAACGGGCGGGACGAGACGGCCGTGCGCTGGGGCAATGCTGCGAGCGGACGTACGTCGAGGTCGGGAGACTCGCGCCCAACCGGCCGGTGTCCGGTTAGCTCGCATAACGAAACGTTCGACTGCGAGAATGGAGAGGCGCAACAAAAACCGCGCGCGCTCTGGATAGACGTCGTCCATCCCAACTTCTCGCCAACCCACCCTACGACTCCCGTCCGTCTCACACGTTCGGCCGACGCTATGTGGAACCAGAACGCTAACCGCCCTGGTGAGCGCCATCGTCCGGAGATGAAGACTCTCATCCGACTCTCAATCCATGAACCACGCTGCGTACCCACGGTTTCCGCGTTCGCCGACGAACCGGAACGAGCGCGCGACGGTGCGTTGTCCCATTCGGTAATTCGGAACCCCAAGGCTGCCAATGGGTTCCGAATTACCGAATGGGGAATCGACTCGACGATTCGGAACCGCAAGGGAGACAAGAAGTTATGACGAGACACCGGCTCTCCGGCTAGCCTATCACGTTAACTTAAATACAGACGCCGTCCTCTTTCGACAAGCAGGATTACGCCGCTTCCTGTTGCCTGGGAAAGCCTATTTCGGATATTTCGTAAGCGTTCGCCAGTTGGTGCGCGAAGATGGGAACTGTTGGGTGACTGGGGTCGAGCCCGCCACCCACCCCTTTTGTCGATTCGGCGATCTGTACAGGGGTATATTTCGGATATTTCGTAAATCTCGGAGCGTTTTTCGTGCACCTATTTGGTAACCAGCACGGAGGTATATTTCGGATATTTCGGCGTGGTTCAAATCCAGGGTTACAGGTTAGGCCGCCGCCGCTCGCTCGCTATACGCCGCATTCCGTTGATCTGTCATGGTTTGCGGCGCATGGAGGCCGGATTGGAGCCGCCAAACGTGTTACCTTGGGCCACCGCCTTTTGAACCACGCCGATATTTCGTGAATTTCGTAAGCGTTCGCCAGTTGGTGTGCGAAGATGGGAAATGTTGGGTGGCTGGGGTCGAGCCCGCAGGGCGATGCCCCCGGACGTTTGTGCCGTCCGCACGGACTGGGGACATCGCCCTGCGGGCTCGACCCCAGCCACCCGCCCTCGACGGGCGTCTCCTAAAGACATAGCGCCCACCAACTCGCGAGCGCTAGGGATATTTCGTAAATCTCGGTGTGTTTTCTGTGCATTTGGACGGCATATCAAGGCATGATCGTGGGACGTATCAGGAACCGCGATGGTGTGTAATCTCGGTGAAATAATGCGCTCGATCGCATTCCCTGTTCTCACACGCGGCGCAGAGGAGACGAACGCAACGGCAGTGCCGCCCGCGCGATCGTCGCCGGATTGGGGGCAATCCCATTCAACACGTCCGGCTCGCAACCGTGCACGACAAGAACCGATCTGCCGAGAGTGCCGGAGCGCCGGTCGGTCGGACTTCATCCGAACGACACGCGCGCTCCTTGAAGTCGTCGCCGCGTTCCTGGCTCGTTCCTGAGAGCCGGACGCGCCCTGCGATGAATCAACAAGACTCAGCGTGCCGCCTGAGTCGTCGGTGTCTTCGGCGGCGGAGCCGGCAGCGCTGGGGCGTTCGAGTCGGGCGTATGCTTGAGCAGATCGAGGAACTTGAACGCGTGGTATGGCTGCGTGACCGCCGGTTCGCCTTCCTTCGACGCATTGGCAACCCACAAGCGGGTCGACCCGGTCTCAAACAGCACGCTATGCAGGTTCGACTTCATCGCGACGGGGCGATCCATCAACTTGCGGGCACTCTCGGCGTCGAACGAGCCGTGGGCCTCCTGAACGCGACGGGCGAGCTCCTTGTAGCGGTCACCGGCGGAGAGCAGCACGGCATCCTTCACCGCATGAGGCAGCCGCTCATGCGACTCGCCCATCCGGACGACCCCGAACTTGTCCCACGACGCCTCCATGCCGACACCCTGCCCGGTCTCCCCATCCGCGACGACATAATAATATTCGCAGGTCCGTGGGTTGTCGCGAAAGATGGCGATGGCGTCGTCGAGGCTCTTCGCGTCCTCGAGGGCCATGCGAACCAGCAAGGCCATCGGCACTCCTTCCCAGTGCCCCAGTCCTCGCCCGCCCATCTCGCCGATGGAGATTCGCTCCGCGTTCATCCCGGTGACGCTGCCGATGAAGCCCGCGTAGGTCACGTTCACAAACGGGACCTTCCCCTCCGGCTCGGCGATCGTGAGAATCGCGTGGTCCTGAAGCCGCCAGTCGCAGCCGTAGTCGAGAATCCGGCCGTGATAGAGCGTGCCGTCCTTCGTCGCCGAACCACTAAGGGCAAAACCGGAACAGTGAAACATCTCCGGAATGAAGTTCGCGACGATCGCTTCCTGCACATCCATTCCCGCGCCGTCAGCTAAACCTTGCAGCTCATCGTAGAACCTCGAGGGGACGTGTTTTCTCTGGGTTGCCGCGATTCCGGCAATGGCTCTTTTCGGGTTCAGCAGCTTGATGCCGCCGACCTCGAGGGTGATGCCCTTGGCCTTCTCTTCGAAGAGAAAGCGGAACCCCTCGCGAATGTCATCCTTGAGCAAGGCCCCCTGCTGGTAACCCATCTCATAAGGCGTGCCCTTGACGTGGAGGACGCGATAGCCGTCGACTTCTTCGAGGAAACCTTTGCCACAGCGTGCGATGGTTTTCGAGTCGCCGTAGGCCGTCCAGGGGACGACCAGAAGCGCGAGGAACGTGAAGGCGTTCGCGGAGAGGGTGCGGCGAGTCATCGCGGGTCTCCCAGAGACGAGAGGGGGACTGGCTCGACCCCGCCGCCCTTGGCGGGGCGCTGGAGCCATTATGAACTGAAAGTGGGAAACAGGGGAGCCGATTTCGATGTCAAGTTCGGGTTTTAGCGGTCCTGACGCGTCTTTGGTTTATTGCGCGGGGACGATTCGGCCGATTCTATGAGTCAAGAGGCGCTGCGAGTCCCCCGATTGCGCCGGTAATCCGGGCATTGACGGGCGTTTCGGCTCAATGGAAAGCGCCGGTCGCGCCGATACCGTAGATTGCCGGGCGTCTCGGCCTCGGTTCAGGACGGACGAGTCCAGTCTTAGGAGATAATGGAATGTCTCACCCTTCCCGACCGCGGACGCATGGCAGACCGCAGCGACGCCACCGCTTCCGCCCGGACACGCCTTTGACTCTCGAGGAACGTTGTCTACTGGCGCCCTATCTGCCCTTGACGCCGGATACCGCCACGTTCACCGCGGCCGCAACCCCCACGAACACCGACCTCGGCACGGTTACGGTGACTCCGGGTGCGGCAGCGATCACCTCCACCACGACCCTCAACACCACCTTCGTCACCGCGGCGCCCGTGACCTCGGTCTCCGAGCTGACCCCGGTCTCGTCCTTCGGCGGCGACATCGTCCGCATTGCGGCGGGGCCAGGCGGAGTCTTCGGGAACGACGTCTATGCGATTTCCCGAGGTGCAGGCTCGGGCACTGGGTCGCAGGCCAACGCCGTGAATCGGCCGGGCGTGATCTATCGCGTCGACCCCGCCACCGGAAAGGCCTCGGTGTTCTTCGACCTCAACACCGTCATCAACCAGCTCGAGCCCGGCGGCAACGCGTCGAACTCGGTCGGCGCCTCGACGGGACTGGTCAACTGGTACGATATCTCGTTCGACCCCGAGGGCTACTTCGACGGTAAGCCGTCGATGTTCGTGACCAGCGTCGACCGCTCCGACCCGAACAAGAACGCCGTCTACCAAATCGGTCCGGACGGCTCCTTCCTGGGTATGTTCACTCAATTCACGGCCGGCCTCAGCTCCTTGAAGTTTACGACGAATCCCACGTCGATTGTCGTACCGCCTCCCCAGCAGCAAAACTTCCTGCGCGGCATCATCGTGGGGTCCGGCATCAGCTCAACGAACGGGGCCTTCAGTGCACTCTACTTCAACGCGAACGAGTACAGCCCGGGCCAGGTCATCAGCAGCAACAGCTTGCCAACTGGTGTCTCGGAGACGAACCTGACCGAAGGCCCCCAGGTGGGCCTGACGGCAGCCAATCCCGATTATCTCTCGCCGGTCTACGGCGCGTTCACCGACTTCGGCACACCCGCCGCAGGCGGCATCCCCGCCCAACCGGGCGGCAGCGGTGTGCAAGGACTCAACGGCGACCTCTTGATCACGCCTCCTGCCACGGCAACGGCCACCACAATTCTGCCGATCGATCAGCAGTCGATCGCATCGACGCTCGGCCGCCGGTATCAAGACATCGCCTTCGACCAGTACGGCTATTTCTCCCAGGGCTTCACCCTGACAGCAACGACCACAACGAGCGGCGGAGGTGGTAACACCATCGACGGCACCGGCGTCGGCATCAGCGCGCCGATCAACGCCGGCAGTGTGTTCGTCGCCGACCTCGCGTCCGGTCTGTCCGTCACGGCGACGCCGATCGCCCCGCTGCCGACCACCGCGATCCAGATCCCCGTCCAGGGATCGGGCCCCATCGGTGTCGAAAGCAATGGCGCGGGTGGCGTCGTCCCCATCCTGACCAACGGCAACACGACGGGCGGTACCAACGCCACCGGCGGACGAATCTTGCGCATCTCGCCAACGGGCGTGGTCTCGGTCTTCGCGGAAGGTTTCGACACCTCCGGCGCCCAGGATTCGTCCAGCTTCGTCGATTCGTCGCTCAGTATCTCGTTCTCCGCCGACGGCACCATCCTCTATGCCTCGGACAATGACGCGATCTGGGAGTTCAAGACCGTTACCGACCTGGCCAGTGCATCCAGTGGTTCCTACATCGGGCTCAACGACCTGCGCAGCCTCGGCGTACCGTACGATGGTCTCGGCGAAGCCGTAGCGATCGTCGATACCGGCGTCGACGCCAACTCAACGCCGTTCCGCGGCCGAGTCTCGACTGGCTTCAACGTCGTGACCAATGGCTTCGGCAATGACGACACCGCTCCCGGAGCCACAACCACCACCGGTAACAATACCGGCAACAACAACAACACGACGGGCGCCGCGACCAACATCAGCACCAGCAGCGACGGCCACGGTACGCTCGTCGCCGGCGTCGTCGCCCAGTTCGTTCCGCAGGCCACGATCGTGCCGGTCAACATCTTCAACCCGTTCCAGGCGACATCCGGCTTCACCCAAAGCACCGGGACCGGGACCGGCACGACGGGCGGAAACAACACTGGAAACAACGCGGCCATCAGCAATACGTCGAATGCGGTGGCTTCGAACCAGGACGTCTGGCTGGGCATGCACTACGTCGCGCAGCACCCGTTTGCACTCGATCCCATTCGGCCGGGCACGACCGATCGCGTGGTCGCCGCCACGTTCGCGTTCGGCACCAACGAGACGTTCGCGAGCGAAGGCGACGCCTTCCATCGCTATCCCCAGGTCGTCATCGCCCTCAAGAGCCAGTTGCACAAGTTCGTCCACCTCGGCATCACACCCGTCGCCGCCGCCGGTGAATTGGGGCAGCCGTTCCTCGCGAGCCAGTCGTCCACAACCGGCACTGGCGGCGCGAACGGTGGTACGACTGGAACAAGTGGTAAGGGAGGAACCGGCGGCAACACTAACACAGGGAACGGCACCTTCGGCAACGACAACTCCGACAACAAGACGGTCGGCGACGACAACGGCATGTCACTCCCCGCGATCCTCAACGAAGTCGTATCCGCCACGGGCACCATTCCATTCCCGTACGCGACCGGACCGAATCAGACTCCGAACCCCGTCCCGGTCGGCGTCGTGCCTCGTCCGCTCGGTCCGATCCTGGTCTACAACGGCAACACGATCGGCGGTACGGCGGGCAGCACAACAACCGGCTCTGGGACGACCACGACCGGCGGGAACAACCTGGCCCTCCTGACCGCTGGCAACTTCGCGATTTACAGCGGCCGGATCCTGGCGTCCTCGAACCGAAGCAACACCACCGACTTCGCGGCCCCCGCGATCGACGTCCCCACGTTCCGCCGCACGTTCGTGAAGTCGACCACGACCACGGGCACGACAACCACCGACAATACCGACCACAACGTCTTCAACCAGTCCGGGACCTCGTTGTCGGCGGGTATCACCGCGGGTGCGTTCGCCCTCGTGGCGTCCGCACTCAACTACTGGTCACAGCTCGCCCAGTCCAACGGCGTCACGTCCGACGCCTACCTGACCACTCCGCCCGGCGTCAACACGTTGAACTTCGGCAAGGGCTCGATCCTCGACCTGAGCGCCTGGAACAACCCGAACGGCATCAACGGCATTCTGGCGTGGACCGCGGTTCCCGTCCAGGATCCGAACGACGGTCTGGCCGCGTCGACTCCGCCCAACTTGATCGGCAACAATAACCCGCCCAACTACGCCGAGATCAACGTGGCCAACGCCGTCGCCGCGATCGAAGGCTACGAGGCACTCAACTACCTGATCGCGCACAACGACTTGCACTACCTCGAGTCGAACAACAACGGCCTGATCACCGCACAGAGCATCCAGGAATTCGTCGACAACTCCGCCAAGATGGGCCTCCCCGAGGCCGGGGCCATGGCCGCCCTGCTTGGCGGCACGGCACGTCCGCCCGCGAATAGCGCGACGGGCGACCTCACCGCAGCCCTTGAGCAGCCCGATCAGCCCGACGTCAAACAGCGCCGGTTCAACTTCTTCGATTACGTCGCCGACGGCCAGCTCAATGGCAGCGTCACTGTCAGCCAACTCGAGATGCTCGCGCATACTCTGCTGCCGACGCCGGACGCCTACACCATCACCAATCGGGCCAGGGCCTCGGTCAACGGCTTCCTCGTCAATCCCAGCGCCCAGCGCAACTTCCGAGACCTCCAGCACATCTTGCCGCGCTTCGAGTTCGCGCCGATCACGCTCAATCGGAAGTACGCCAACAACTCGCCGGCAAGCCTCAGGGTCAGCAAGAATATCCCGCCGGGAATCGTGCACCCGATCTATTCGCTGTTCGCGGCCGGCGGAACGCCACAGTCCGTCGCACAGTCGAACAACTCGACAACGAACAACTCGACCAATTCGTCGACTTCGACGAGCTCGACGGTATCGTCAACGACGAGCTCAAACACTAGCACCACGCCGAGCTCTACGACATCGTTGACGACGACGGTGAGCTCGAACACCGCATCGAATCCGTCGCAGACGACCACGGGAAGCCAGTCGAACAACTCGACGACATCTTCTCAGAACACTCTGGCCCAGCAACTGCTTGATGTTCTCAACAACGCGGCCCAGACCAACCTGCATACGGCGGGGACGATCTCTTCAAGCGGTTCGAGCACGACGGGGTCGACCAGTAGTACGACAGGATCGACAACAACGACGGGCTCGAGTGGCACCGTCGCGTCGAACATGGCAACGATTACCTCTCAGCCCACACCGATCGACTCGACCGGAACGACGACCTCGTCAACGACGAGCGACCCGAATTCGACCTCCACCGGAAGTTCGACTTCGAGCTCCACCGGGGGTGCGAGTTCGACCTCCGGCAGCAGCTCGACATCCTCCGGTAGTTCGGGCTCCGGTTCTTCAAGCGGCTCGGGTACGAGCTCCGGGAGCAACACCGGTTCGACCTCGGGATCGGGTTCGAACAAGAACGCTTCAACGACCAGCTAAAGTGAGACCAGAGGAGTGGGGCGAGCCTCGCGCGGCTCGCCCCATATTTTTGCGCTCCGGTGTATTGAGGAGATCGCTTCCCACAGCTCCAGCGACAGCACCGTCAGGCGCTATCTTCCTCAGGCTCCCCCTCAGTGTCTTCGAGGCGCGGAACCGTCACACGCTCGCCCATCCGAAGCCAGACCGCTTTGAGGTACGATCCCTCGAGCGCATCGAGCGCCACCGGATGATCCGGAGCCGCTCCCGTAACCGCCAGAATCTGGGCGGCCCGCCCTGCGCGACGCGCCGCGGCTCGCAAGAGAATCACGAACTCCTCGGCAGAGAGCAGACCCGAGCAGGAGCACGTGAGCAACATCCCGCCCGGCTCAACCAGTCCCATCGCCAGCACGTTCAGGTCGAAATACTTCCGCTTCCCGGCTGAGATTTCTAGTCGATTCGGAATCAGCTTCGGCGGATCGAGCACAACCGTGCCAAACGTCTTGCCGTTCTGTGCCATTTGCCGCATGTAGCCAAACGCATCCGCGTGCACGAAGCTCGGCCGAACCTGATTCGCATTGGCATTCTCACGCGCCAGAGCGATCGCTTTTTCGTCGAGGTCGACGCACGTCACGTCACGCGCCTTGCCTTTGACCAGCGCGTAAAGCCCGAACCCACCGGAGTAACAACACAGGTCGAGCACGGTCCGATCCCGGCAAAACCGCGTCAACGCCAATCGATTGTCGCGTTGATCGCAGAAGAATCCGGTCTTGTGGGCCGCCTCGAAATGAACGCGAAAGCGCACCCCGTGCTCCGCGATCGTCACGCGAGGCGGCAGCTTGGGACTCGTCACCAGCCGCCCCGAGAAGTCCTCGGCCAGGGCGATCCGTTCGTCCACATGAACCCGAAAATGCTTCGTGCCCAGCCGAAACGCCGCCAGTTCCAGGATCGGACCAATGCGCTGATACATCCCCAGGCTGAACACCTCCACCGAGAGCACGTCGTCATACCGATCAATCACGAGCCCGGATAACCCATCTCCCTCGGCGTGGGACACACGATACGCATTGGTCACCTCGTCGAGCCCCAAACCCTCACGACGAAGCGCCACGGCCCGGTCGATCCGCCCCTCCCAGAACGCGCGCCCGGGCACCTCGATCCCCGATGTCAGCAGGCGTAGACTAATTTGCGACCGCTCATTCCAGAGCCCGAAACCGAGCGGCAAGTGTTCGCGATCGACCACGCGTACCAGGTCACCGTCGAGTGGGCGTACACCACCGACCGGCCCGATAACCATCTTGCGAAAAATAAACGGATGGTTCCCCGCCGCTCGTACAGCGACAGTTGGCAACTCACCCGGCGGCTCCAGGCTACGGTCGGGGACGATGGCTGGGGGCGGAGCTTCAGCACGAGATTGGGAACGAGGACGGGCCATGCGAGGACGATTCACTCTTGTCGGAAAGGGTCGCGCTCAAGCGGCGAATTGGGTAAAACGTCATTCTATCAACTTGCTGGCGCACGGCCGAGACCTGGAGATTCGCCGAACAGAGCGAAGCCAGTTTCGGACGGTGCCAATCATCGATTGTGCATTGATTCCGAGGCGCGTCGGCGCGAAAATGTAGAGTTGATGGCATTCGGAGGAAGGCCCATGGCTACCGCCCCTGCTGAAAAGCTGATCACCGCCGAAGAGTACGAACATCACTCCAATCCGGGATACCCGGACGAACTTGTTCGCGGGAGGATCGTTCCCCTGTGTAGACCATTTCCACGACACGGACAGATTTGCATTAAAGTCGGTAGAATCCTTGGCAATTACGCCGACGAGCATGAACTTGGCCACGTCGTCGGTAACGATTCCGGCGTCATCACAGAGCGGAATCCCGACACTGTACGCGGGGCGGACGTCGCCTTCTACAGCTACGATCGTTTGCCTCGCGGCCCGCTTCCCGCGAAGTATATCCCGGAAGTTCCGGAGCTCGTATTCGAAGTCCGCTCCCCGAACGACCGCTGGCCGGTCCTGCTCGCCAAGGCGGCCGAGTACCTGGAAGCGGGGGTCTCCGTCGTCGTCATCCTCGACGACGACCGGCGTTCCGCTCACATCCTGACGGCCGACGGCCCGAAGGGAATGCTCGGCCCTGAGGATGAGCTGACATTCCCCGGTTTGCTCGGAGAATTTCGCGTCCGCGTAGGCCGGTTCTTCGAGTGACGTTGGCGGACGCCAGCTTTGTAATGAAGCAATTCGACCCGACGCCCCGTCCCGATCAGAACAGCTCCTCGATCGGCCGTCCCGACGGCAGCACCGTGATCGGCCGCCCCGCGTGGTTCTCGTACTGCACGCTGGTGTCGACGTGGAGATGGCGATAGATCGTCGCGAGCATATCCAAGGGCGACTTGGGGTTCGCCTTGGGGAAGGCCCCCTTGGAGTCGGACGATCCGACGACCCGCCCACCCTGGACGCCGCCCCCCGCCACGGCGGCGCTGAATACGTTCGGATAGTGATCGCGTCCGGCGTCGTTGTTGACGCGAGGCGTCCGCCCGAACTCGCCCCAGGCGATCACCAGCGTCGAGTCGAGCAGCCCTCGAGCCTTGAGGTCTTCGATCAGCGCCGTGTAGGCCCGATCGAAGCGTGGCATGAACCCTCGGCGCATCGAGTCGAACCCTTTGACATGCGTATCCCACCAGCGGAGGTCGACCGTCACCAGCCTCACGCCTGCCTCCACGAGCCGCCGCGCCAGCAGGATGCGCTGACTCCACGCCGGCGCCCCGCAACGGTTCGCGGCCCCCGGGTCGAAGGCCGGCATGAATCCGTAGCGCTCACGCACCTCGGCCGGCTCTTGATCCAGGTCGAACGCCTCGCGCGCCTTCGACGACGTCAAGATATTCCAGGCCTGCTGGTCGAATCGGTCGAGCGCCTCGAGCTGGCCCGACCCGTCCATATCCCGCCGCAACTGATCGAACGAGCTGAGCAACCCTCGCCGAACGCCGACCCGTTCGAGCGTGACCCCTTCCGGCAGCGCGAAGTTTGGCAACTGGAACGGCCCCGGCTGGGCCGGGTCCGCGAATGTCTCGAACGGCTTGCTGGCCACGCCAAGGTACGCCGGGCCCGTTCCGGGCACCATCTTCGGGATCATGACATACGGAGGCATTTCGGGCGTGAGATGGCCCAGTTGCTTCGCCACGATCGACCCGCAGCTCGGCATGATGTTCACGTCGGGACTCGGTCCGGACGGATACCCCGTAAAACAGAGCTGGTCGGCCGTCGAATGTCCCGCGTCTCCATGCGTGAGGCTGCGGACGATCGACCAATCGTCCATGATCGAGGCGCACATCGGCATCATGTCGGAAAGGAAGATGCCATTCACCGACGTCGGAATGGTGCCGAACTCCCCCCGATACTCCAGCGGCGCGTCCGGCTTCGGGTCCCACATATCAATGTGACTGGGCCCGCCCCGCATCCAGAGGATGATCACCGAGTTACGCAGCGACGACGTCGAGGCCGCTCGCGCCTCGCGCCGCAGCAATTCACCCAGCCCGAGCCCCGCCGTCCCAAGCATGCCGATCCGCAAAAAGCTCCGCCGCGGCAAGGGATACGGAGTGTTCGCAGAAGGTGCCGAGCGGCTCGCGGCTGGTCGTGTCATCGGCTCCACCCCCTAGTTCGGGATCGGTCGCACGTGCCCTTGATGGAGAGTTTAACCTTTATCATACAACGTGTCATCAGAGGGGCTTTGCACAATAAATGCCCTCTGCACAATAAATCGCGCGGCTGCACGACAAATCGCCGTTCTACCGCCTCAAGGCCGCGCAATCGTCAACGCATAGTTTAGCCGGAAGCCCGGCCGTGCTCACTTCGGCGGTGGAGGATCGGGCGGGACCGGGGGCAAGGGGTAGCGGGCAGCGTGCTCATATTGGAGGCGCATTCGTTTGCAATAGGCGCCGAAACGTTCCGATCGCCGCGCCTCGTCGGCCCAGAATCTGATGCGTGTTTCCTGCCCTTCCCGACCACCGTGGAGCGCGACAAGGTCAGGGGATCGCTTCATCGTTTCTTGTTCGATGCCCCAGTGCCACTGCGCGTCTTGCAACACCGCAACATTCATGCGCACCATGTCTTCCCATCGCGCCGCCGCCTCTCGATACCGTGCGTGGTTCCAATAGAGCGTGCGCGCCGTGATTCCCGTCCAGAGAGCCAGTGCCACCACCGCCACCGCGATCATCCACCGCCGGGTTGTCATTCGAGGGAAGGGCATCAGGACGACCTTTCCTTTTTGCAACACGATGAAGTCAACGGCCGCGCAAAGCAGACTGAACGCGACAACTGCCATCGTAGACTCCGACATCAGTTCGAGCGCGGTGCGAACTTTAACTTCATGCGACATTCACGTATTTCGCTTCATATCTTCAACCGATGAACCTTCCGATCCAACGATCCGGACACCTGGTCCACTCCATTCAGCGGCGTTTCTTTCGCTTCTTCGGCTTGCGGAAGTCGTCGGGGTTACTGATGGCGTACTGCCGCAGGAGGCTGGGAATATCCTCGCCGGGCCTCGGTTCGAGGAACGGGGCGTACAGCGCATCCATGCGGTCGACGACATCCGGACGGTTCAGCATCTCGTGCAAGTGACGCTCGCCCTTGAGTGGCTTCAGCCGCAGAAGTGCGTGTGCCTGGCGGATCGACTCCGCGGCGCGGTGGGCGCCGATGGCTTCGAGGGCTTCCGGCGTGCGGGCGATGTTCGCTTCGGGCGTTTCCATCAGGTAGCCATTGATGCCCTCGTTCCGAATCGTCTCATACGCCTCATGCGCGAGGTAGTAGTTGGCGTGGGCCTCATCGATGAGGTCGAAGTCCATACCGTTTTCGTCGGCGTCTTCAGCCAGTTCTGCGACGGCAGCCTGCGCGATCGAGAGCGCCTCGTCAACCTTCTCGATGACTGCCAGCGCCTCACCCGCGCTCTTCCTGCGATAGTCGTTTTTCGAACGAAGCGCCTCCTTGACCAGCGGGCGGGCGCCCTTCGGATCGGAGCGGGCAAGCAGTCCCAGGGCCACCTCGTAAGCGGACCCCGTGCGCCCGGCTGGATCAGCACCATCGCTCCAGGCCAGGAGGGCCGGCATCATTGGGAAAAGCGCGGAAGAAGGAACGGTACAGCCGGCGGATTCGAGCGCAATCATCACCCCGAGAAACTGGGGGTAATCAACACGGAAGACCTCCGGCGAGGTCAGGAAGGCGTGAGCTCGTGCGGGGTCGACCTTAAGGAGCGTCTCGGCCACGTTGTAGAACTCGCCCAGCTCACCATTGGACAATCGCTCGAAGATCAGGTCATAAACCGCGGTGATGAACCCTGGCTCCCACCGCTCACGAGCCGTGCGAGCCTGGCGCCAGATGGACAGGAAAATGTTTCGCCGCTCATCGTTCCCGCATTTCCGCCAAGCACATGCCAGGGCCTCGGCGCAGGCCGACGAACCGTACCACACAAGCTTTCCATAGAGGTTCTCACGGATCAGCGGATCCTCGTGATCGACGAATGACGCCATTCGGCCGATGATCTCGGGTGTCGCGTGGAAGATAATCAGATTCCAGATGGTTGTAATCGCCGGCTGCAAATCTAACTGGGTCGGTTGCCAGGCCCGTGGATCATCCATGGCACGCACAAGCGCTGGGACTGCCTTGGCCCCCAGCTTCGAGATCGAATACTCCGCGACGCGGTTTCCCTGAATCAGTTTTTCGACGAGTGCGTCAGCGTCTGGCTTTGTTCTCGGCATGGTTGCGAGCTCACTCGGTGTGCTGTAAAGCCTGCACGAATCGGCCCGATCGCTGGGGACGATTTTGCCCATCGCTGAACTCATAATAACTGATCGTTCACCATATCGCTCGCGTTTCAAGGACGGAGTCACGATCCGTTCGCGCAATTGCGGATCCCAGGCCTGAAGCCCACGAGCCACCCGCAGTGCGGGTATCGCACCTTGCCGCTCGGCGACGTCTGTGTCGGCCGCCGCGGTCGACACCGGTTTGAGCGATCGAATTGATTTTCAGCGTCTTCACTAACTCGCGGCCAACGTCGGGAAAAATACCGAAACACCGGCCGCGAATGAGATTTGCGGCCTTCGCGATCGGCGTCATTCCATGTTCATATTAATTTTTTACATAAACACCGATAGGGAGGCCAAACCCCTTGAGATCCACCCTATTCGGTGTGGCCAGATTTGCTACTACCGCGAGCAGCCAGGTTCGGCCGAGTGTGCGTCAGTTCGATTTTGCTAATACTGAAGGTGTGCAAACACGTACCGGAGTTCGCGTGGATCGATCAAGGAAGAAACCCATGGGTGGCGGGCCGGATCCCATCGAGCGAAGCGTCAGGCGGGATGATCACGGTAGCCAAAACACACGATCCCGCAGTCTTTGCAACGATGCGCAATAAGTCGCGTTCTTCTGCCAAAAAAGCTGAACAGCGGCAGGTATTGGTTCTTGAGCAAGAGATCGCCATCGAAAAGCAGTTGTGCTTGCGGAAAGAATCCGGATCCCCAAGCCTTCAGTTCAATTGCGCCCTTATCCATCGGCCCAAGGACTCCGGTTCCTCGCGTCCTCAGTTCAAGCGATCCCTTATCCATCGGTCCGTTGCATGCCGGGCAGCGTAGCTGCTCACCAGCGCTCTTCCGATTTCGGTCGCTCATCGCAGTTCACCAACTTCCCCTTTCCCTAGTATGGCTTGTCCGCCATCGTACCAACGTGCGCCACCGCGATCATCAATCGCCGGGTTGTGATTCGGAGAAGGGGCACCGGGCGAATCCTCAGTCCCTATGAATATGCGCCGATTTGACACGCCCATCCCGTCCGAGTCGCATTACCAGGCATTCTGAGTCGATACTGATGAAGCTTCGTTCGGGGCCGAGGTAATACGTCAGGCCCCAAGTGATGGGCAAGCCCGTATTCAAGGGCTCCCCGAGCATGTCGATGACCTCTTGCCGCGTTTTGCCCTCAAGTGAATGCGACGCCAGGAGCCGATCAGCCATTGCCTGCCGAATACCGAGATATCCCTCGCTATCGTGCTGCCATGCGACAGGATCGAAAGGTCGCCCTGGGTTGCGGATGCGCCAAACGAGCCATCCGACACCCAGGCCGACGATTGCCACGGCGATCATCAGCGTTCGGATGCGGAAGCGGAGGAGATGCATGCTAACGTCCTCGACTACTTCGGATCGGGTGGCTCAGTCGGCACAGGAAGCCAGGGACGCCAGGCAGCGTGCTGACACTCGCATCGCAGCGCGCGATACTCGGCAGTCACTCTCGCGTACTCTTCGGGCGACGGAACTGCCGAGTCCCATAAGTCGCCACGCACCCAGAGCTGTTCGAGGCGACCGCACCAATCGGCCTTCGACGCGCGCTGGCGCGACGTCTGGCCGAGCGTCCACATGCCCAGCCCTGCCGCGACGACCGCCACCGCGATCATCCACCGCCGGGTTGTCATTCAGGGGAGGGGCACGGCCTGGTTCCTTCACTTCGGCGGTCGCGGGTCCGGCGGAACGGAGATCCAAGGGCGACGGGCGGCCGCATGGTACTTTTCGGCCATCGCAAAGTGATAGCGCACAAGCTCCGAGTCGGAGACGATGGACCCGTTCGCCTCGTGATCCCACGCCCGAGCGGCGAAATCCTTCGAGCGCTGGTAGAAGACACCGGCGGCGAGCCCAAGAGCGACCAGCGCAACCAGGATCATCAGCGTTCGGATGCGAAAGCGTGGTGGGCGCATCGACCGGCTCCAATCACCGTCCTCGTTTCATTTTCGTCGTCGAGGGCTCGGAATTCCATAGGGGTGGTATCCGATGCCCTCTTCCACCTTGGGCACCTTGCCGATCATCCGGTGTTGAGCCCGTTCGTCGACGTTCACGATGCGACACGCAACGCCCTGAGCGGCTTCTCAATCGCTCCGTCTTGGCGGATCGTCGTGTATGGCGAATTCCAGGGCGAGACCGCACCATGCACCATTCCTTCATATAAGCACACGTAATATCAGACATTCCATGGGCCACCCACGCTTTCGCATCCGAACGCTGATGATCGCCGTGGCGGTTTCTGCTGTCGCGCTATGGTGGGTCGTCGCACTCTATCGCATAATCATTCACAACAGATACGTCGAGATCCCATAACGCAGTCCTTCAATGGGCCAGGCTTATGCCCCCTCCCCGAATGACGACCCGTCGGTGGATGATCGCGGTGGCGATCGTGGCGCTGGTGCTCGCGCTGGCCATGCGGGCGCGTCATCTGCAACGGATCGCCGGGTATTACGAGGCAAAGGCCGCCGAGTCTTTTGAGTCGGGCGCGCTGGTCGTCGGCGGCGCGGGTCCACCGGGGACGCAGTACGTCATCTCGCCCCGTCAACCCGCGGCGCACTACATGACGTTACCCAGCGACCCGAAGACTCACTACGTAAACACAGTCGGAGCCTTGCGGCAGTACCACCGGCTCACGCCGCGAGGCGAATGGTATTTGGCAATGTGGGAGAAATACCGGCACGCTGCGCTCCGTCCCTGGCTCCCCGTGCCGCCCGATCCACCACAGCCGAAGTAGGCTCCCGGGAGACCGAACCTCTAACGCCAGAACGGAGTTCGGCCACGGATGATTCAGGATTCGTCGTCGGCCTCGAAGTCGTCCTCGTCAACATCGACGTGCTCGCGACGGAGCACCCGGCGCAGGCGGACGAGGAGCGCCGTGGCGTAGCGCTGAACGGCGAGTTGCTTGGTCATCACGGCCTCGTCAGCCGCTTCCAGGGGGATCGCGGCGAGGATCCGGTTGGCGTGGCAGAGACTCTCCCACCCGGACTTCAAGATCCGTGGTGCGGCGTTCGGATCGTCCTTGGCCAGGCGGAGAAACTGCCTCGCTTTTCGCAACCCGGCTTGCGCTTGTTGGAGTTGCCGCAATGCGGCACCGGGGCTCGTCTCGGCCATTCTTCGATCCCGTCTCGGTGAAAAAACATTGCCAATCGGACGCAATCTGTTCACGATAGAAGTAGGGATGATCCTATCAGGGGTCCTGTTCCCGAACAACCAATCCTTTCGTGGAGAGCCGTCCGATGAGCGAAGCCGACGACAGCGCGAGCGCCGTGGCCGAACCCATCGTCACGACCAAGAGCGAGCCGCGCTCGAAGACCGTTACCAAAACGGAAACTCGCCAGTTGCCGCCTTACAACGTGATCGTGCTCAACGACGAAGAGCACACGTTCGAATATGTGATCGAATTGCTGATGAAGCTGTTCCCGCACCCCTTGACCACGGCGCAGGAGCTCACCTGGCGCATTCATACCACAGGTCGGGCGATTGTCTACACGACCCACAAGGAGAAGGCCGAGCTCAAGCGCGACCAGGTCCTGGCGTACGGACCCGACCCGCGCATGAGCATTTCCAAAGGCCCCCTCAACTGCTACATCGAGCCCGCGACCAACGATTGAGCCCCCTCGAACCAGTCGGCGGTCGAATGCGTGCGCTCGCGCAGGTCCTCGATCGACTCCGACGCGACCTCACGTAGCGATTCGAGCGGAATACCCACGGCGTCGCAGCCGACCCGCAAGGCGAGGTAATCCTCAGCGACACCGAGGAGCACATCGGGGATGCCGGTTGTCCACCGGACTGACTCGCGGACTCGGGGCGCTGCGACGGCAACACCCATCGCCACGGCCGCGCCCAAAGGTGCTGCCCACGGATCTTCGACGCCGTCTTCCTTCATGCAATTGTTGGCGACCCAGGCGCCGGCCATCCCTCGGATCAAGAGGGAGAAGAGATGGTGCCGGCCCGGAACGCCGGGGATCTTGTCGAAGATCATCTCCCCCATCGCCGCGAGCGCCAGACTTTGGTGTTCCGGACGATTCGCAGCCCTTGCCACAAGCGCGGGGCCAAGCATCGACCGCATGCCCGTAACCACCGCAAGTTTCAGTGCGCGTTCTAACGACTGGTTCATCATGGTTGCGCTCCCCCGCGGATCAAAGGGGACTCCGCCGACGCGTTCCCAACACCAGGCGCGCGTCGAGCGACGGTCCCGAACGCCAGGTACTCATGCAAGCGCCAAGCCATCCTTACCAAATCGGCCAGGCAGAACGGCGCGTGCGCGTTCGCAGCGTCTATGTCCGCTCGAAACCCTTGAGGATTCGGATGGCCTCCTCGACGTGCTTCGTCGTCTGGAACTGAGCGACGAAGATATGGCGGACGATCCCCCGAAGGTCAATCACGTAGGTCACACGACCAGGGATGAGCCCAAACGTTTTGGGAACGCCGTAAAGCGTCCGCAGTGCCCCGTCGGCATCGCTGAGAAGATGGAACGGCAACCGGTGTCTCGCTGCGAAACCGCGAAGGGTCTCGAGCGAATCACCGCTCACGCCGATTACTTCGGCGCCCTCGTCGTGGAACGCCTCGAAGCTGTCACGGAACGCGCAGGCCTCGGCGGTGCAGACGAGCGTGTTGGCCCTGGGAAAGAAGAAGAGGACGACCGCAGATTGGCCGCGGAAGTTGTGCAGCGAAACGGTCTCGCCGTTTGGGGAGGGAAGGGAAAAATCGGGCGCAGGGTCTCCAACACGCACGCCAACGCTGCCTGCCATGGGGCCTCCTCAGTCAGACCGACAGGGAGTGTAGGCGCAGAGCGAACGCGAGGCAAGCGAACTGAAGCCACAGTTTCCGAAATCGAAGCGCGGTGGGCTTTTTCCCGTCACGATCACCCACCGGCGCTTCGTGCAAGTTCCAACGGCCAGGTGTACGAGTGCACCAAGCCACCGGTATCAGTTCGTCGATCCCCACCACACCCAGGGGCGAGGCATCTCGGTGTATCGGCCAGCGTGGCCGTAGTTGGGAATCTTGCCGCCGTAGCCACCGTGTTCCCAATGACTCGTGCCCGGATTAAACCGATAGCCGTAGGCCACATGCCGGGGGGCCATATCCGGCGTCCCCGTCGAACTCACGCCCGACGAGGCCGTGCCGCGATACACATAGCTCGACCACGCCGAGGGCTGACTTGTGTAGGCGTACCAGGAATTCGCCCGATTCGTCGCATAGCCCGACCAAGCACCATTCGCTGGTGCCGAAACCGTAACCCGAGAGCCCGAGGGAGCAACACCCTGGGCCTGCGCAGAGCTGTCCACCCACGCCAGCGCCAATGCGGCAAAGGCCGCAATGGCCAGCGTCTTCACCCGTCTGATCCGCTTCATGTCGTCCTCCCTTCTGACCTCCGGCCGGCCGGTTTCCCAGCGCAATGGAGGAGAGAGTGGGCAAATGCCCACTTCGGCCGACCGGGAGTATCAGAAACCTCGCACTCGGCACACGCGATTGTGCGCCTTCTAACCCCTTAACTATCTTACCCTACCTGATCCCGATATCCAGCCAGGCGCGAATCGATTTTGGATGACAGTCCGCAACGATTTCGATCGCCCAGCGCTGGCAACGGGGAAGGGAACCACCAATAATAAGGTGTTACCCGCGACGAACATCCAGAAAGATGCCCGATCTCTCCCCGATCCACATGGCCCGGTTCGCACCGTTGACAATGCCCAGGGAGCCCCTGCCGTGAGCGAAGGCCTCAAGCGTGTGTATGGAATCGACCTCGGCACGACCTACTCGGCGATTTCGTACGTCGACGAGCACGGCAAACCCGTGATCGTGCCCAACCAGGAGAGCGAGCGGATCACGCCCTCGGTCGTCCTGTTCGACGGCGACAACATCATCGTGGGCAACACGGCCAAGGAATCGGCGAAGGTCGAGCCCCACCGGGTCGTCTCCCGGGTCAAGCAGAACATGGGCGACCCCCAGTTCGTCTTCGAGCACGAAGGGCAAGTCTACAGTCCCGAGGACATCAGCTCGTTCATCCTACGCAAGGTCGTGGGCGACGCCGAGCTTGCACTCGACGACAAGATTACCGACGTCGTGATCACATGCCCCGCCTATTTCGGGACCGACGAGCGCGAAGCCACCGCGAATGCCGGGCGGCTTGCGGGGCTCAACGTGCGGGCGGTTCTGAATGAACCCACCGCCGCCGCGATCGCCTACGGACTCGAGCAGGGGGACGACCAGACGGTGCTCGTCTACGACCTCGGCGGTGGCACCTTCGACGTGACGATGATCGAGATCAAGGACCGGCTGATCCGCGTCATTTGCACCGGCGGCGATCACCGGCTCGGCGGTACGCTTTGGGACGAGGCCATCGTGATGCACCTCGCCGAGGAGTTCCGCAACCAGACCGGCGAGGAGTCCGACCCGCTCGACGACGCCGAGGTCCTCAACGACCTCTTCCTTCAGGCCGAACGCGGGAAGAAGACGCTCACTCAGCGAGACAAGGCGCCGTTCCGGGTCACTCATGCCGGCAAACAGGCCCGCGTCGAGCTGGAGCGAGGCAAGTTCGAGGAGATCACGAAACACCTGCTCGACCGCACGATCGAGCTAACTCATGAGATGCTGGCCGATGCGAAGGCGAAGGGCTACGAGCGCTTCGACAAGATCATCCTCGTCGGCGGTGCAACGCGGATGCCGCAGATTCATGACCGCGTGAAGGCCGAGTTCGCGACGGAACCGGAGATGTACGACCCGGACGAGGCCGTCGCAAAGGGTGCAGCGCTTTATGGGTTGAAGGAGACGCTTCAGGACGAGGTCAAGGAGATCCTTGCCCCGACCCTGCCCGCCGCCGAGGGCGAAGGGGGCCAGCTCAATCTCGACGCCGTGACGGAGAAGGACGTTTCCGACGCGCTCGACCGGCTCGAACGCCAGCTCGGGTTCACACTGACGGGGCCCGTTCGCGAGCTGGTCAATACGCGGATCGTAAACGTGTTGAGCAAGAGCCTGGGCGTCGTCGCGCGGAACGAGGAAAACAAGGAGGTCGTGGTTTACCTCCTGCCGCGCAACACGGAGGTCCCGTTCGAGCACAGCACAGACTTCGGTACGGATGTCGCCAACCAGGCCGGCGTGGATATCCGCGTGATGGCCGGCGAGCGTGACAGTCCGGAGCCAAATGACTGCAAGGACGTGGGTACGGCCACACTCAACCTTCCTGAGCGCCTTCCCGCGCGGAGCCCGGTGCGGGTGAAGTTCGCGATCAACCGCGACGGCCGGCTGTTCGTGACCGCGACGGACCTCACGAGCGGAGGGTCCATTGACGTCGAGTTCGAGACCGAGGCCGTGATGAATGCTGACGAAGTGGCCGAGCGGTCTTCGGCACTGCGGCTGCTGAACGTCTCGTAATTGGGTTCACCCTCAGGTTGAGTGTCGAGGCTCGTCGGTATGGAGTTTCTGCTCCGCTTCCTCAGTCTGATCGGCGCGGGGGTGCTCGCGCTGTTCGTTCTGTTCGTTGTCGTGGTTGTCGTGCTCTGGTTCAAGGCACGGCGGTTTCTCAAGACCGTCGATACGCTCGTACGCACGGTGTCGAGTCCGGCGGCTCAACTTCGCCTCCGGCCGATGGCCGTGAACGACTGGGACGACGCGGCGGCGGTGCGGGGAGTGGGGGATTCGTTGGCGGAGCTGGGTTTTGTGCGAACTGGCGAATTCGAGGTAGAAGGGATTGACGGCCTACGGATTCAGACGTGGGCGCACGCGCAGGAAGCCGTGACGGCGATGATCCAGGAAGGTGCCGGGTTGCATCCGCCGGGGCTGAGTCTGTGCTTGGAGTTACAGGACGGCTCCCGAATGGTCGTCGCCAACGGTCCGCGCGAGGTGCTCTGGAAGACGGTTGGTCAGGAAGTGGAGTTTTTCCCCGAGCGGGATACGGCGACTCTGTTTCACACGTTGCGCGATGACTTCGTCGACCGTTTGAAGCGCCCTCTGGACCCTTCGGGGTTTCGTTCGCTTTTGGAGCGCGTACAAGTCGAATCCGCCGCCAGCGCGTGGCGGACAAACCCGAAAGCTCGTGCGGTCGCGGCGCTTACGGCCGAGGGCGTTGCTTTCGGCGGGACCGAATTCGCTGAAGAGGCGGACGAATCCGAGGCGATTGACGATCTTGAACAGTCGCTCTTGGAACAGTTTCTCGCTTCTTCCGGTCTTTCGGCGCTGGAATGGGAACGAATGCGCGAGCGCGTCATCATCGTCCATGACCGTACCGCCCCGGAATCCCTAGACGAAATTCTCGCCGATCTTGGTTGCGAGAAACCATTCGAATTCGTCCAGGGGGCGACCGTCAGGCACTCGTTCGAGGAGTATAATGCGCGTTTGCCATTGGAATGCCGGTTCAAGCTCATGAGCACGGAACGAAAGCCCGTTGGGGCAGACGTCTACTGCGCACCGGAATGACGGTGGGATTGACTTGCGTTCTGGAGAATGACTTGTGAAGAAGAACGGACGTACGGTCTCATCGCCTTCCGTCAGCACGGAAGGCATCACGGGAGTCACTGTCCGGGGCTACAAGTGTCTCGCTGACGAGCACTCGATCGAGATCCGTCCACTCACCATTCTGGCCGGAGCGAACAGTTCGGGCAAATCCAGTATTATGCAACCGCTGCTTCTCTTGAAGCAGACCCTCGAAGCCGGTTTTGATCCAGGCGCTCTGCTGTTGCGCGGTCCACATGTAACGTTTACGTCCATTGACCAATTCCTCGCGCATCAGAGTGCACGGAAGATCGTAGACGGATTCGAGACCGGCGTTCAAA
Organism: Singulisphaera sp.; assembly: GCA_027451445.1. Classification (GTDB taxonomy): domain Bacteria; phylum Planctomycetota; class Planctomycetia; order Isosphaerales; family Isosphaeraceae; genus DAIDJG01. Next base: position 48,496 of record DAIDJG010000272.1, read on the forward strand.
TCGGCGGCGATCTCAAAGTGAGCGTCGAATTTCGAAGGAGATCATCAGGAGGGCTTGACGTAGAGAGAATGAACTTTGTCACGCCAAACACCGATTTCGCGATTCGAAGAGGAATGGGAGACGAAGAGATTAATCAAATCTTTGGGAATAATCGAATTGTTTGGAACGAAGACTCACGCGGCAACAAGGAGGTTTTCAGGGACCGGTGTTTTCTCAATATCGGTGTGCGCCGTGGATCTGATACTCTTCCTTCGGATTTGTTGCGATTATTGTTCCACCTCCGCGCGATGCCGGAACCAGCAAACCTCACAAGAGTTATTACAAGCGTTTTGCACTTGCCCGGTCTCCGCGGTAATCCCGAGCGCAGTTACCCCGTGACTGCCGTCGGAGCGGCATTCCCGGGGACGTTCGAAAACTACACGGCGAGTGTCATTCAGGGATGGCAGGAGGAAGCTCGGTCCGAGAAACTGGAACACCTCATTCAAGACCTTGTCCGACTCGGTGTCACCTGGAAACTGTCGGCCAGGCGCATCGACGATACTCAGGTCGAATTGCTTGTGGGACGATCGCGCGAACCCATTCGTGGAGGAGCGCACGATCTGGTCAACATCGCGGATGTCGGCTTCGGAGTGTCCCAATCGTTGCCGGTCCTCGTGGCACTTCATGCTGCACGGCCCGGTCAACTCGTTTATCTTGAGCAGCCTGAAATCCATCTCCACCCTAAAGCACAATCCGCGCTCGCCGTGGTGCTCGCGGACGCTGCCAAACGAGGTGTGCGCGTCGTTGTGGAGACTCACAGTGACCTGCTCCTCCTCGGAATCCAAACCCAAGTAGGGCAAGGGGACCTTCCTCCCGAGCTCGTCAAGCTACATTGGTTTGCACGACGGAAGGATGGTTCCTCGACAATCACAAGCGCTGATCTCGACCATAACGGGACGTTTGGCGATTGGCCCGAGGATTTCGCGGATGTTCGGCTGAAAGCGGAAAGTGACTTTCTTAACGCCGGGTCGTGGGCTGGGACCAAGTGACATGCCGTCCAAGAGATCGCGACGGATTGTCATCGACGCGGACGTGGCAAGGGCGGCGGGCGAGATGGTATCCAATGATTCTCGCTCGAATCTGTGTCGAGAGTTCCTTGAAACCGTGAGGAACGTAAGTCATCGGATCGTTCTTACGAGCGCACTTCGATTCGAGTGGGACAAGCATGCGTCTCGCTTTACTCGCCTTTGGATCATCAAGATGGCGAACCTTCGCAAGATAGACCAAATCGAAATCACCGAGAATAACGAGATGCGAGCCAGAATCGAGGAGCTTGTGACCGACGTTCGTATCAGCCGGATCATGCTCAAGGATATCCATCTGATCGAAGCTGCCGTGCAGACCGATCGGGTCGTTGCTTCGCTCGATGAAATCGCCCGCGGACACTTTGCGCGTGTCTCGGCGTCGTTCGACGAAATCGATCGCATTGTTTGGGTCAACCCAACGAGGGAGAGCGAACGTTTGGAAAGTTGGTTGAGACGAGGAGCACCCGAAAATCGTTCGAGGCAGCTCGGCTACCGCCGGCGCTGACATCAGAGTGCATCGAAGATAAAGGTTCGTTCCATGTCCACCTTTGTTGGCATCGACCTGGGGACCACCAATTCCGTCGTTGCGTTTCGCAACGCCTACGGCCGCCCGGAGGTCGTCGCGAACCGTGAAGGCCAGCACGTCACACCATCGGTCGTCTATTTCGGCGTCGATCCCCCGGCGGTGGGACAGGAGGCCAAGGAATGGGCGCGGCTGGGGAACGAGGAGATCGCGAGCTTCTTCAAGCCCCACATGGGCAGCCCGCTTTACCGGCTCCGGTTTCACAACCGCGATTATAACGCGACCGACCTTTCGGCCCTCGTCCTCAAGCGCCTTAAGGAAGACGCCGAGGCGAAGCTTGGTGATACCGTCGATCGCGCCGTCATCACCGTGCCGGCCTACTTCGGCGATGCCCAGCGCAAGGCCACGATCGAGGCGGGCGAAGCCGCCGGTCTGCGCGTCTTACGGATCATCAACGAGCCGACGGCCGCGGCGCTGGCGTATGGGTTGCAAAAAACGGGCGTGAATGAAACCGTGCTGATCTACGATCTGGGTGGTGGCACGTTTGACGTCACGGTCGCACGAATTGCACCCGACGAGATCGCCGTTCTCTCGACAGCGGGCGATCACGATCTCGGCGGCAAGAACTGGGACGACCGCATCGCGTCCTACCTCGCCGAGAAGTTCGCCGCCGACACCGGCGTCGATCCGCTGGATGACCCCCTGGCGCTCAACGAGGTCCTGGTTCGTAGCGAGCAGGCCAAGTGGGCCCTCTCCGAGCGCAACGCGACGAAGATCACGCTCCAGCTCGGCGACGAACGGCGCGGCTATGAGCTGACTCGAACCGAGTTCGAGAGCATGACGTTTCCCCTCATGGACCGTACCCGTCGCCTGACCGAAGAGGCGCTCGACGAGGCGAAACTCTCGTGGAAAGACCTGGGAGGGGTCCTTCTCGTTGGCGGGTCGACACGGATGCCGATGGTCCGCACGTACGTGACACAGATGGCCGGCGCGCCTCCGCGTTCAGGCGTCAACGTCGATGAAGTGGTCGCCCTCGGCGCGGCGATCCAGGCCGCGATGGAGGAGGGCGCCGAGACCCGCGATGCCACGCCGAGTTTCCGCCTCGCGGGCGAGAAGCGCGTTCACGATGTGATGTCGCATAGCCTGGGCGTCGTCGCGGTCAACGGGGACGGGACCGCGTATCTCAACGACGTCGTGATCCGCCGCAACCTCCCGATCCCCGCGGCGAACACCAAATCGTACCTCCACATGACGCACGGCGGCGCCAACGCGAAGCTCGAAGTGTACCTCACGCAGGGCGAAAGCAGCGTACCCCTGGATTGTTCGGTTCTCGGTAAATATGTCTTCTCGGGCATCCAGCCCACGAACCCCGAGGTGACGGTCGACCTGAAGATGTCGTACGATGCGAACGGTGTCGTTCAGGTCGAGGCCAACCAGCGCGACACGGGTCAGACGCTCGCCATGACCGTTGAGCCGGTGCCTGATGATCTCTCGTGGCTCGGCCGTGCGCCGGTGTCGCAGGTTGAGCCGAGCGGCCCCGAGCCGTCGCGAGTTTATCTCCTCATGGACAACTCGGCGAGCATGACAGGGTTCCCGCTGGTGGAGGCGCAGAATGCGGCCCGCGAGTTTCTGAACCGCTGCGACTTCACGCGCATGGAGGTTGGCCTCATCTCATTCTCGACGCAGATCGTCCTTCAGGCCGAGGCGACCGACAACGTGCGCAAGGTCCAGGCCGCCCTCTTTCGCCTCGAGCCGGACGGGAGCACAAACCTCACCGATGCGCTCGAGCTTGCCCGCGAGCGGCTCTCGGCCCATGATCGTACGCGTTACGTTGTGATCCTGACGGACGGCTATCCCGACGCTCCCGAAAGCGCCGTCGAGCAGGCCGAGGCGGCGCGCAAGGAAGGGATCGAGATTGTCGCGATCGGCATGGGCGACGCCGACCGCGACTACTTGCGGCGGATCGCAAGCACGGAATCCGGCTCGATCTTCGCGCATGCGGGTGAGCTGGTGCAGACGTTCGGCCATATTGCCCGGGTCATCACCGAAGGAGGGCGCGGCTTGCGCACGTTGTCATGAGTACGGCAGCCGCTCCTACGATCCGTCCTCGAGGCACAGGGCTTCGGCAGGCCTACGACCTGGCGTTGGCAGGCGCTGCGGGGGCCGTGCTGGGCCTTTACCTGTACACGGAGCTGGTGCACTCCGAGAATGTCTGGGTCCGGGATTACTGGGCCGGGATGGTCATCGGCGGCTCGATCGGGTTCTTTCTGAACGCGGCGGGCCCCTTACGCGACGGCACCTGGCGCAAGCTAGCGCGGGTCTCAACCTGGGGCGCGATCGCGGGGGCGATTGGAGGCGCCGTGGGGCTCGTGGTGGGCGAGCTCGTGATTGGTTGGTTTCAGGGCGGAACACTCGGTCGAGCGGTGTCGTGGGCCGTTCTTGGCCTGGGCATCGGCGCCAGTCAAGGGCTGGCGTACCGCTCCCGGCAACGTCTCGTCTACGGGCTGATCGGGGGCGGGGCAGGGGGGTTCGTGGGCGGCTACTTGTTCGAAGGACTCCGGCAGCTCCTCGGGAACCGCTACAGCGTCAGCCAAGGGATCGGCATGGTCATCCTCGGTGCGGGGCTGGGCGTCTTTCTCGCGCTTGTCGAAGAGGTGCTGAAGCATGCGTGGGTCCAGGTTCTTCGAGGACGGCAGGAAGGACGAACATACCTGCTCGCGCGGGTCCGGTGTTCACTAGGGTTAGACGAACGTGCGGAAGTGGGTCTTTTCGGTGATCCGCAGGTCGCGCGCCGGCACGCCGAAATCGAACGCGGCCGGGACGGCTACGTACTCCACAGTTTCGCGCCCAGCGGGCGCACGAAGGTCAACGGCGCAGTCGTTAGTGCGCCGCAAACGCTCAAAGACGGTGATCGCATCGAGCTGGGACAGACCTTACTCGTGTTCCGTCAGAAATGATCCTGCGCTGCGGTTGCAGATTTCGGGTAATCAGGTTGTTCTCCGAAAAATCCTGGATGCTTCCCCCTCACCATGACACAGACGACAAATCACTGGTCGCTTGAGATCGTGCGCGGGCGGGACGTGGGGCGAACCTACTCCGTTCGATCGGGCGAGTCCCTGCTCGGCAATGCGCTCAACGGTGAGCCGGGGCTCGACCTCGCGGATCAGGAGGGAAGCTCACCGCGCAAAATGGCATCGAAGCAAGCGCGTTTAGAATCAACGGAGCGTGGACTGTCGGTTCGCGACCTGGAGAGTCCGGGTGGCACGTTCGTCAATCGCCAGCGGCTGCTCCCCGGGCAAAACCGAGCCTTGCAGGCGGGCGATGTCATCCAACTGGGTGCCGTCCAGCTCAAGGTGGTCACGGGATCCGCGAGCGCCCCGTCACCCCCGCCAGCGGCACCCCGCCCCGTGTCGCCCACACCACCGCCGTTACCGCGTCCCGAACCGGTCAAGACCGGTCCGATTCCGAGCCCCTTCACGTCGTCATCAGGAATCACGTGTCGCACCTGGGACGATTTTCTCACCCAGGCCGCCCAGCGTTGGCCGGCGCTGCGCGAGGAGCTGGTAACCGGGCGGCTGGGAGCGTGGCTCGCGACGATCCAGCGCTCCGACTTGATCCCTTCCCCCTCCGCGCCCGGTTCACCCGACGAGCGACTGGACGACTGGCTCGGCCGATTGCCCACGACGCGTGTCAGCAAACCCGAACTGGAGGTCCATCCGGCGTCGTTGGTTGTCCGTGTCGCGCCGGGTGGAGGAAGCACGCGGCGCGCGGTCCAGCTTACGAACGTGGGTTACCGACTTCTCCGCTCGACCGTGCGAGTCGAGCCGGCATCCGCAAACTGGCTTGGCGTTCCCCCGGAATATCGTCGGGGTCCGTTTGTCACCGTCGAGGCGTCCGAAGTCCCGATCGAAATCCAAATACCCGAGATTCTGACGCAACCTCTCACGGGCGCCCTTGTCGTCGAGAGCAACGGCGGGACTCGGCGCGTCGAAGTCCGGCTCGAGCGACCGCCAGGTCAGGACGTAATCCCAGAGCCGTCGGAAGCCGTCGCCACCGGCGGGATCACGCTGCGCGACATCATTGAAGTCTACCCGCCCGCACAGCGCTTCGTTTTTGCAATCGTCGGTGCCGTGGTGCTCCGTTGCGGAGCGATGGCAGCCGGGCTTTTCTCCGAGGGGTCGGCGTCGGGCGTTTCGCTCCGAACGACGGGGGTGCTGTTCGCTCTTGTCGGTGCGCTCCTCGCGGCTCGTGCTGCGCGACGTGGTGGTGAATCGCGCGACGTACCGCCCGCGTTGTTTGCCGGTGCGTTCGCGGGCGTCTTGGTCGCGGCCGTCGTCATTGCAATTTGCAGCGCGGTCGAACCGATCGTCTTCGGTTCGATGTCGAGGACTCTCTGGTTGAGTGCGGCCCTCTGGGTCGTCCTGGGCGCATGCTTCGCGGGAGTGTCCTTGGTGGTTGTCCCGCCTCGAACCACGCAGGAGGATTCGTGATGCCTGCGATCCTTGGGCGAAGGCCGATCTGGGTGGCAGCGATCCTCCTGGTAGCGGTGCCCACCGCCTCGGCTCAGAACGGCCCAACCGACGACGAGGTGGCGCAGGCGATTGGGCGCGGCGTCGACTACCTCAAAGACGCGCAAGGACCGACGGGGAGCTGGACGTACGATTTCCAACAAAACCATGAGCTTGGGGTCACGGCGCTCGCCGGCCTGGCACTGCTCGAGAACGGCATCGACCGCGAAGATCCCGTGATTGGCCGGGCGACCGAAGTCGTAGCCACGCTCGCACCGCGGTCGAATCAGACCTACGATCTTGCGCTGGCGATTCTGTTTCTGGCGCGCGCTCAGCAGGAGTCGCAAGGCCCCAACGACGCCCTGATCCGGCGCCTGGCACGGCGGCTCGAGGACGGCGAGCGCAAGGGCATGTGGGGCTATTTCGTCCCGCTCGCCAGCGAAGAGGAGGCCAGGGGCTCTCGGCGAGGACGGGGACGAAGCCCGTCGGCGCTCGGGCCGCCAGACAATTCGAACACTCAGTTCGCTCTCCTCGGCATCTGGGCCGCGAGCCGGCACGAGTTCGACGCCAACGATGCGCTGGAGGCGATCGACGCACACTTTCGCGACTCACACCTCTCGGACGGGCATTGGGGTTACCGGCCGGGAATGAGCGGCACGCACGCGATGACGTGCGCAGGGCTTATGGGCCTGGCCATCACCTCGGCGCGGCCGAAGCTCGCTGAGCGGCAAACCGCCCGCGCGCGAGGCGCCGCGCTCGCGGCGGATCCAATCTTCAGCGAGGGCCTCATCGCCGTCACCAAGGACGCACACTCGATCGGACCGGGTTCGGATATCTACTATCTTTGGTCGCTCGAACGCGTCTGCGTTGCCCTTGGCCTGCGTAGCCTCGATGGTTTCGACTGGTACGCCGCCGGCGCGAAGGAGTTGCTGAGACGCCAGCGCAAGGACGGAAGCTGGCCCGATCCGGACTGGGGCCACTTGCCGAACACATGCCTCGCGCTCTTGTTTCTGCGAAAGGCCAACCTGGCGTTCGAGCTCGACCGTGTACTCAAGCTGCCCGACGCGGGGCGTCCCGATCGGCGCCCAGGACCCGCCGCGGACGAGGCGACCTCAACGAAAGACGAACCCGTTGCCGAATCGTCGGGCGACGCCCGTGTTGTCGTGACTGGGGCCAGTGAGTCCAAATTCCCCGAGATTCAGGTCGAGTTCGAGGTCAAGCGACCGGATGGCACGTACGTCCTGGACGCACACAAGGAGGACTTTCGGGTGACGGAGTCGGATACGGAGATGCCGATTCTGAGCCTTCAGTCGCCGACATCGTCCGAAGCGCATCCGATCACGGTGGTGCTCGTGGTCGACCATAGTCGGAGCATGGAGGAGGAGGACCGGATCGGAGCCCTGAAGCGCGCTGTGGGGTCGTTCGTCAAAGGGCTACCCCAAGGGTCGAAAGTGGCCGTCGTGGCGTTTTCGTCCGAGGTCGCGGTGATTTGTCCCTTCACCACCGATTTCGCGCGCGTGGAGGACGCGGTCAACCGCTTGAAACCCGAGGGAGCCACACGCTATTACGACGCCGTCGCCGAGGCCCTCGAATTGCTCCACGGCGAGACGGGACGGCGTGCGGTGCTCGCGATGACGGATGGCGAGGACACGTTCAGTCAGGCCGCGACACTCGACTCAGCCGTCGTCGCGGCTCGCCGGCTCGGGCTCCCGGTTCACACCCTGGGGCTCGGTTCCGAGGATGAGATCGAGAGCGACGCTTTGAAAAAACTGGCCTCTTCGACCCGTGGCCAATACTATCCGGCACGGCAGTCGGACCAGTTGCGTAAGATCTACGAAGAGCTCGCGCAACGTTTGAGCTCCAGCTACAGCCTGATCTACCGAACCGACCGGAAACTGCCGGACGGCACCCTCCGGCCGGTGCGCGTCTCGTACCGAGCGAGCCGACAGGTTGGTGAGACCGCAGTGTTCATCCGCGGCATGGTTGTCCCTGCTACCGGGTGGCCTGGCCTGTTTCTTGGGTTGCTGGCGCTGCTGGCCGCACTGGCACTCCTTCCGACCTGGATGAAACGGCGGTCGCCGTCGAAACCGTGAGACAACTTGATCAGAAAAGACTGGGCCAACACGCCGCGCTCGCCGTAGAATCTGTACGTACAATCACCGGAGACCCAGTCCTCCGCGACAAGAACATCGACGAGGTCCGCTTGATGCCCCGGCATGAAACCAAGAGCCTATTTGGATTTGACGAGCCGGAGGCGGATCCGACGACACAGGCCGGCCCCGATGCGCCCCTGGCGGAGCGGATGCGCCCTCGGACGCTCGACGAGTACGTTGGCCAGCAGCACCTCGTCGGCCAGGGGCGGCTCGTAACGAAGCTCGTCAAAGGGGGCGGAGTACTGCCCTCGTTGATCCTCTGGGGCGGCCCGGGCACCGGGAAAACAACGCTCGCGCGCTTGCTCGCAAGACGCACTGAGGCCCGCTTCGCGCCGTTGTCCGCAGTCTTGTCGGGCGTGAAGGAGTTACGCGAGGCACTGGCCGAGGCAAAAGACGCCCGGCGCAGGGGCCGGCGGACAGTCCTCTTTATCGACGAGATCCACCGGTTCAACAAAGCGCAGCAAGACGCGCTGCTGCCGGCGGTCGAGGACGGAACCGTCACGCTGATCGGCGCAACCACGGAGAACCCGTCGTTCGAGGTCAACGCAGCCCTGCTGTCGAGGGCGCGTGTTCTGACGTTGAACCCACTGACGGAGTCGGACGTCTTGCAGATCGTCAACTCCGCTCTGATCGATGCCGAACGGGGACTCGCTCGCTGGACACCTCGGCTGACCGACGAGGACCTCGCTCACCTCGCTCGAGCGGCAGCGGGCGATGCCCGCGTCGCTCTCACGGCACTGGAGTCGGCCGTCCTGGCGACTGAGCCGGACTTGGATGGCACCCGACACGTTGAGCGAGAGACACTGATCGAGGCCCTCGGTCGCGCTCGCTTCGCGTACGACAAAGGGGGCGAGGAACACTACAACCTGATTTCGGCATTGATCAAATCGCTGCGAAACTCAGACGCCGACGCCGGCCTCTACTGGCTCGCGCGGCTGATCGAGGGCGGTGCCGACCCGGTGTTCATTGCGCGGCGATTGTGCATCCTCGCGTCCGAGGACATCGGCCTGGCCGACCCTCAAGCCTTGGTTCAGGCATCGGCCGCGGTCCAGATCGTGCAGTTGATCGGCTTACCCGAGGGCTTGTACCCGCTCTCTCAGGCCACGATCTACCTCGCCCAGGCGCCGAAGTCGAACCTCATCAAGCGTGCCTACTTCGCCGCTGCGGCGGATGCGGCCGAGACCGCCCGCGAGCCGGTGCCGCTGCATCTCCGCAATGCGGTCGCGCCACTCATGAAGGCGGTCGGCTATGGCGAAGGATACCGCTATGTGCACGACGATCCCGCGGCTCGGCAGGAAATGATGTGCTTGCCCGAAAAACTGGCGGGCCGAACCTACATCAATCCACCACCGAAGAGCGCCGGGACGTCAGGCGAGCCAGCGTTCTGAGCCGAATAAGAACTCTCCACCTTCTTGACGGGGCAAGCCTCCAAACGCCCGGTTTTGGTTGCGGTTGACGGTTCATCCCATCCCGAATACCATCGCTCGCCCCTTCGGATTGTCCTCTCGAAGTGATCGATCATCCGTCATCCCCGAACGCCCTTCCATGAGTGCTGCCACGCCTCAACGCCGCGCGATCGATCGGTGGGCGTCGTTGGCGCTACTGCTGGAGTGGGCGCTCGGTCTGCGGATCGCGGCGGCGAACCTCGTTCAGTGGTTCTCCCAGCGCAAGGGTACACTGTGTCTCTTCCCCGATACCGGAATCTACTGGCACCTCGCCCGGATGATCCGCCGGGGCGCACCCTTCGAGGTGCTCGCATGGGGCGATATTCCTCACTTTGCCCTCCGCACGCCGGGTTACCCCCTGTTCCTCGCATTTTGCCAGTTGCTCTTCGGCGAGAGTCTCCTGGCGGTCCGCCTCGTGCAGGCGCTTCTGGGGGCGGTCAGCGTCTGGCTGGTGTTTCGACTGACCCGGCAGGTCGCAGCCGAGCCGCCGGGAGCAGTTCCGAGGCGACGATGGACGGTTCCCCTGCTGGCGGCGGGCCTGGCAACGTTCGATCCATACTTCGTCGGCACTTCGGCACTCGTGCTCTCCGAGGCACTCTTCATTGTCTTCATGCTCCTGTCGCTATGGGGCCTGGCGGTCCTCTGGCCTTCTGGGACGACCTCTGCACCCTCGCGGCCGCTTCTGTGGGCGGCTTTGGTAGGGTTGGCGACAGGTGCCGCGGTGCTCGTGAAACCCTCGTGGGCACTCTGCCCGCCTGGACTTCTGCTTGCCTGGATCGCGTTGAGCAATCGACGGTTGAGCGCGTTGCGCGGGGTGTTGGTGATCACGCTTGTAGCTGCGCTCGTCATGACGCCCTGGTGGATTCGCAACGCGCGCATCTACGGCAAGTTCGTCCCCACAGCCCTCTGGATGGGCGCGAGCCTCTACGACGGCATCAATCCCCGCGCCACCGGCGCCAGCGACATGCGGTTCATGGACGATCCGGACACCTGGCCGCTCGACGAGGAAACCCAGGACCGCGAGCTTCGCCGACGTGCGCTCGCGTTCGCTCGCGAACATCCGGGCCGCGTCGTCGAGCTCGCCGCGATCAAATTCGCACGCTACTGGAGCCTCTGGCCCAATACCGACACGCTCAGATCCAAACCGGTGATGGCCGCGTGCGCCCTTTGGAGTGTCCCGCTGTTCGCGTTCTGGATCATTGGGGCGTGGAACCGCCGCCGCGACACCCGGGCGATCGTACTTCTCGCGGGGCCAATCCTTTACTTTTGCGCACTGCACATGATCTTCGCCGGCTCGATGCGCTACCGGATTCCGGGCGAAGTCCCCGCGCTCGGCCTGGCGGCTATGGGTCTACAATGCCTCTGGGCACGGCTGCAGAAAACGTCGTTGGCACAAGGATGACGGGAGGCTGATCTCGTCGTCACTCCAAGGAAGGAGAAGCGGTCAATGCGCATCCGAATCCGCTGGCGCAAACTTGTCGCCTGGACCCTGCTCCTCATCCTGTGCACGATCGCCGGAGGGCTGGGATTCGCCTACTCGTTCTACACCGACAGCGCGACGCTCGGCTCCCTGCTCAAGGCCGAGATTCCGCGCTACTTTCCACACACCCAGTTCGACGTCGGCCGTGTCCGGGTGCGGCCGTTCATCGGTGAGGTGACGCTCACGGACCTGGGGCTTCGCCAGGTCGTGGACGGCGCCAACTTTCAGATGCTACGGATCCCCTGGCTGCACGTCCGCCACGACGCGAGAGCCTTGCTCAAGGGGCATTTTGAGCCCCAAGAAGTCGTGGTTTCTTACCCGACATTGCGCCTCTGCCGTAGGCGCGACGGTTCCTGGAACCTGCAAGGGTTTCTCGCCGATCCTTGGCCCGCGCCGCCCTTGAAACAAGCGCCTCCGGTCACGATCCAGAACGGCTCGATCGAACTGGCTGAGACCGGACCCGACGGATCAACCACGGTCTTTTCGATTCTTCGCAAGGCCAGTATCAAGATCGAGTCCCTGCGCGAAGGCGAACTCAAGTTTGAAGGATTGGCAGAAGGCGATGCGTTCGACCGCGTATCGCTCAACGGAACAATCGATCTAGGCACCGGGCGGATCTACATGACCGGGGATCTCGCGCGCGTGGAACTCACCGAGAAGCTGTTCAAGCGGAGCCCCCCCGAGTGGCGCACAACGCTCGATCGCATCGGCCTGACCGCCGGTGAGCTGGACGTGGACTTGAACACTTTGATTTACGATCCATCAGGCACTCCGAAACTGCGCTATGCGGTGAAAGGACGGCTCAACGGCGGAGCATGGAACTGCAACAAGCTGCCGTTTCCGATCAACGACCTCGCGGCGAGTCTTATCCTGAGCGACGGCGTCCTGAAGATTGATAAGGTGGAAGGCTACAACGGCACAACCCGGGTAGGGGGCACGGCGGAAGTTGTCCTGAGCGATTCTCCACTTCCGCCGCTTAAGCTGAGTCTCGAGCTCAGCGGCCTGGAACTCAACGATCGGCTCAAGAAATGGACGCCGCCGGAATTCGCCGAGACGTGGGAGAACTTCAAGCCAACCGGGGTCGTCAGCGTCAACATGGACGTGACCCGAACCGTTCCGGGAGGTCCCGTCGCGCTTGGCATGCACGTGAAGTGTCACGACGTGGCGATGGTCTACAAGCACTTCGCCTACCCGCTCGAACATATCCGCGGCGACCTCGACTTTACCCCTGCTATGGTGCGCCTGAACCTCCACACGCTGCTCGGGGGCAAGCCTCTTACCGCAGTCGGAACGATCGTCAACCCGGGACCGAATGCCATCGTCAAGCTCGACTTCAAAGGTCAATCGTTGCCAATCGACAAGCTACTCTTCGACGCCGTCCCCCCGGAAATCCGCAAAGTACTCGACGACTTCAAGCCGGCCGGCTCCGTAAGAGGTACGGCTCATATCGAGAGACATCCGCCGCTCACACCGAGAGACGACCCGCGAGGACGGATCACCCTCGTCGCCGACCTCGACATGAACGAAGGCTGTTCCATCCGCTGGGCGGACTTGCCTTACCCGGTCGAGCACTTGACGGGTCGTCTCGAATTAAGGCCCGACCAATGGCGATTCCGTTCGATGCGGGGAGATAACGGACAGGCGGAGATCACAGGTTACGGCGACGTCAAGAAAGTCCCCGGCGCCCCGGTGGGGAAGGACCTCAAAATCGACCTCCACCTGCAAGCCAAGAATCTGCCCTTCGACGACGAACTGCACCGGTCACTTCCGGAGGCGTGGCAGAAAACCTGGACCATCCTCAACCCCATCGGCGCGAGCAACATCGAGGCCACGGTCAAGATCGCGCCGGGACGGCCGGACGACTACCACGTGGAAATCACCCCCAAACTCGCAACAAGCGTCCGGCTCAGGTTCGAACGGATTCGCCAGCTTGCCGACGATCCCGGCGGCACCGTCGAGATGCGGATGGAAGACGTGAACGGCCGCTTCATCTTCGACAACGGCACGGTGAAGATGCACGACGTCGGCTTCCATTTTCATGAGTCACCGGTTCGGGTCGCATCGGGGACGGTCGTCGTCGAAAACAGTGGGCGATTCAACCTCAAGGTCGAGGACTTACGGGTTGATCAATTCCGCGTCGACTCGCGGCTGCGCGCGATGATGCCCCCCTTGATGGCACAATTCGCGCGCCGGATCGACAATGAGTTGGTGACCTTCCGCGGGAACCTTGGGCTCCAGTGGTCGGGCAAGGTCGACGATCCGGTGCGGTGCGAATGGGACAACGGGCTCGTCGTCCTGAACAACAATAACGTGGATACGGGAGTCCCCCTCAAGCATCTCCAGGGACAGCTCGAGATGGTCCGAGGGTGGTCGAACGGCGAGGCCCTGGAGGTTCATGGGTTTCTTCGGCTCGACAGCGCGTATCTGCACGGCCTGCAAGTGACACGGGTGGAAGCACCCTTTCATGTGCAGAAGGGTCGCGCGTGGCTCGACGGTATTCAAGGAAAGCTGCTCGGCGGAGATGTCACCGGCAAGGTGGCGATCAGCCTCGAAGGGACTCCTCGGTACGAAGCGAAGCTCGCGCTCACAGACGCCGACTTGCAGAACTACACGATGACGATCCCTGGGAAGCAAGACTTCCGAGGAATCGCTTCCGCACAGATCGACTTTCGCGGGCAAGGCACGGATCTCCATACCTTACAAGGAAGCGGCGAGGCCCACGTCTCCAATGGCTACCTTGGCGAACTCCCCGGTTTCCTCCGGCTGGTCAAGATTCTCAATTTATCACCCGCCACCAAAACCGCGTTCGACTCGGCCGATGTCGCGTTCATGATTCAAAACGGCGAGACCCACCTCGTCCCGATCAAGTTCACGGGCAATGCATTTAGCCTAATGGGCGGCGGCACCCTTGACCTGCAGGGGGCGCTCGACCTCCGCCTTCGGGTGCTCTACGGCCGCGATAAGCTACACCTCTTCATGGTCAGCGATGCGCTCCGCGAAGCCAGCGGCCAGATCCTGGTGATCCGCGTCCAGGGAACCCCCGCGTTTCCCAAGTTCTTCCTGGAGGTTCTTCCGAAGGCGTCGGAAATCGCCAAGTCCTTTGCCGAACGCAAGGTACGGCAAGACGCTGGAGTCGACGCGACACAGGCGCGAACGTTCCGACGGTAACTCCGCCCGCTGGCGATCGCCCTTCACATCGATCGACCCCTTTCTTCAGTAATCCTTCATCTTGCCAGACTTGCCTTAGCACTCGTCGTCCCGCTAAGATGATGGTCATGGATGACTGGGCGTCCTTCATGGACGAGTCGTGACACTCGAGAGTCGACTCCTCGGATGGCCAGGGAGCGATGGCACGTTCACTATTCGGGTCGCGTGCAAGGGGTAGGGTTCCGGCTCACGGCCCGTCACCTTTCACGCGATTTCCAGGTTGGGGGCTACGTCCGCAACCTCCCGGATGGACGGGTCGAGCTCTTGGCGGAAGGAGAACCGACCGAGGTCACGGGCTTCTTGAACGCGATCAGACGCGAGCTCGGAGACAAGATTCGAGACGCCCAGGAAGAACGCGAGCCTCCGAGCGATCCTCCTTTTGTTGATTTCGACATTCGCTACTAATCCGTCGCAAAACGGGTATTCCGTTTCTGGCCGTCATTCATTCTTCTCCTCATTCGAGCTCTTGCCACCATGAAAGCATTCACGATCGCGACCGCTACCGCCAAGGAGGCGATTCGCCAACCCGTCTTCTTCGTCCTCGCACTGCTCGCAGGCTCCTGGCTCATTTTCTCCATTTTCTTGGCGTACTTCACCTTTGGCGAAGACATCAAGATGTACAAAGACACGGGCTTGACCACGATCTCATTCGCCGGCCTCTTGCTGGCTCTGTTGACGGCAAGCTCAACGGTGGCGGAGGAAATCGAAGGCAAAACGGCCATTACTTTGCTCTCGAAGCCGATCAATCGGCGCCAATTCATTGTGGGTAAGTTCCTGGGCATCGAGCTCGGCGTTTTGGCGCTTTTTGTGCTCCTCGGCCTCTTGTTCGAAGGGGGCGTTTACTACAAGTATGCGTACGACCTGCGCGAAGCGGCCGGGGGTGCCCCAGAAGCCTCCAAGCAGTGGGATCAGGTGAAGCAAGTGCTGCCTGGGCTTGCGCTTGGGTTCCTGGAAGTGACCGTGCTGACGAGCATCAGTGTGGCTATCTCCACGCGCCTGCCGATGCTGGTCAACCTGGTCGTCTGCATTGCAATCTTCTTTTTGGGACACTTGAGCCCGGTCCTGGTGGAGGCGACAGGCCAGGGGGTGAAACAAGGGAACGTCAACGAGCTTGTCAGCTTCATGGCACAATTGTTCGCGTGGATTCTGCCCGGCTTGGAGTTCTTCAACGCCGGCCCGTCCATCTCAACCGGGGCCGTAATTCCCTGGATGCAGTACGTAATTCCGGCACTTGGCTATTGTGTGTTGTACAGTGGAGCAGCATTGTTGTTCGCCTTCCTCTTGTTTGAGGATCGCGACCTGGCTTGACGCGGCGCGAATCCTAGGTCGGGCGTGGGGTCGCGAAGCGGATAGCGACGGCCAGGGGGGTTCGTCCGTTCCGCTCTGCGCCGATCGTCCGCCTGCATTTCGCGGACTGAATCCGGACGAGCCGGTTCGACAACCCATCGAGATAGTTCCCGCTCACTCGCGCCCATGGGATTGACGCATGCCAGCCGACGCCTATCGTCGTGCTCGTAAGCTTCTGACGGCCCGACCCTCTCTCCTGGCGACGGCCCAAGTCTTGGGCGTCGTGCATTCGCTCTTGATCCTCGCCCTGCTCGTCATCGTCGGCCTCTTCACGGCGCTGCTCGATGCCCAGGGCGAAGCTCGCTTCCCCTCGAAGTGGCTCAAGGACGGATTCGACCAGAAGCGCGACGAATGGGTCCTAAACCGATCCATGTCGCTCAACGCCGGGTACTCTCGCGTTGAGGACGCAGGCTTACTCCCTCTCGTCGTCGGCAATCTCTTCAGCAACAATCCCCTGCACCAGCGGGCCGCGGTCGCTCTACGAGGAGTTCTGCGGGTTGTTCCGACTTTACGCAATAACCTCGGTGCACTCGCCACGCTGCTCGCTACGGGCCTCGCCTTGCTGCTGGCGCTTTGCCTCATTACCCAGTACCGGCGGGCGCTTATGGCCGAGGTCACCTCGGATGCAGCCACAACCCTGCGTCGGCAGATCCATCGCCAGATGTACCGGCTCGGCCAGTCGTCGTTGCCCACTGAAGGCACCGGCCCGATCGTGAATATCTTGACGCGCGAGGTCAACGACATTCGCGACGGCCTTTTCTCAGATCTTGATCACGGTTACCGGATGTGGACCCTCGGGGTTGGGTTGATCCTCATCGCCGTCTTTCTGTCGGGTACGATGACGCTCTTCCTGGGGTCCCTCGGTATCCTGATCTGGATGACCGCAGGCGTCATGAACCGCGATGCCAGGGCCGTCTCTGACGCCGCGATGCGCGACGCCGCGGTGCAGCTTTGCTTGCTCCACGAAGACCTGAGCTTGTTGCGGACTGTCCGCGTCTACGGTATGGAGAACGTCGACAAACAGCGGTTCGACGAACACCTCGAGCGCTATCTCCAGGCCGACACGCGCCGGATCAAGAGCGAAGGCCGGCTCAACCCCACGATGGGCTTGCTCTACGGTTTGGCGTTTACCGTCGCGATTGGCCTGCTCGGCTACAGCGTGATGGTCACCCAACGGCTCTCGCCCGCCTCAGCGCTCGTCTTGCTCGCGTCGCTCGCGGGTCTGGCGCCCCCGATCCTCGAGTTGATCCGCATGCGGAAAGCCGTCCGTCAGGCGAACCGATCCGCCGCCGCGGTCTTCGAGTTTCTCGAACGGAAACCCGAGCTCCAGCAGCCCGGCGGTGCACAGTTCTTGCCCCCGCTTCAGGATCGAATTAGCTTCGAGAACGTCACACTTGAGAGCCGCTCGGGGAAGATCTTGCTCGAAGGGGTTTCGCTCGAGATTCCCGCCGGTACACGAACGGCGATCATGAGCCTCGACGACGACTCGAAACACGCCCTCGTCTGCCTGATTCCCCGTCTTATCGACCCCAAAATCGGCCGCGTTCGGATCGATGGAAAAGACCTTCGCGACGTGACCCTCGAGTCGATCCGTGCGCAGGTTGCGACAATCCTTCAGACGGACCTCGTCTTCACGGACTCCGTCCTGATGAATATTGGACTGGGGGATGCGAGCTATGCTCTGCCCAGGATCATCGAGGCCGCCAAGCTCGCCCATGCCCACAACTTCATCCAGGACCTGCCCCACGGCTACGACACGATCATCGGCCCGCTGGGGCATTACTTGAAGCCCGACGAGCAGTACCGCATCGCGCTGGCCAGAGCCTATCTGCACGATCCCTCGATCGTGGTCATCGAGGAACCGATCGTGCCGCTCGACGACGACACGAAGCATCTCATCGACGATACGGTCTCCCGGCTCTCACGCAACCGCACACTGATCATTCTGCCGCACCGCCTCTCGACGATTCGGTCGTGCGATCAGATTGTGATCTTGCACAACGGCCGTCTCGAAGCCACGGGACAACCTCGCAGGTTGCAAGGCGAGAGTAAGCTCTATCGCCACCTTCAGTACGTTGAGTTCAACCAGTTCGCTACGGGTGAAATCGAAGCCGGTCAGATGAACGGCTGACTCGCGGAAGAACGCAAATGAAACCTTCCTGTTTTCATTCGCGTTCGTCTGCTCTACGCCGATACGATCAGCACCAGTCATCCACCGTCGGTTTGATGACGAGCTCCGGCACGTTGGCTCGGGGATCGAGTTGCACGAGGAAGCGCACCGCAGCGGCGACGTCCTCGGGCTGAAGGATTGCTTCCCGGCGCTCCGCGCCAACCGGGACCGGTCGGGCATCGAGGATCGGTGTGTTGACCTCGCCGGGATAAATGACCGTCGATCGGATCCCCTTGGCTCCGTCTTCGCGACCAATGCAGATCCCGAGCGCAGCCTGACCAAACTTCGACGCCGAATAACCGGCGCCCCCCAAAACGCTCGCCCGCTTGCCGGAGATGGAGCAGATCTGAATTACCAGGCCGCTCCCTCGTTTGCGCATCGACGGCAGGACGAGCCGAACCAGGTTGAATGCGCCGGTCAAATTGGTGGCGATCATGCTGTCCCAGTCGCCCGGCTCGAGCGCCTCCAGGCTGCGATTACGGACATTGGTCCCCGCGTTGCAAACCAACACATCGATGTGTCCGAAGGCGGAAAGCACGCGTTCAACCATCGAATTCACCGAAGCGCGGTCGGCCACGTCGCACGATAACGTCAAAGCCTCACCGCCGGATTGCTTCAGCGTCGCGCGTGTGGCTTCCAGTTTGGACGGGTCGCGGCCGACCAGGGCCACGCGCAGGCCGATCTCGTCAAGCGCTCGTGCAATCCCCTGTCCGATCCCGCTACCGGCACCCGTGATCAAGGCGGTCTGTGTCTGCGACGACAAAGGCGAACTCCTCAACGGCCAGAACGCCCTGGCGGAATCCCGAACGACGTCAGATCCCAGCTTGGGGCCAAGTGTTTTCGCGAGATTGTAACGGTTCCGGACGGCTTCCACAAATCAGGCGTGACGTGAGCGCGGTAGAAGATGCGCGGATGGAGACTTCCGAGCGGCTGAGATCTCGTTCCTCGTCGCATGCGACTCCCGGTTCCCGCTTTCGGACGCGACCGCGCGCTGCGGCGGTTTCGCGCGCTCCACTCGCTTCCCGACGAGGTGAGGTGCGTTGCTGGTGGCGTTAGCAAACCTGGAAAAACGACGCGGTGATCCGCCCGTTGCAGCGGGGACCATTGCTCGGTCGTTCCTCGCTCCCGAGAGCACCAAGGCGGGACGGATCGTCGCCTTCACAGGGGTCGTTTGAAGAGCCTGACTTGGTATCGAAGTTGGTGCGTTCGTAATGATGCTCGTCATCAGAGGCGACGTCCCAGGCGCGTTTGACGGCGTAGAGGACGGATCGCTGGATTGTGCCTCGAACTGCGGCACGAGTGCCGCCGCTTTGAGGATATCGAGTCGACCAATCGTAATCCCGGTGACAGGGTCATCGACGGGATCCGCCCCCTGCTGGAGCCAACCGTCGAGATCGGCGACGGCGGGTAAGCGTCCGAATCGCGACTCGTAAAGCTCCTGGAGCAGTAACACGGCGCCGGTCACGAGGGGCGTTGCAAAACTGGTCCCGTTCACCGTCGCGAAGTTATTGCCGTCGACCGGAGCCGTCAGATTCGCGCCTGGCGCCGCGAGGTCCGTCGCCGAGTCGAGCCCCGCGGCCTTTCCCAGGCGCTGGGCATCGGAGACAAGCTGGTCCTTCGCGTCCGTCGAGGTCACACTGATCGCGTCCGGAACAATCGCCGGAAAGGCTTCCCCTTGTTGGCCATTGAAGTCGTTTCCCGTCGCGGCGATTACGGGAATGTTCAACGCGTCGAGCAGAGCAATCATCGACGTGATCTGCTGTCCCACTCCGCCGTCGCCGCCCTCCACGTTGCTCGTGTAGTTGCCGCCATCGGTCAACGAAATATTCACAGCCGTGATATTATACTGGTGGTAATTACTGATGACCCACTGAAGCGCACTCGCGACGGCGGGGAAACTGCCCACGTCGCTGCTGTTGAACACACGGAGGGACACCACGTCGGCTCCGGGCGCGATGCCGAGGTGCGCGGGATCGTTGGAGGCGATCAATCCGGCGACGGCGGTCCCGTGCTGCTCAATCGCGGTGGGATCGGGAGTATTGTCCGCAAAGTCGAACCCCGCAACGACCTTGTGGCCCGGACCGAAACCGCCTCCGCCAAAACTCTCGTTGTCGTAGTTGATCCCCGTGTCGATCACGGCAACGGTCTCACCATTTCCGTCGATCCCGTACAGCGTGCGTGTCTGGTCGGCCTGGACAATGCCGCTGAAATCTGTCGTAGCGCTGGAATCGGTCACCGCCGACGGGGACGTTGGCGTTTGCGGAGAGGTGTTTGACGAAGCGCTGGCAGTGGCAGAAAGAAGCTCCCGGGCCTCCAGAGTCTCGACGGCAGGCCGCAGTTTGACGCGGCGATTTCGGCCGTCCCGCTCCATACCCTGGCCTCCTCAGACCTCCACCACACCATCGGGCTCGAGCGCATCGTGCGCCCCTTGGAGGCACCCGGCGTCCCTGCGAGCGGTACGGTCCCAACGTCGGGATTCTTCCTGAATGCCTACGCTCTCAGCGCGCCAAGGACCGAGATCGGTTTGAGCCGAATGTGTTCCCGTTGCGTCGCAGGTTGGCGCCGCTATAGTGTGCATGCGGGAGCAGGGGGGCTCGTCCGAAAGTCCGTTTCGGTCAGTGCCCCGTGTATCGGATGAGCTCGTCACGGAGGTTGCAGCAAAACATGAGAAGCATCGCCGTGATCCCGGCCCGGTTCGCTTCAACCCGTTTGCCCGGCAAACCCCTTCTTTCCGACACAGGACGACCGTTGATCCAGCACGTCGTCGAGGCCGTGCGCCGGGCGCAGCGGCTCGAGCGGGTGATCGTGGCCACTGACGATTCCCGCATCGCCGACGCCGTCGCGGCATTCGGGGGCGAGTGCGCGATGACTCGCGCCGACCATCCGAGCGGGACCGACCGCGTCGCGGAGGTCGCCCGCGGCTTACCCGACGTCGATGTGTTTGTGAATGTTCAGGGCGACGAACCGGAGATCTCCAGCACGGCAATCGACCTGGTCGTATCACTGTTGGAACACGATCCGGACGTGGCGATGGCCACTTTGGCGACACCGATCCGTGCCGAAGCCGTCTACCGCGACCCGTCATGCGTGAAGGTCGTCTGCGCCCGCTCGGGGCGAGCCCTCTACTTCTCGCGCAGCCCGATCCCACTCCACCGGGACGGCTTGCCCGCACCCACCTCAGAGCGACCGCTCGGGCATCTTCACCTCGGCCTCTACGCGTACCGCCGCGAGTTCCTCCTGAAGCTCGCAAGTCTTCCGCCTTCCCGGCTGGAGGAAACCGAAAAACTCGAGCAGCTCCGCGTCCTCGAAGCCGGTTTCCCCATCGCCGTGGGTTTCGTTGACGAACCGAGCATCGGCATCGACACGCCCGAAGACTATCGCCGGTTCGTAGACCGATGGAACGGCCGAACGGCCTAAGCCTTTTTTGACTCGGCTTTACTGAGCGTAGATTTCCAACTTCATAGGCCCCGGGCGCGCAAGTCCATACGACTTCAGGGTCTCGCACGTTCTGCGTGCCGACTGATCTACATACCCGTGGTTCTTGAGCTACAATTGAGTCGTCAATGCAAAGTCAAAAGGCGCGCAATCCGTGCCCTTCGGGCAGGTCTACAACTTGAGCGTTCACTTGTGACGTTCTCGCCAGTCGGTTCATCGGAATGACACACTTCGGGTCGAAGGATCATCTCGGATCGATCCCCGGAAGGCCAAGTTCATGACAGACACTTCCAAGGTTTCTGTTATATGAGCCAATCTGGGCTGCAAATGTAGGGGCTTTCCTCGCTCCTGATCCGGGGCTATATTTAGCCTATCCGTGGTCACATAGGAACAGAGTGCGTTGCAATCCTTGAAGCTGACTCAAAGAGGCACGGGAGTTTCCCATGGCGCGAGTACTTGTGGTCGAGGATAGCCCAACGCAGGCGTTGGAAATCCGTATCATTCTGGATGAGGCTGGATTCGATGTGGCGATGGCCAGCGACGGAACGGCGGCATTGAGGGCGGTTCGTGAATCGATGCCGGATATGGTCCTTACGGACCTGCAGATGCCTGGTCTGGATGGGTTGGACTTGATCGACGCCCTGCGCTACGACTATCCGTATGTCCCAGTTGTGTTGATGACCGCATTCGGAAGCGAGGAACTGGCCTCGCAGGCACTTCGTGAAGGTGCGGCCAGCTACGTGCCCAAACGACGGCTGGGACGCGATCTTGTGCCGACGATTCGCTCGGTCCTCGCCGTCGCCGATTTCCGGGCCGAACGTCAGGTGGCCTTGGGACTGCTCAAACGGTCAGAAACCGAGTACGTCCTGGGCAATGACACGAGCCTGGTCTTGCCGCTGGTCCGGCAACTGGAAGAGACTCTGATCGCGGTCAGGCTGTGCGATCCGGGACGTTTGTTGCGCGTGGGCATTGCGCTCTCGGAAGTCCTGGTCAACGCCATCGAGCACGGGAACCTGGAACTCACTCGCGAATCACTTGGACTGGACCTGGACGACACCCAGTACCTGGAGCTCGTGGCACAACGACGTGTCGAAGCCCCCTACAGCGAGCGTCGCGTGCATGTCACCGCACGCGTTACCCCGGACGAAGCGGTGTACACAATCCGGGATGAAGGTTCCGGATTCGACACGTCGGTGCTCCCCGACCTGGCCGATCCGGGCCATCTCACCCGATCGGATAGCCGGGGCCTGTTGCTGATCCGAACGTTCATGGACGAAGTGCGTTTCAACGATATCGGCAATGAAATCACGCTGAAGGTTCACGGTACCCACGAAGCAGGGGCTTTGAGCTCGACCGGAGCGCCGGGGACCGTTCGCGGCGCATGATGCCACTTCGTTGCATCCTCGGTGTGGGGCGAACTCGGTCGATGCGAGATCCGTTCAGCCGGTGGTCGGCCCAGTGCGCTCACCCATCGCTACTCAAAGGGAGGAATACATAATTCCGCCCTTTGAAAACGGGGGAGAGTTATAGGGCGCTCCCGTGCGAATGGAAAATGACGCACGGCCAGACAATGCGCCATCCGATCGTTCACCGCCGTGACGAGACGCCAAGGCCCCCTATCGCGTGAGGCGTTGATCCTCGGGTATCTTCAACGCGTCTCCGATCCGATGCGCCCGGAGTGCCTCACCATGAGATGTCCGCGAGGTAAGTTGCTGAAACCCGAAAGACTGCGTTCCGTAACCGAGATCTGTACTCGAGCGCTCGTCCTCGCACTAGCGACGCTGGCAGGGACGGCTTCGGCGCAGGAGAAGGACAGCGCGCCCAAATCGTACAAGGATCTTCCGAGCGAGATCCCTGCGAAGTTCGAGCCCACTCGCTACGGGTTCGACCACGACAGGCGCGACGTCATGATCCCGATGCGGGACGGAGTGAAGCTGCATACGGTGATCCTGCTCCCCAAGGGTGCGAAGGGGGCGCCGATCCTGCTCACACGCACTCCTTACGACGCCAACAAGCTCACCAGCCACGCCGAAAGCGCGCACCTCGGCCCGGTCCTCCACGGCTACGACAACGCGACCGATGTGATCGTCGAGGGAGGTTACATCCGAGTCGTCCAGGACGTACGCGGTAAGCACGGCTCCGAAGGCGATTATGTCGTGAACCGACCCCTGCGCGGGCCGCTGAACCCGACGCCCGTCGACCACGCGACCGACACGTATGACACGATCGACTGGCTGGTGAAGAATGTGCCCGAGTCGAACGGTAAGGTCGGGATCCTCGGGATCTCCTACGACGGGTTCCTCCCCCTCATGGCACTCTTCGACCCGCACCCGGCGCTCAAGGTCTCGGTGCCAATGAACCCGATGGTCGACGGCTGGATTGGCGACGACTGGTTCCACAACGGTGCCTTCCGCCAGTTGAATGTCGGTTGGATCTACGACCAGGTGGCCACGCGGAAGGGCGGCGCGAAGTGGTGGACGAGCCACCACGACGTTTACGACATGTTCATGCATGCGGGCTCCGCCGGCGAGCTGGGACGCCGCCGCGGTCTCGACCAGCTCGGGTTCTGGAGGAAGCTGACCGCGCACCCGGCCTACGACGCGTTCTGGCGCGACCAGGCGGTGGATAAGCTGCTGGCAAAGCGGCCGCTCAAGGTGCCGGTCATGCTCGTGCACAGCCTCTGGGACCAGGAAGATATCTACGGGGCGCCGGCGGTCTACAAGGCGCTCGAGCCGAAAGACGCGGACAACGACATGGTCTTCCTCGTCATGGGCCCCTGGCACCATGGCCAGATGATCGGGGATGGAAGCACACTCGGGGCGCTGAAGTTCCACGCCGACACGGCGCGGGAGTTTCGCCGCAACATCCTGGCGCCGTTCCTGGCCCAGTATCTCAAGGATGGCGCCCCGAAGGCTGACGTTGCCCCCGTGACGGCGTTCGAGACTGGCACGGACGTCTGGCGACGACTACCGGCGTGGCCGCCGAAGTTGGGTGATGCGAACAGGCCCGCGCGGCTCTATCTTCGCTCCGGACTCAAGCTCAGCTTCGAGGCGCCGGCTTCCGGCGATGCGGCGTTCGACGAATACGTGTCCGACCCCGCCAAGCCGGTGCCTTTCCGCGCGCGGCCGATCCAGCCGATGGGTTACGGAGCGGGGCAGACCTGGGCCCGCTGGCTTGTCGACGACCAGCGCGAGGCCTCCGGGCGCCCGGACGTCCTGGCGTTCGCCTCCGACGTGCTCACCACTCCGTTGCAAATCGCCGGCGAGCCCGTCGCCAACCTCGTCGCCTCCACGAGCGGCAGCGACTCGGATTGGGTCGTCAAGCTCATCGACGTCTATCCCGACGAGGTCGCTGACCAGCCGGAGCTGGGCGGCTATCAACTGATGGTCGCGGCCGACATCTTCCGCGGCCGTTACCGCGAGAGTCTCGAAACGGCCAAGGCGATCCTTCCCGGCGAGGCGCTCACGTACCGATTTGCCCTTCCCACTGCGAACCACGTCTTCCTGCCGGGGCACCGGATCATGGTGCAGGTCCAGTCGAGCTGGTTCCCGCTGTACGACCGCAACCCCCAGACGTTCGTCGCCAACATCTTCTCGGCGAAACCCCGTGATTATGCAAAGGCCAACCAGCGAGTCTTCCACGAACCGGGCCGCGCGAGCTGCGTGGAGCTCCCACTCGGCTCCTCGCGCTAGCGGTCGATCTGACCGATGAGGAAAAATCCTTGGAGTCACGCACTTGAAGTCTCGAGTACGTGGAGTGTTTGATCCTCGTTCCCATGGTCCTCCGTGGGAACGAGGGCGAACCGGCACGGCCTGGGACCGGCTCGGTCGGATGTTCGCGATGCTGATCTTGGGCCTCTCCCCGGCGACATAAACGGAGGGAGGTGCCATGCGAGAGCGACTTGGGACCGCGGCAGTGGGTCTGATCGTCGTGGCCTCGCTAACGGGTGGTCTCTGCGCGGCGGAGCGCGATCGGCGCGGGCGAGTGCCTGCCTCTCAGCGCGCAGCGGAGCTGCGTCTGCCGGCAAAAGCACCGGACGGGCGCTGGCACAACCCGGTGGAGGGGATCCGGTGGGAAGAAGGCCGGCGCAAGGTCGGAGTCGAACTCTCGGCCCTCCCCGAACGTGGGCCGCTTCGTTGCCGGCTCCGCGTGCTCCCGGGCACGGCAGCGGCAGGGAAGCCGGTACTCGAAGTGCGGGTGAGTAACCCGACCAGCAGCCCAGTCACAGTCGAGGGCCACACGGACGCAATTGACGACGTGACGTTTATCCTCCGTGGCCCGGACGACAAGGTTGTCAGCTCGTTCTGCTACGCGCTCGTCCGCTCGGACATTCGGGCCGAAGAAGAACCGCCGCCGCACTACGTCGTTAGGCCCGGTGAGGTGCTGACAGCCCCCATCCATTTGTCGGTTGCGGCGGACCATGGGTACCGGCCTTTACGGCCGGGGCGGTACACGATCGAGGCGGTGTTTCAATGTGCGGGGGGGCAGGCTCGACTGGGCCACGAGCAGGGCCTCGTGTCTCGGTCCGAACGGTTGCCTGTGCTCGTCGGGCCACGTTAGAGCGCTGATTTACGAACCAAACTCTCAAGCCGGCGCTTTCGTCGCTCTGGCCACCATTCCCCACTACTCGAGACTCGCCTACGATCCTCACATCAAGAAGAATGGAATGCCCGACACGATCGTGCTTTCCGCAAGCGCCGTCGCCACGCTACGGTTCCGGGTCAAGGGCTACAAGTCTCCCGTCAGGGAGCGAGCGACCGGCTGTCCACGTGCTGGTCGTAGCCGGGATCATGGAGCCGATTCCCGGCCCATACTCCGCTTCACGGAGGATGGCGTGAAGCGGCGCGAGGAAATCCTGCGGACCGGGGAGGCGCGGGGCGACCGTGAGCGTTACGCACCTCCCAACGCCGACATTTTGGACCGGGCGCGGCCCCTGCTTCGTCGCGTCGCCTCACGCGAGCGTGCAGGGGCTTGGATTGTGATCTTGGGTTACTCATTCGCTAAAGGCCTCGAGAGCGTGCTCAAGATCACCTATCGGGCTTGGCGGCAGCGATTCGACATCGGGGGAATGGTGCGCTGGTCGGTTGACTTCCAACGAGACGAGCGATACTTTTTAGGGTGAGGCGTGGCTCCCGATGGGCCGATCGCCTTCGTCGGCTATGACAGCTCCTGTGTGCATTCTTTGCACCAGGGGTTTTTTTTGCGCTTCTCTCGCGGCGCAACAAGAAGCCTTGGTGTGTTGAGTGGGCCCAGGAGCTTTTTTGCGCGCCAAGGCGGAAAACTGAAGTGAATCGATAATCGCCTCGAAAACTTCAGCCCAAAAACGCGAGCGGAAGGCCGTAAGGGAAAAACACTCCGCTATTCACCAACGAAGGGAATCTGCTCTTTAATCGCCACGGCAATCGATATAATATTAATTATAATTGATAACTTTATGCCAATTCGGCATTTTGCCGAAGGCACAGCGGGGAATCAAGCAACATGGACATCTGCCGGACCCTGCTCTGCGCGGGGCTTATGATCGGTCTCTGGACCTTCCGATTCCACAGAATTCGCCCGGTGCGCGACTTCGTCCTCTGGGGGATCCACTATCCGTTTCATTTTATTCTCATGGGATTACTGATCCTGGTGATCTGGGGCCAGGTCGGAGCGGACTTCGGCTTGCAAGGGCTTTTCCTCGACGAGGATCCTCTGACCCAGGCGCTCACCGGGGCGGCGCTCATGTTGTTGTTCGCGGCGCTCATTTTGCATTATTCGGTCCTCGATTCACCCGGCCGATGGTGGAACAATTCGCTGAAAACGCTTGTCCGGGTCCTGAGCGACTTGAACGAGCTCATGCCGCCGGCTTATCCCATCCAACGCATTCTGCGTAACGGATTTCTCGATCGGTTTGAGCGCACCGACATCGAAGCGATCCATCTTTCAATTCGCCGCAGCCCCAGCGAGCTGGATCGGGAAGCCGTCCGCGCCGGGTTCAAGGATGCCCTGTGTGGAGAGCCGTTCCGACTCCTGGTGTCGCCGGCAATCTTGCTCGTCAAGGGGTTCATGTTGGTCCTGCTGGCCGGAGTGGTGCCCACGGTTCTGATTCCTCTGTTCAACCAAGACTTCCAGATGTTCACCGGACGCTTGCCATGGTTGGCCGGAGTCGTCCTGGGGCAGGTGCTGGGAATCGTCCTGGCCTGTCAGACAACTCGATGGGCCGCAAGTGCCGCTGGGTGGGAACGCTTCGAGAGGGATTTCCTCGATTCCCTCCGCGTCGCGACTAACGACTGTGCCGAGTTCCAAACTGCTGAGTCTGCGGACCGTGCTAGGGATGGTCATTTCGAGGACGTGCGGCACCGTCGGCGGATACTCGCCAAGGCGTGGGCACGCGATCGCGCATGGCCCTGGTCGTCATTGCTCGTCGTTTTTTTCATCATCCACTTTCTTGTCAACGTCGTGCTCCCGGAGGACGTCACAAGGCGATGGGTCGACTGGCCGGAGCGGACCGACATTCAAGTTGCTCCAGATCAGGGTGGCCCACTTTCCGTTCCCAGTCGTTGGCAGAGCATTCCGTGGGGGCCGACTGGGGTCCTCCTGGCGGAAGCCCTCGCCGCGGGTGTGCTTGTGGTTCTCGTTCAGGTAGTGTCGCGAGGGCGCTGGGCAAAGCGGTCTCGGACGCTCTGGCGGCGTGTACGAACGGCTGTGGGGGCCGCGGCAGCGCGCTACTTCGGCGCCTCGCCGGAGCGCCGTGCGCGTTGGTTGTTCTTTGGAGGCCTGGGATTAATCGCCATCCTTGTGATTGCCGGCACTGGCTGGTCTCCCAGTGCGTGGGAGAGGGTCTTACGTGAGGGGGGCTGGGCTTTTGCCTTCCTCGGTATCTTTCTGAGTTGCTGGCTCGCCAGCTTCCGGTTGGCCACCATGGGTGGAGCGAGGGTGCGCAGGACGAACCCGGCCTCGCGGATCGGAACGACCGTCGCGCTCGTTCTACTCGTTTTGCTTTATCTCGCCCGCGCGGGTGATTTCGTGATAGTGCTGGCGGCGGCGGTCGCGATGAGTACGTGCCTCATCGCACTCGTACCGCCGACGGCCCGACTCAGCCGGACAGGGCCTCGGATCCGACTACTGATGTTGGGACTCGTCCCAACAACAGCCGCCGTTTCGCTAGTGGCGGTATGGATCGGGCGAGGCCCCTCGGTCTTGGCTGGGTTTTGGCTTGGCGCGACGGTCCTGGTGTTGGGCGGTTGGTCACTGGCAGGGGTGGGGAGTCGTCGCCCGGCTTTGCTCTATCCGTTGTCGCTGCTGTTGGGATTCGTGGCGTTCGCGGTTCCGTACAACGCGCTCGACGAGCGCTGGCAGTCAGCCATGCCCGCCGCCGGATCGATTGCCTGTATGGTGGCGCTCGTGGCCGCGGTGTACACGGTCATCGCCTTTCTGCGACCAAGGGGCCCCGTGATGGCGGTCATCGCTGTGGTCGCGGCCCTCATCATACTGAACGGCAACGCGTGGTTCGTGGCCCCGAACCAGTTCAAGGTCAACTTTCCCAACATGGAACGGTATTACGCCCTACCGATCTACCTCGACTCACACGATTACTTTCGCGACACGACCCCATCGACCGTGCGTCTCCGGAACCGCGAAGTCACCAGTGATTTCGATCGTCTCGAAAAGCAAGGATCGAGCGAACGCCTGGCGACCGCCTTTTTTCGGTCGCTCCGACAGCGTCCCCAGGCAGACGGCGGCCATGTGGTGTCACTCCTCGTCGAAGACCCACGCGGGCGCCTCCGCGCCGAGCCAGGGGACGAGATGCGGCTGGTTTCGGAGGAGTGGTTCACGACTCTTGTGGAAGGGAACGACTGCGTGGTCCTGGCCGAGGAGCCGTTCTACCGCAAGATCTATCGTTGGTTCCGTTACGAATCGCTGCAAATGATCCGCGGCGGGATCACACGAGGGCCAAGGTATCGGCTGGCGCCCGCGGGCTCCGCACCACCTCCCGTAGCCGGCAGCGACCGCCCCCCTGAGGTCCGTTACGAGCCGATCGCGGGCCCGGGCGACCGCCTGGGACTGCGACTGCGCGGACTGGCGCCGCGATACCGCGCCGCCGACGGCCAGTACGTGCTGATCTCGATGAGCTGGGGCGGCCGCGTCAGGTCGGCCGAGCACCGCTCACACCTTGACGTCTACGAGGTTGAGTTCGCGGTCCCACCGGGGACGGAGCCGCTCGACGCGGCGCAGTTGGCGATCATGAACACATGGCTGGAGCGTTGCCACATGGACACCTCACGGCCGTCCCGACAATTTGAGGCCAACCGAGAGGGGAAGGGCCCCGTGCTCGATCCCATCAACGCGCCGGCCACGCAACCCGGCGATTGCCTGGTGCTCGAGGACGAGCGGGCGGAGGCCCCCGTTCCCGTTGGCGTGTATCTCGCGTGCGAAGGAAGCGAGCCCAAACAGTTCCCGGATTTCGCCCCCTACTGGCCAACGCGCGAGAACCTATTGCGTGCCGCGCACGACACCCCGGCGCCGGTTGCGCCGGCCCTTGGCACTTCGCCGGCTGCCGCAGGCGAGACATTTACGCTCCGTAGCGCGCACGATCGCGGCGTCTTTGCCAGCCTCGAGAGGGACCTCGCGACAACAGCGGACGAACCGAAGTCGGTACGCGTGGCCCTGTACAATGCCGGGCGTGTCCGGCCAGGCGATCGCTTAATTCTCTCCTGGAACGGACAGGCCCACGAGCCGAGCGGTACCGACGTCCGCGGCAGCGGGGCCTTTGAGGTCCAAGCGATCGCCGCGCCGGCACCTCCTCAACGCGACGACGGCCTGCCGCCCGGGTATCGCTGGACCACACTTCTTCGGATCGCGGGCTCCGGCGGAGAACGCTCGCTCGGCCGCACCGGAAACCGTGCGACCGTGGTGGGCGACTGGCAAGCGCTCCAGCCCTTGAACAACACCGAGGTCTTGCTGGCGTGGAAGCAGCTCGTCGGGGGGCTCTGGACCAAGAGGAAGCCCAAGCTGGTGATTGTCACGGTGAGTGGAGGCGGGATCCGCGCCTCGGTCTGGACGTCGGTGGTGCTCGAAAAGCTGGAACAGACGCTCGGGGCCGATTTCCCCTACCACATCCGGCTGATCACGGGAGCGTCCGGTGGCATGGTCGGCGGCTCCTACTACGCGACGTCGCTGGCCCCGCCGCCTCGCGCGGTCCTCCAGGGGGAGAATGCTCCCTTCGCATCGCTCCACGGGGTAACGGCCGACACGCTCGTCGAACAGATGGCCGCCGATCAACTCGATGCGGTCGCGGGCCGTATGGTATTCGCCGACGTGATCAGTGCGTTGAATCCGTACCTCCAGAAGGGAGACCGCGGAAAGACCCTGGAGCAAACCTGGGTCCGCGCAACCGGCGGCGAGCGGGCCAGTCCGATGGCACGCCCACTCCAGGCCTACGCCGTCGACGAGCGCCTGGGCTGGCGGCCGTCGATGGTGTACACGCCGATGATGGTCGAGGATGGCCGCCGTCTCCTGGTGAGCAACCTCGACCTCGCCTTTGCCACGCGCAATGTCGGCGGACTGCTCCTCGAGCCGTCGTCCCGGAAGATCGACCGTCCCGCCTTCCAGGGCTCCGACCTCGACCGAAGCATTCACGACGAGGATGAGGTGTTTTCGCTCTCTGCCGTCGAGTTCTTCCGGCTCTTCCCCGAAGCGCACGACTTCCACGTCACCACGGGCGTCCGCATGAGCGCCTCGTTCCCCTGGGTCTCGCCCGCCGTCAGTCTTCCCACCTTGCCCCCACGCCGGGTGGTGGACGCAGGCTATTACGACAACTACGGCGTGAACCTCGCCGCACTCTGGCTGTCGAAGATGCGGCCCTGGCTCGAGGCGAACACCTCAGGAGTCATCGTCGTCCAGATCCGCGACCACGTGAGCCAGGGAGCGCGCACCGAGATCGACTTCGATCGGCTGACGAGCACCTCGGCGCTCGATCGGCTCACGTGGCACGCCAACCGGGAACTTCTCACTCCTGGCCTCCAGGCCATCAGCACTCCCTTGCTCGGCCTCTCGAGCGCCCGCCAGTGGACGATGTCGTTCCGCAACGACGAGCAGGTCGACCTCCTCGATCTCCTCTTCGACGACGAAAAAGACCGTAACTTCTTCCGCACGGTTGTCTTCGAGTGCCCCATCGAGGTCTCTCTCAACTGGAAACTCAGCACGCGGGAGAAGGACGTCTTGACCCGCGGCTTCGGACGCACCGGAGCCGACCCCCGCGAGGAGCTCACGCAGGTCAAGGATTACCTGATCGGCCGCGATTCCTACGAGTTTCACAAATGGAAAATCGAACACAGAACGGAGCCAACCTTCCAGGCTCAACTGAAGGCAAAATACAACAAACAACTGCGTGCCCTCGGATTCAATGACACACGCCGGCTGACCTTGCGCCAGAGCCAGGATCTGTACGAGAACGTGCTGAAGAACCTCAATCGCCTGGAGTTGCTGCGCGACTGGTGGCGCGACGGTCGCCGCGACACCGGCGCCGCGGCAGCCCGCTAATTGGGCGGTGCGTTACGACTACGGGAACTGGACGGGCCCAGCGTTTCCGTCATCGCGTACCATCATCCAGATTTGTTCGAGACCCCCAGCGCACTCTTCATGCCCCCGGTTTACCGCCCACCGTGATGCGCGCGGGTCGCAATCGGAAACCCGGAACGTGTCATCCGAAATAAGGGGGTCGATTCCGAATAAGTGTGTGTTCGAAAACTTATGACGAGATAAGGACTTACGGCAGGAACGACGCACGCAAGAGCCATTGAAGCCACATCAGCAGCCGTTATTGCGTAAGGTATGGCTTTTTTTGCCCTAATTTCCTCGTCAATCACTGCTGTTTGGGTCCGGCGGAGATCGTGTGTCGGGTCGTCCTCGGGGTTGCGGTCGAGGCTTGGCGGTGGGTGGTAGGATCGGGACCGGAGACGCCTCAACGTCCCGTCGTTTGGCGGGAGGCGCCCGTCGTCAACGCGACCGGTTGCACCATGAACTCGCAGGCCGATTGAAGCGCCACGGGGCAGACCGGGGGTACAGGGAACCGGCGTCGGAATGCTTCGGCGATCTGATCTGGTCCGCATTCCAAGGCGCTTGAAGTCAGCGTAGCGGTCCCTCATCATAGGCCAATTCTCGGACGTTCAGATTGAGTTTCCGACCTTCGCCTCGTGAGTGTGCCGATGCCTTCTCGTGACCATGTCGCCACGGTCCCAGCTCCGACTGCGAAAACACCCAGTTTACTCACGGTCATCGCCTGGTCGACCGCCCTCGTTGCGTTGCCGCTTTATTCGCACCTCGTCAGCATAGAGCATGGACAGAAGCGGCTTGTGAGCCTGATGAGTGAGTACTGGTTTTTCCTTTGGCCGATCCTCCTGATCATCCTGATGATCGGTGGAAAGCTGGGCGCGGGCCTTGGCCTGCCTGGCGTGTTCCGCGACCCGCCCCCTCCGCGGCCAGACGTGGGGACACCGACGCGCGGCGCGTCAGGGCGCACGCAGCAAGGTGGGTTTGGAGCAGCGTTTTGGGGTTCGTTCGGCGCGGCGCTGCTCGTCGCACAGGTCTGGACGGCGATCTATTACTCCGAACGAATCACACACTTGAATGATTATGTAGAGTACGCGATCGAGGACACGCGGCACGAGTATCCGACTTTTGTTGCGGCGGTCCACGAGCCTAACAACCTGCTCCGCTTCGTTGCAAAATGCAGTCCACCGTTTCTGGTCTTTCTCTTATTGGCGGCCGCTCTTCCTGCATCGGTGCCTGGCGCAACCCGTCGCGGGCAGGATTCCCTCAACGAATTGTTACGCTATGTCCTGGGGATGATCGTCGCGGCCGTATCGCTCATCGTGATTGTCAAACTGGCCGGCCTGGTCCATACAACGTTTCTCGAAGGTGTCGATATTCCTGCCTCCTTGCGCCGGCTTCATCAACGCCACTCGCCGCATTTGCGCAGCCACTTCCTTGCCATCGAACAGTTCCCCGAGCGATACGATGGCCTGAAAGCGACCGTGATCACGTCGTTCACACTTTACCTGGGACTGTTCGCCGCGGAATGGCTGGTTTTCGTGTTCTTCTTTCGCGACTCACTCAGTCCGGGCCTTGCCGTGTGTGCGCTGTTTAGCGGGTTTGTGGTCGCAGGCTCGATCACGATCGCGCTCGACGCGTCGGTTCGCCTGCCAATCACAGTCCTCGTGTTGGTGGTACTCGCTCTCACCAATAATTCCGCCTACAAGTACCAGTTCCCGGGAATGGAATCGTACTACAAGAACCGCGTCGCATTGCGCACGCTGGATCCCGATGCGACGGTCCCGATCCATTCGATTCCCGACGATCACGCGCTGGAGATGTGGCGTGCCCGAATGGGTGAGGCCAAGCCGAAACTGCTGATGGTATCGGTGACGGGAGGGGCCTATCGAGCCTCGTTCTGGGCCTCGGTGGTGCTCGACGACCTCTGCGGGAATCCTGCCTTGCCCGGCATGGCGCGGCATATCCGCATCATGACGGGTTCGTCCGGCGGCATGGTAGGATCAGCCTACTTTGCGGCGACCATGACGCCGCACGGGAGACCGTCGGAGAGCCTGACCGAGAGACTGCGGCGCGAAAGCAAGCTCGACAGCCTGACACCCATCATTCGTCATCTCATTCGCCGGGACCTCCCGCTGACGGTCTGGCCGTTTCCGCAGAAAAAAGATCGCGGCATCGTGCTGGAAAACCAGTGGCCGGCGCTCGACGTCACGTTCCTGGAACTCTCCCAGGGAGAGCGAGAAGGATGGCGGCCCTCTTTGATCGTCTCACCGATGATTGTCGAGACGGGCCGGCGCCTCTTGATCAGCAACCTCAATCTGCACAACCTCACCGAGACGACCGCGGAGATGCTGCACAAGGTTTCTCGGCACCCGGGAGAACCCCGCTCCGCGCTCGCCGCCCGGCTCTACTCGCGCTCGGCGGCTGAGTTCTTTCAGGTCTTCCCGGATTCCATCGATACGTTCAAGCTTCGAACCGCCGTACGGATGAATGCGTCGTTCCCTTACATTTCGCCTGCCGTGAGCCTGCCGATCGAACCGCCCCGGAGGGTGGTCGACGCCGGCTATTTCGACGACTACGGGGTCGACCTCGCGGCCACATGGGCCTACCTGAATCGGGAGTGGATTGCCGAGAACACGTCCGGCCTGGGCTTGATCCAGATCCGTGCCGCTCGTAGCGAGGCCAACCGCAAGGATTTCTTCGTGCCCGGCCGCGACACGCCTCCAGGGTGGACCGGTTGGTTCGCCGGGGCCCTGAGTCGAAGCCTTCAGTGGTTAACCAGTCCCGTTGAAGGGGCTTTCAGCGCCCGTGATTGGAGTATGTCGTTCCGGAACGATCAACTGGTGCGCGTCCTCGACGACACCTTGAACCACAACGACGAACGACGTTTCTTTGAGACGTTCATCTTCGAGAATCCGGCCGAATTCGCGATGAACTGGTTCGTGTCCGACGACGACATCCGCGCCATGCAGTACAGCATCGGCGCGAGCGACGTGACGACAAATCCCGCTGAACCCGGTGACTCGAATGCGCGCGCGGCTCAGCATGACATTGACCAGGCCAACGCGCAACAGAAACAACTCTTGATCGACTGGTGGAACAGTTAAGAGAGCTGGTCGTTCGATTCTCGGGCGTATTCGTAATCGTCCGGACAACGTCTCTGGTCGAAGACACATACCGTTCATTGCCAGTCGCCTGTCATTTTGTGGTAATCTGGACTGCTCGGGTCATCCGGCCGGAAACTTCGACGGAGTGAATCCATGAGACGACGCGGATCCTCGCTCTGCGCGACGTTCTGGTTTCTTGGCCTCCTACCCGGCCTCCCTACGGTGGCGGCTCCTCCGAAGTCGGACCACTGGGCGTTCCAGCCGGTAAGCCGTCCGGCGCTGCCCGCGGTGAAAAATGTTGACTGGTGTCGCAACCCAATCGACCGGTTTGTGCTGGCCAAACTCGAGGAACGGGGTTGGTCGCCTCCACCGGCCGTTCGTCCGGAAGCGCTCCTGCGGCGTCTCACGTTCGATCTCAACGGACTGCCTCCCTCCCCCGAGCAGCGTGACGCCTTCTTGAACGACCGGTCTCCTGAGGCGACCGAACGGCTCGTGGACGACCTGCTGGCGAGGCCGGCATACGGCGAGCGCTGGGCGAGGCACTGGCTGGATGTGGTCCGTTTCGCCGAGTCGAATGGCTACGAGCGCGACGCCGCCAAGCCGTCAGCCTGGCGCTATCGCGACTATGTCATTCGCGCGTTCAATCAGAACCTACCCTTTGACCGCTTCCTCATCGAGCAACTCGCGGGTGACGAGCTGGCGGACGCCGATCGCGAGACGATCATCGCGACGACGTACTACCGGCTCGGCCCCTGGGACGACGAACCGGCCGACCCCAAGCAAGACCGATTCGATCAGCTTGACGACATCGTCAGCACGACGTCCGAAGTGTTCCTGGGGCTGACGCTTGCCTGCGCACGCTGTCACGACCACAAGTTCGAGCCCCTGGCCATGCGCGACTACTACGGGTTGGTCGCGGTGTTCAATGGACTGATTCGTCCCCAAAAGGGCCGAACGGGACTGGAAGTCCCCGTAGGAACCAGAGCGGAGTTGGAGGCGGTCGCGGTCGGCGAGCGAGCGGTCGCTCAGCTCAAGCAGCGAGCGAGCGCACGAGGAACGGCGGTCACACGAATCGTCGCGCGACTCCTTGATGGACGCTTCCTGCCAGTCATCGACGATTTCAAAACCCTCGCCCGAACTGAGCCTGCACAGCACGTCGCCGACTTTCAGAAAGAGTCCCGATTACGGGACTTGCTCGCCAGGACGCCGAAAGCACACGTTTTCATCGAGCCGAAGGCCGAACCTCCTGAGACGTACCTGCTATTGCGCGGGCAGGCTGCGAATCCCGGCCCGGAAGTCGCGCCTGGCGTGCCGGTGGTACTCGCATCCAGTCCCTTGACGTTTCCCGCGCCCGGTGAGCGGACGAGTTTGCGACGGTTGACGCTCGCGCAGTGGCTCGCGCGCCCGGAACACCCATTAACGGCCCGCGTGATTGTGAATCGGGTTTGGCAGCACCATTTCGGGGAAGGGCTGGTGCGCACTCCCAGCGACTTCGGCACGATGGGCGATGCGCCAACCCATCCCGAGCTGCTCGACTGGCTCGCCGACTGGTTCGTGAATCACGGCTGGTCGATCAAGGCACTGCATCGGTTGATTCTTGCGAGTAACACCTACCGCATGGGATCGCAGTCCAACCCAGTGTACGCGGCCGACGATCCCGAGAATCGGCTCCTATGGCACCGGCCTGCGCGGCGGCTGGACGTCGAAGCCATTCGCGACGCGATGCTCGTGGTGAGCGGCCAGGCGAACAAGATAATGTACGGTGTGAGCATGTACCCGACGATCCCCTCGCAGGCGCTCGAAGCGCACAGCGACCCCGACAAGGTCTGGCGAGCCTCGGAGGAATCGGAATCCAGTCGACGGACCATTTACGCGTTCGTCAAACGCTCTCTGCCGGTGCCGATGCTCGAAGTGTTCGACTTCTGCGACACCGCGCGTTCAACGGCAAAGCGCAGCATGACCAGTGTCGCACCACAGGCGTTAACGCTCTTCAATGGGGATTTCGTGAACCGACAGGCTCACCACTTCGCGACCCGTCTGGAATGCGAGGTGGGCACGGATCCCCAGCGCCAGGTCGAGCACGCCATTCTGCTGGCTCTCGGACGGCATTCGACCGAAACGGAGAAGGCGCGGCTATTACGGTTTCTCGAAGACGAGGCAACCGCGCTTGCGCACCAACCAGAGAAAACGCCTCGTACCCGACAGCGCGAAGCGCTCGAGCAGATGTGTCGCGCTCTGTTCAATCTCAACGAATTTGTCTATTTCGATTGATGCGCCCTATCCGTCGTCGATTGACTTGCCGGGAGGGAACGTGATGAGACCTTTGGCTCGCTTCGTTCCGAATCGCACACCGTGCGGCAGGACGCGCCGGCAGTTCCTCTGGGAAGCTGCGGGGGGATTCGGGGGCCTCGCTCTTCTCGATTTGCTGTCGCGCGATGGATTCTTCGAGCCCACGGCGGTCGCCGCGGACCAATCGCCGCTCACCTCCAAGCCGTCCCATTTCCCGGCGCGGGC
Organism: Singulisphaera sp.; assembly: GCA_027451445.1. Lineage (GTDB taxonomy): Bacteria > Planctomycetota > Planctomycetia > Isosphaerales > Isosphaeraceae > DAIDJG01. Next base: position 85,979 of record DAIDJG010000272.1, read on the forward strand.
GAAGCACGTGATCTTTCTCTTCATGAACGGGGCACCAAGCCACGTCGACACGTTCGACCATAAGCCGGCCCTCGCCCGCTATCATGGGACCGCGTATGCAGGAAAGACGCGCATCGGTTCGAACGGTCGACCCGTCGGACACCTCATGCGTTCGCCATTCCCGTTCACCAAGCACGGCGAGAGCGGGCTGGAAGTCAGCAGCCTCTTTCCGTTCACCTCCCAATTCGCAGACGACCTGTGCGTGATCCGATCAATGTACACGGACACGGCAGCGCATGCCTCGGGCTGTATTCAACTGAACACGGGGAGCGTGTTGCTCGGCAAGCCAAGCCTGGGATCGTGGCTCAGTTACGGATTGGGGACTGAGAACGAGAGCCTACCCAGCTTCGTGGTGATGACCGACCCGCGAGGGGGCCCAATCGGAGGCGCATCGAACTGGTCGAGCGGTTTCATGCCCGCCGCATACCAAGGGACACTCTTTCGGGGCCGAGGTTCACCGCTGCTCGACCTTGCCACTCCCGACGGCGTCAGCCCGCGCACTCAGCGACATACGCTCGACCTGCTTCAGGACCTCAATCAAGAACATCGCGCGGCCCGGCCGGAGGCTGCGGAGTTGGCCGCGCGGATCCAGACGTACGAGCTCGCGTACAAGATGCAGGTCTCGGCCGCCGAGGTCGTCGACCTGGATCGGGAAGATGCTTCAACGCGCGCTCTTTACGGTCTGGACGATGACCGAACTCGCGACTTCGGCCGGAAATGTCTGATCGCGCGCAGATTGATCGAAAAGGGAGTGCGCTTCGTCCAACTTTACTCGGGGGGCGGACATCTCGAAGACACGTGGGACGGCCACTCCGACTGCATCGCGAATCACAAGCTCCACGCCAGTGAAACCGACCAACCCATCGGTGCGCTCGTCACCGACTTGAAACGAAGCGGCCTCTGGGACGAGACCCTCTTGATCTGGGGTGGCGAATTCGGCCGCACGCCCACGAGTGAGGGCCTGAACAAGCCGGGAAGAGACCACAATCCCTTCGGATTCTGCATGTGGCTTGCCGGTGCGGGCGTCAAAGGCGGGCAAACCATCGGCGCCACGGACGAGCTCGGCTTCAACGCTGTGGAGGATCGCAGTCACATCTCAGATCTCCATGCGACCATCCTCCACTTGATGGGCATGGACCATACGAAGTTGACATTCTTCTATCAGGGGCTTGATCAGCGCTTGACGGGTGTGCGAGGAAGGGTCATCGAGAAGGTCTGCGGGTGAAGCAGGAAGGACCGGCGATCGGAGTCCCAAGCAGCCGGCCCCTCCTTGTGGCTCGGAGTTGAGAGGAGACGCGGTAACCGGAGTTACCAGCTTCCGGATGTCCCCCACAACGTCGTACTGAGACGGACTCCGGCCGCCGGAACAGCATCGAGCAATCCCTCGCGGAACCAACGCGTCCAGCCACGAGGACGACGGACGTCACGGCGGATTCCGTGTAACTTGCGACGTTTCTTTGCACTCATTGGGATCATGCCTCGAAATGGGCGATGATGGGGTCTGAGAGAGGCATGATCCTGAAATGCAAGCCGCATACCATAACGGCCTTCAATCTGTTTGTGCGTGCGAGCGACTGCGATCACCTACGCAAAATCAGCCTGAAAACCGCGGCATTAGTGCCAGACTCTTCGGATTTCACCAGACTTGTGAATCCAACCGCTTTGATGATGTTGCCCGGTCCGACAGTCACATTGTTACAACGGCTCTTGCGCGACGTTCAACCATCGTCGCTGCAAAAGCGCGCAAGCAGCCGGCAAGATCGAGCCGTCCGGCTCGCTCTGGTGAGAAACCTCGTGAAGCATCACCGGCGCTCAACGAGTCCGGGAGCCGAACCGTTCCAGATCCTGTGCCAACGCCGCGGCCGACCCGTAGCGCTTCGCCGGGTCGTGTGCAATTGCCTTTCCAATGATCTGATCCAGCTCGTCGGGCAGGTTCGGCACGAGCGTCGCAGGACGCGACGGCTGCGTCGTGGCCAGATAACCCGCAACGCACGATCGGTGCATACCAGCAGGGATCCGCCTGGGGTGTTCGAGCGCGACCGCTTCGTAGAGCGTGACTCCGAGGGCGTAAATGTCACTGAGCCGCTCATCGCCAACCTGACCAAGAAGCTTCTCAGGCGACATATACATCAGCGTCCCGGACGAGTCTTCCTCGGCCGGCGTCTCGTCGTCGAGCCCCCGCGCCAGGCCGAGATCCGCGAGGAAGGCCAGACGCTCGTCCCAACGGTCGAGCAGAATGTTCGCCGGCTTGATATCACGATGGACGACGAGCCGTTCGTGAGCGGCCGCCAATGCACGCGCAATTCGTGCGATGAGACGAACGATGGCTCGGCGATATCCTGATTCCGTGAGACCTTCCCACCAGGTTTTGGGGGCGACCAGTCCCGATTCCATGACCCCCCGGCGATGGGAAATAGCGTCGGCCAGCGTTCCCCCTTCGACTAGAGGCATGGCCTGGTAGACGTAGCCGTCGCTCTCTCCCACGTCCAGTGTCGGCAGCCAGGGGGGACTCGGTAAGCGGTGGCTCAGCCCCACGGCCTGAAAGAACCGCGAGCGCTGTTCGGGGTCGCTCGACGATTCCGGCGGCAGGATCTTCAAAGCCACAGGAGCCAGCTTCGGCGCGATTTGCACCGCCTTCCACACCTGCGACTGGCTCCCGTGCCCTTGCCGCCCGATGAGTTGATAGCGTCCCAGACGGCGCGGAGGGCTTGCAGACGGAGGGTCGGGGCGCCAATTGCCCTTGCAGGCGGCATGCAGCTTGGCCAGGATCGCCGAGGAGCCCCAGAACTCGGAGTTCGGGGTTGAGGGCACCGGATCGTCAGAGTTCTCGTCCTCGCGCTCCTCTGACAGTTCGAGGAGGGCCAGGAGTTCACCCGCCCCGGAGTGTGTCGTCAGCGGCCGTAGCGAGGTCAGGCGGGAGAATCCAAATGCAGAATCCAAGCCAGGAGTTTGAACGGTAGAAAAGCTCATACCATTAACTTTCGGAAATACCAAGGTCTCAAGTAGGGGGCACGATAACAAGAAACGTGGACTTGAGAGCGGCTTCCAAGGGATCGGGAACGGTTTTTCGCAGTTTCACCAAATAGGCTTAAACTCACTCGACTTTAATATCAATCATGGCTGAAACCCGATCACCACGATTCTTGTATGGGGCATTAGATCGAATTGCGGGTGGCAGAGAGTGCGTGTTCCCAAAAAACAACGCACTCTCGTCGATCATTCAAAACGCGTCTGCATGGGTCACTGCCCTGTCGACTTACGTTGCTGCGCTTTTTTCGGGGTTGCCGGAGGCGTAATCGAAGACTCGGGAGGGTCCTTGTCCGTGACTTTGAGCTCCTTGCGAAGCCGTTCGAGGTCACGGGTCAGGTCTTGTTGAGTCTGGGCGTATTCCGGTTGGTCGAACACGCTGCGCAACTCGAGCGGATCCTTCTGAAGGTCGAAGAGTTCCCAGTAGTTGGCGGATGGCTCGTAGAAGTGAACGAGCTTGTAGCGATCGGTCACAACGCCATCGTGGCGCTGGACGTTGTGCGGACCTGGATATTCGTAATAGTGGTAATAGAAGCTCTTCCGCCAGTCGGCCGGGGTTTGTCCCCGCAAGATCGGCTGGAGGCTACGCCCTTGCATTTCGCTGGGGATTTCCACCCCGGCGACGTCCAGAAACGTTTCGGCGAAGTCGAGGTTTGAGACCAGGTCCTTGTTCACGCTCCCGGGCTTCACCACACGGGGCCAGCGCACGAGGAGAGGAGTGCGCAATGATTCCTCGAAGATCCAGCGCTTGTCGAACCAGCCGTGCTCGCCGAGGTAGAAGCCCTGGTCGGAGGTGTAGATGACGATCGTGTTCTCAGCCAGTCCCTCGTCATCAAGGTATCTCAACAAGCGGCCGACGGAGTCGTCGACGCCCTTGATGCAGCCCAAGTAGTCGTGCAGGTAGCGGTTGTACTTCCAGCGAACGAGGTCCTTGCCCTCGAGTCCTGCCTTGCGAAACGCTTCGTTGCGGGGCTCGTAGTAGGCGTCCCAGGCCTTGCGCTGGTCGGGGTTGAGCTGCGGGGGCGCGACGAGTTTGAGGTCCTTGGGAGTCATCGTCCTGGCGATCGTCATGTCTTGTCCGTGCTCCGCCGAGCCGCGCCCGGCGTAGTCGTCGAACAGCGTCGCCGGTTCGGGATAGGAGCGGTCGTTGTCGTGGCCGAGATGCCGGAGCGCGGGCTCCCATTCACGGTGGGGCGCTTTGTGCTGGCACATCAGAACGAACGGCCGCTCGCGGTCGCGCTTCTTCAGCCAATCGAGCGACAGATCCGTGATCACGTCGCAGACGTAACCTTCGTGCTTCACGTTCCGGCCGTTATCGATCATCGGTGGGTTGTAATAGACCCCTTGGCCCGGGAGGATATGCCAGTAGTCGAAACCCGTCGGCTCGGTCACCAGGTGCCATTTGCCAACGAGCGCCGTCTGGTATCCCGACGCCTTCAGGAGCTTCGCAAACGTCGTCTGTGCGCCGTTAAAGCGGCTGTTCGTGTTGTTGTAGAATCCATTCATGTGGCTATACTTGCCGGTCAGCACCGTCGCACGGCTGGGGCCGCAGATGGAGTTGGGCACGATGCAGCGATCGAACCGCATCCCCTCGCGCGCAATGCGGTCGATGTTCGGGGTGTCGATCAGCTTGCGCGGATCGTTGTAGGCGCTGATGGCCTGGTAGGCGTGGTCGTCAGAGAAAAAGAACACGATGTTCGGCCGTTTGGCCGCGTTCGGCGCAGCCGACGACTCGGTCACGTTCAATCCAATGAGACACAGGGAGAACAGACCCGCCAGCCTCGCGATCTTTCCGGCGGAACGCTGCATTCTCAATGATTTTGGCATTCGCCACACTCGCATGTTGATTCCCTCCCGGTGTGTGCCGGCCGACGTCAGGCGCCGGCTGCACATCCATTCGTTTGCGCTGCCGGAGCGACCCGGCACGACCCGAGCCCCTGTTGTAAGGCGGGCACGCTCGCTTCTCAATGAGCGCGTGGCGCAAAATGAGGCCGGGACCCCAGGGCGATCCCCGGCCTTCCTCCGGAGGAGGCCGACCGAGTGAAACCGCAGGCGTTCAGTGCGACTCTTCGATCGACACGTTCCAGTACGCCTCACTCAGGAAGCGCGACCAGCTCGCGATGCGGATGTTGCTCGCGTGATAGAGCGGTTTCCAGGCGGGCCGAAAAGGGGGGCGACGGAGCCTCATGCCGGCCTGTTCCGGGGTTCGGTTGGCCTTGCGCGCGTTGCAGGCGACGCAGGCGAGAACGCAGTTTTCCCAGGTCGTCGTTCCGCCCTGGGCGCGAGGGAGTACGTGGTCGATGGTCAGTTCTTCGCTGCCGGGGCGTTCGCCGCAATACTGGCACGTCGAATGGTCGCGCTTGAACACGTTGCGACGGCTGAAGGTCACGGCATTCTGGCGGGGGCGGTCATGCTGACGAAGCGTCAGGACCTCGGGAACACGAAGATGGAACGAGACGGTGCGGATGAAGGGTTCCCCTTCGCGAGGGGAGAGCCGGGCCCAGTCGGCCCAGGTGTACTGCTGGAAGTCATCGGGGTCGACCACGAAGGCCGACTCGTTCCACAACATGGTCAACGAGCGGGCCACGGTGGCCACATGGACCGGCTGCCAGAGCCGGTTCAACACCAGGGTTGGTCGTTCCAGCACACCACACGACATGAACGCTAGCCTCCCGACGCCGCCAGGGGACCGGGGGAATCGAACCCCCTTTGGTTCGCGACCCAGGGATGGGTCACGTGTGTCTTACCATTTAAGCAGACGAGGGGCGGTTGTTGCGAGCCCCCTAACCCGGCAAATCACACCGTTCGAAGCCGACTGACGGCATCTGCTCCAGGCTGGTAGGATGTCGAAAGTGTTCGCACCACCGAGGCCCGAGGTCTGTCATGAAAGCTGAGATCCTTTCCATAGGGACTGAACTGGTGAGCGGCCAATCCCTCGACACGAACAGCCAGTGGCTAAGCCGAGAGCTCAACCGGTTCGGGATCGCGGTTCACTTTCACACGACACTCGGCGACGACCTGGATGAAAACGTTTCCGCGTTTCGTATCGCGTTTGACCGGGCAGAGTTGGTCTTGATGACGGGAGGCCTTGGCCCGACCCAGGACGATCTGACGCGTGAGGCCTTGGCGCAGGTTGCGGGCGTGCCGCTCGTCGAAAACGCGGAGTCGCTTGCGGCCATCGAGGCGATGTTCGCAAGGCGCAACCGGCCGATGGCGCCTCGAAATCGCGTGCAGGCCTTGTTACCGGAAGGCGCGGATCCCCTCCCGAACTCCGTCGGCACGGCACCCGGTATTTGGATGCAGGTGGGACGTTCCGTCGCTGCGTGTCTGCCGGGGGTCCCGCATGAGATGCGGCTGATGTTCGAAGAACAGGTCTTGCCCCGTCTGCGCAGGGCGGGCTGGATCACCAATACGATCGTCCATCGCAAGATCAACCTGTTTGGAAAAGGGGAGTCGGACATTGAAGCGGAGGCGTTCGACCTGACGGCCAGGGGGCGGAAACCCGAGGTCGGTATCACTGCTCACGACGCCACCATCAGCTTTCGCATCACCGGCGAAGGCCGCACGGAAGAGGAAGCGCTTCGCTCTATCGAGCCGACCGTGCTCCTGATCCACGAACGGTTCGGCCCACTGATTGTGGGTGAAGGCGCAGAGGATGTGATCGACGGGCTCGTCGCCCAGCTCAAGCGGACCAACGCGACGATTGCGACCGCCGAGTCGTGCACTGGCGGGTTGATCGCCCACACGATCACCAACGTGCCTGGCGTGAGTCCGTACTTTCCCGGCGGGGTGGTCAGCTACGCGAACGAAGCCAAGGTCAACCTACTCGGCGTGCCTGAGAACCTGATTGCGACCCATGGAGCCGTGAGTGCGGAAGTTGCCGAGGCGATGGCAACGGGCGTCCGCGATCGATTCAAGGCCGACCTGGGGCTCAGCGTGACGGGTGTCGCCGGGCCATCGGGAGGGACGCCGGAGAAACCGGTCGGCCTGGTATACCTCGGTTTGGCGACGGCAAGCGGAGTGCACACCCGCCGCCTCGAGATCGGCCCTGAGCAACCTCGCCACGTCATTCAGTCCCGTTCGGCCAAGCAAGCCCTCAACTGGGCACGGGTCGCCCTGATGCCCCTACCGGACGCACCGGGATAAGCCAGGCTGGCGTTGTTACGAAGCGTCTGAGAAGAGGAACGAGGGTTCCGCCGCCGGCGTTCCCACCTGCCTCTTCGATCGCTTCGGCGCCGGCTTCGAACTCGATCGGCCACGGCGGTTCGGTTCGACCCAGAGATTGGGGTGCGCCGGCGACTGGAGTGCCGCGTGAAGGTCGATCCGCCTGTTCCGGAGGACAGCCCTCGCCGTATCCAGTGCGATGTGGGGCCGATTGCACTGCTCGCTCAGGTGGAGCAGCACAAGGTGTCGCATTGCACCGGGGGAGGATCGGCTGAGCACCGCGGCGACAAGTCGGGCCCCTTGTTCGTTCGAGAGATGGCCCTTGTCGCCAAGGTTCCTGGCAATCAATGCCGGTGAGCGCCGGGACGTCTTTTGAAGCTCGACGTCGTGATTGAATTCAACGCCGAGGAGATCCACATCGGTCAGGTTGTCCGCAATCGTTTCGGTCCAGTGACCCGTGTCCGCAAGATAACCGAGCGCCACCGGCCGCTTCGCTCGACCCGAGCGAGCCTCGATCCGGAAACCAAACGTTGGACCGCCGTCGTGACTCAGCTCCAAGGGCTCGACGCGCATGCCTGCTGGCGTCAAGAAAGGCTGATCGCCGTAGTGACGGACGAGACCGGACTGCTCGAGCTCTCGAAATCCTTCGAAGGATTCGAGCCCGCGGCGATGGCCCTCGTGGCAGTAAAGGGCGATCTTGCGGCGTGCCATGTTTCGCAGCGCATGCTCGTCGACATGGTCGCCGTGCGTGTGCGTCAAAAGCGCCGCGGAGATGTGATCCCATGAGGCGCCGACGCTTTCCAGACGTTGAGCTAGCGCGCGTGGGCCGATTCCGAAATCGATGAGGAGTCCGACCCCTTCCGTGCGGACCAAGCTGGCATTCCCCCGCGAACCGCTAGCAAGCACGGCGAACTGAATAGGCATTGTGTAAACCAAACCACGGGTCGAGGGGATTCCCTTCCTTTGCGAATGAAGGCCAGTGTACGTAAGTTGCTACAGTGGGACAAGGCCGACAGCGCGGAGGCTCCGCCGCCCGCCCGCAATGGACGGGCGCCGGCCCCGACTCGCACTCAATCCGAACAATTTTGGAAAAGAAGTACGCCCCGGATGAACTGCGTTCGTGTACCATTTGGAAACTGAGCGGACGGGCGCAACGCCCCACTTCCATGGACACATCGGGACCTATTACCAGGAGCCGACGCGTGGCTTTGGTGTTCCCATCAACACACCCGTTGATTCTTCACAAGCTCACTGCCTTGAGGGCGGTGAAGACGGAACCCGCGGAGTTCAGGCGACTCGTTCGGAGCCTGGCGATGCTGCTCGCCTATGAAGCGACGGCCGATTTGCCGACGAATCGCGTCGAGGTTGTGACCCCTCTGGCCACCGCGCCCGGTAGCGCCGTGGCCGATACGATTGGGATCGTACCGATCCTTCGCGCGGGCCTCGGCATGGCGGATGGTGTGCTTGATCTGATTCCCGAGGCCCAGGTCTGGCACGTCGGTCTCTTTCGCGATGAGCACACGCTGCGGCCGACCGAGTACTACAACAAACTGCCGACGGAGCCGCGGGTATCGCTCGGCCTGGTGGTTGATCCGATGCTGGCGACGGGCGGATCCGCCGTCCACGCGTGCGCAGTGCTCAGGAAGGCGGGGATCGGCAGACTGAAGTTTCTCGCGTTGATTGCCGCTCCCGAAGGGATTGAACGGTTGTCGCAGGCGTATCCTGACGTGCCGATTCACGTGGGAGTGATTGACGAGAGCCTCAACTCGATCGGGTTTATTGTCCCGGGCCTCGGGGACGCCGGCGACCGACAGTTCGCCACAACGTAATCGCTTTTCCGACCAATCCTTGCCGCAACGTCCGCAGGAGACGAGAGGATACGACCCCATGATTATTTTCGGCACGCGCGGCGTAACTTTTGGGGGCCACGCGGGCGAATTCAACTGCCCCAGGTGCGGCTGGTCGCGTCAGCCCTATCAGCACAAGACGGTCCGCCGGTTCTTTACGCTCTACTTCATTCCCGTCATCCCGCTCGACAAGCTCGGTGAATATGTAAGGTGCATGACCTGCGGTGGGACTTACGAGACGAGCATCCTGACGTTTGATCCCCAGGCCGAGAACGACCGGCTACGCTCCGAATTCGCGCAACATGTGCGTTGTTTGATGGTACTAATGGCAATCATCGAGGGTGACCCGAGCCGCGCCAAGATCGAGGCCTTGCGGCGAATTAGTCAGAGCCTCTCCGGTGCTGAGATGACTCCCGCCGATGTTGAGCGCGAGATCGCGCTGGCACGCAAAGGGGACCTCGACGTCAGCGGTTATGCCCGGGAACGGTTGAGCAACGTGACCGACATCGGCAAAGAAACCGTGGTCCGTGCGGTGCTTAGCGTCGCGCAGGCCGATGGCGAACTCTCCGCGCGCGAGGAGACCGAAATCGCGGATCTGGTCCGTGCCCTCGGCATGACAACGGCTCACTATCGAGGCATTCTCGCCGAGATCGAAGAGGAGCGCGAGAGCCTGGCACACGAACAGGATGAGTGGGAAGAGTCCGACTGAGCGCGTTCGCTGAGCGTGACTCGCGAACAGCAACATGGGACTGCGCGGCGTCATAGAGCAAAGATCGGGTCAGCACCACTTCAGCGGCCGCGGAGTGCTCGAGCGGAGGGCATGAACACACCATGAGGGCCGTTGATATCATCCGCAAAAAGCGTGATGGCGGTGCGCTCGACCACCGGGAGATCGGCTGGATGGTCGGCGGTATCGCGTCGGGTGAGGTGGCCGATTACCAATGGTCCGCCCTGCTCATGGCAATCCTCTGGCGCGGTATGGATGACGCGGAAACGGCCGCGCTGACCGATGCGATGATGCACTCGGGGTCGGTCGTGGACCTCTCGACGATGCCAGGCGTCAAGATCGACAAACACAGTACGGGAGGCGTCGGTGACAAGACTTCGCTCATCCTGGCCCCGATCGCCGCGGCACTGGACGTCTCAGTACCGATGGTCTCCGGCCGAGGGTTGGGTCACACCGGAGGGACCCTCGACAAGCTCGAGTCCATACCCGGATTTCGCGTCGACCTGGACCTCAAACGTTATCAACAGGTGTTGAACGAGTGTGGCCTGGTCCTGATCGGTCAGACGGCTGAAATCGCTCCCGCCGACAAAAGGCTCTACGCCTTGCGCGATGCCACGGCGACGGTCGAGTCGATCCCGTTGATCGCTGCGTCGATCATGTCGAAGAAGCTCGCCGAAGGGATTGATGGGCTCGTGCTCGACGTCAAGACGGGCAATGGCGCCTTCATGCAACAGCTTGAGGATTCTCGACGTCTTGCCCGGACGATGTGTGCCATCGGCCGAGGCCTCGGCAAGCGGATGCGGGCGCTGATTACCCGCATGGATCAGCCGCTTGGTCGGGCGGTGGGCAACGCGGTCGAGGTGGCCGAGAGTGTCGCATGTCTACGCGGAGAGGGGCCCAATGACCTGGTCAACCTCTCCGTCGAACTGGCTGCGGAGATGGTCGTTATGGCCGAACGAGCCGGTTCGCTTGACGAAGCAGGCGCCCTTTGCCGCCGCGTAATCGCGGATGGCTCAGCCCTCGATCGCTTTCGACGGGTCGTCGCCGCACAAGGGGGTGACCCGCGGACGCTCGACGAGCCGGAGCGACTGCCACAACCTCGGGCCCGCCGCGACGTCGCCGCGCCCCGGTCCGGAGTCGTTGAGTCGCTGGCAGCGAGGCCCATCGGGCAAGCGACCATGCTCCTCGGCGCAGGTAGGGCACGCATCGATTCGATCATCGATCCGGCGGTCGGCGTAATCTTGCACAAAAAAGTTGGCGATCCTGTGGACGCAGGAGAACCGCTTTGCACCGTTTATTTCAATGACACGGCCGCCCTGGAACCGGCGATCGCAATGATCAACGACGCCTATCGCGTTGGCGACGGGCCAGTCGAATCGCCACCGCTCATCGTGGAACGCTGCTGAAGGACAAACGTCCTACGCGCGAGAGCCTGGACGCCCTCAACAAAACGATTCGAAGGCCGCCCCCCATGCGGAAAACCTGGCTGATCGGATGGCTCGCGACGCTGCTGCTTGTAATCCCGCTACACGCCTCGCGCGCAGCCGACGCACTGGCGTCAACCTTGCCCAGTGCGAATCCGACGAGTGCAACTCCCGTCGCACCCTCCGAGCGTGCGCGAGCGTTAATCGGCATCGCTGCGATTCTTGGACTCTCATACGTTCTGTCCGAACACCGCCGTCAGATCTCGCGACGGGTGGTGTTCTGGGGGCTAACACTCCAGTGGGTATTCGCGTTGCTGGTGCTCCGTGTGCCGGCGGGCGCGAGCGTTCTGAAACGATCGGGGGAAGCTGTCGAAGCGATCCTCGCGTGTGCGATGGAGGGATCAAAGTTTCTGTTCGGCGAAAGGCTTGTTGACCCCGCCGGCCCTGCGCAGTTTGTCTTTGCGTTTCGAGTCCTCCCCACAGTCATCTTCGTCGCGGCCCTCTTCGCGGTGCTCTACCACGTGGGGATCATGCAGTGGATCGTCCGCGGCTTCGCTTGGGTCATGGCCCGGCTCTTCGGCGCCAGCGGCGCGGAGTCGTTGAACGTCGCCGCGTCTCTCTTCCTCGGCCAGACCGAAGCACCACTCACGATCCGACCGTACCTGCCTCGACTCACGCAGTCGGAGCTGCTCACCGTCATGACGTCGGGCATGGCCCACGTATCGGGTGGCATCATGGCCGCGTACTTTGCCTTCGGCGTCGAGCCGCGGCACATCCTCACCGCCGTGATCATGACCGCCCCGGGCACGATCCTGCTCTCCAAAATGCTGGTGCCTGAGACCCAGCAGCCCGAGACCCTCGGCACCGTTCGCCCCGACGACGAGCGGCGCGATGCCAACGTGCTCGACGCCGCATCGCGAGGCACGCGTGACGGGCTGCAACTCGCGCTCAACATCGCGGCGATGCTGATCGCGTTCCTGGGCCTGATCGCCCTGATCAACAAAGGCCTGAGCTACGCGCATACATCGCTTCAGTCGCTATTCGGCATCGCCCTGGCGCCCGTGGCTTACCTGCTGGGCGTGCCGTGGAAGGACTGCCAGGCCGTCGGCGGACTGCTCGGCACGCGCACCGTCCTCAACGAGTTGATCGCCTACGGACAGCTCCACGACCTCAAGGACGCCATCGCGCCACGCTCGTTCACGATCGCCACATTCGCGCTCTGCGGCTTCGCCAATTTCAGCTCGATCGGTATCCAACTCGGGGGGATCGGTGCCCTGGCTCCGGACCGTCGCCACGACCTGGCCCGACTCGGCTTCCGTGCCCTGCTCGCGGGGACCCTGGCGAACTTCCTTTCCGCCTGCATCGCGGGGATTCTGCTATGACCGAGGTGGGACTCTTCGAACGTGCCGAGCATGCCGCCGCGTTTGTTCGTTCGGCGATCGACCCATTCCCTCGTATCGCCGTCGTCCTCGGGTCAGGTCTCGGTCCGCTCGCCGATCGGCTCGACCAGCGCATCGTCGTCCCCTATGAACAGATCCCCTTCTTTCCACGCACGACAGTGGCAGGCCACTTCGGTAACCTCATCGCCGGGCAACTCGGCGACGTGCGCGTTGCGTTCTTGCAAGGCCGGTTTCACTACTACGAGGGGCACGATCTGGACGCGGTGACATTCCCCATGCGCGTTCTTCAGCGCCTTGGCGTTTCCACGCTGATCCTGACCGCCGCTACGGGGGGCATCAACCTGTCGCTCGCGCCAGGAACGCTCGTCTGCCTGACCGACCATCTCAATTTGATCGGTTACAACCCTCTCCGCGGCCCCAACGACGACCGTCTCGGCGTCCGTTTCGCCGACATGACGGACGTGTACTCACCCAGGCTGCGCGCTCTCGCTTACGAGGAAGCTGAACGCCTCAACATCAACTTGTTAGCAGGCGTCTACGCGTGCATGCCCGGCCCGAGCTACGAAACGCCCGCCGAGATCCGCATGCTTCGAACGCTCGGCGCCGATGTCGTCGGAATGTCGACCGTTCCCGAGGCTCTCGTGGCACGGCACGCGGGAATGGACGTGCTGGCGTTCGCAGTGGTCGCCAACGCGGCGGCGGGCGTTCTGGGCACGCCGATCACCCACGAGGAAGTTCTACAAGCCGGCCGAGAAGCCGCGCCCCAACTCGGGTCGCTGATCGAACGCGTCGTGATGCGAGTAGGACAGGAACCCGCGGCGTAAACGGGCTGAAGGGCCCATCACGGGAGCAGATCGTTCACGGCGATCCGTCCCACGTCCCGTCCGTCCAGGCTGAGTGCCACGCTTTCACCGGGATGATATTCCTGACGGCCTCTGAACCCTGGGATGACCTCAGAAGGGGTAGGGTCAGAAAAGACCTCGAGCCTCCGTTCCAAGAGGTTCAAAACCCAGTAAAAGGGCACTCCCGCCCGAGCGTAAATCCGCTTTTTGATCCCGCGATCCGTCAACAGCGACGTGTCGGCAACCTCAACGATCAAGCCCACATCGGCTGAACCCGGATGACGGTCGACGTAATCGCGGCGCTGACCGCGCACAACTTTCAGATCGGGTTCGGGCTCGCTCTCCGTCGTCGTGACCGGATCCTGTACGGAAACATGCCAACCATCAGGCAGCGCGGCGGTCAAGGCATCACTGACCAGACCGGTCGCGACAGCATGCGGCGGTTTCTTGGTCATTGATTTGACAAGGATGCCCTCCAGCAACTCGAAGCGTTCGCCCTCAGGCAAAATAGCTTGCTCGATCATGCGATGATATTGATCGACGTTGAACCGATAGATCTCGGCTTCCAGAACAGGAGATTCCAATGGATCGAAAAGCGTGATTTCGGTTTGTCGCGTCCCGACAGCCATGAATCACCCCCTTGCCGGAAAGTTCAAGGCTTCACACCCCGATACGCTTTGTCCAATAAGTCCACCGTATGCGCGATTCCCATTGGGCTGCCCCGCTCCTTGATCTTGCGGGCGATCTGAAGCTGACAGCCGATGTTTCCCATCGCCACCATATCGGCGCCGGTCGCGGCGATGTTGTCCATCTTGCGACGCCCCAGACGCTCCGACATCTCGGGCTGCGTCAGGTTATAAGTTCCCGCCGCGCCGCAGCAGAGCTCGCTCTCTTCCAGCGGCAGTAACTCTACCCCGGGAATCAGCCCGAGCAGCTTGCGAGGCTGCGTACGCACCTGCTGGCCGTGGCAGAGATGGCAGGCGTCGTGATACGTCACCTTCATCGGCAACTCATGCTTCGGCGCAATCGGGCCCAGGGCGACGAGGAACTCCGAGATGTCCTTGACCCGATCGACGAACTGCAACGCGCGCTCATGCTCCGCGCCTGCGAGCAAATGCGCATAGTCCTTGAGCATCGCCCCGCAGCCAGCCGCGTTGACGATGATTGCATCAAACTCTCCCGGTGCGAACGCAGCCAGATTTTGCCGGGCGAGTGCCAGGGCGGGCTCTTCGATCCCCGAGTGATAATGGATCGCACCGCAACACACCTGGCCTCGAGGGATGACAACCTCACAGCCATTGTGCTGAAGAACGCGGGCCGTCGCCGCGGTGGTCTCCGGATACATGGCGTCGGCCACGCAACCGAGGAAAAGCGCCACGCGCGCCCGCTTCGGACCAATCGGCGGCAAGATGTCCGGCAGTCCGCTCCCCGATCGCGATAGTTTGGGAAGCATCATCTGCAACCGCCGCAACGTCGGCGGCAAGAGCCGCGTCAGACCGATCGAATCCGCCAGATCCATCAATCCCAGCTTTTGCAACAGCCGCGCCGGCGCGAGCGCGGCCTTGACCCGTCCGGAGTAGGGAAACAGATGGTGCAGAACGAGGCGCTGAAGGAGGCTCGCCTTCTCGGCCTCTGGAGCGGTGCGCTGCATCGCCACCTTGAACGGCTCGATGATCTTGCCATACTGCACGCCCGAAGGGCACGCGCTTTCGCATGCGCGACAATCAAGACATAGATCCAGGTGTTCGCGCACACCCGCGCTGAGGCCCAGACGACCGTCGGCCACCGCGCGCATCAGGTAGATGCGGCCCCGAGGACTGTCGTTCTCATTACTCGTCTCGACGTAGGTCGGACAGCTCGCGGTGCAGAGACCGCAGTGAACACAATCCTGATAAAGCCGATAATCAATCTTGCTCGCCAGCCAATCGAGATCGATGGGCGCACTGGCCCTGGGTCTTGAATCCGCCTCGGTCACCGCGCTCGCCATGACACCGTCCGTCGTTGGAATACGATCATCACCCTTAAATTGTACCGACGAACCGGCCAGGGTTCAGCACACCGGCGGGGTCGAGCGTCTTCTTGATGCGCTCGGCAATGTTCCAATCGGCTCGCGGCTCACCCCAGACGCCCAGCTCGGCCTTCGCCTCGGTCGGACAGCGCGAAAGGATCAAGTTGCCGCCGTCGCGGACCGCCAGGGCCCGGAGCCGTGCCACGTCCGGCGCAAAGCCCTCGAGCTCGGACGTCCCCGTCGCGTGACCCCGCACGATGCCGTTACCCGCGTGGGCCTGAAGCGCCCAACGGCTGGAATCGACTTCCTTCACGAACGAGACGACCGACGACGGCCTAAGATTCGCCACGAAGCTCAGCGGTCCAACCTCGGCCGCCTGAAGCTCCGTCAAAGCCGACCAGAGTGGATCGGACGAGGTCCCCTCGCGGATCACGATGTTCGTGCGTCCGAGCTCGATCATCAGCCGATTTACCTGCCACTCGACCGACTCGGTGTTGTCCTCAAACCCCGCCACGAGCGTCCAGTCTTCGATCGGCAGGCCGAGGGCCTCTCCCGCGAGACGCGACCCGAGCCGGTTCAGAAGCTCGACCGCGACAGGACGGGTTGCCGATATGTTCAAGCGATCGAGCGCCGGGGCCGCGCTGTCGAGGCTGGTGAACGGGACCCACACGAGCGCCGACGACTCGGGGATCGGGCGCACCTTTAGCGTCAGTTGCGTCAGGATCCCCAGCGTCCCCATCGAGCCGGTCAAGAGCCTCGGGAAGTCGTACCCGGCGACGTTCTTGACGACCCGCCCCCCACCCTTGACGAGGTTCCCCTCACTGGTCACAAAGCTCACGCCGATCACCTGGTCGCGCGGACGGCCGAGGCCAAAGCTGCGAGGGCCCCGCGTGTTCGTCGCGAACACCCCGCCCAGCGTGGCGCGGTCCGGATGGGGCGCATCGAGCTGAACCCGCTGCTTCTCGGCCGCGAGCACCGACCGCAGCATCCCCAGCGTGATCCCCGCCTCGACCGTAATCGTCATATCGGCTGCCGGATAGTCGATCACCTGGTTCAGCGACCGCGTGTCGAGCGCGATGCCGGGTGCGCGGGGAACCCCGCCGTAATCGAGGGCCGTAGCGCCCCCTTGAGGATAGAGCGCAAGGCCTTCGCCCACGCGCGCGACGACCGCCTGTCGCAAGGCATCGACGGTCTCGGGACGGTCGGTGGCAATGGCAAACCGGCCGTCCCCAAGCCGGCCGCCGAGAGGTGATTCAGGCCAGGTCAAAGCGGTGTCTCCGGAGGCGCAGACGAGGGGTAATAACGAATGTCCTGTCCTGAAAGGATGCGGTCGACATACTCCTGGATCGCGCGCATCGCCTCGACCGTCCACTCGTCGAAGGTGCCCGGCCAGGCGTCGGTGTGCAGAATCTGGGACTCGAAGCTCAACCGGTGCAACGCGTACGCGAGGCGCCGATCGATCGACTCGGCCCCGGCAAGCGACTCCTCCAAGGTCTGGAGCGCCTGCGCCAACTCAGCCGCGTTGGCCATCGGAGGCGCCTCCCCGCGCCGCAAACTCGGGAGAAAGGCATTGGGCTCCTCGCCTAACAGTCCGGCATGGCGGAGCACAACCTCGACCGGCGAACGGAACGTCAGCGGCACACGGTCGGGAATCACCGGCATCTCGACCGAGAGCGACCCACTGTCCGCCGTGGGAGCGCCGAGCGCTTCGGCTCGGTCCGAGCCGTCGGCCTCCGCCTCCTGTGCCTCCAGGGCGCTCGCTTCGCGCGACGCGTTTTGCGCGCTCCACTCCGCGAGATACTCGGGATCGCTGGCAATCTCGTGGAGTCCCTCGAACGTCCCTCGCCGGGCCTCGATCTCCTCCACCTGCGCCTTGGCACGCTCCCCACTAATGGCACGCATCAGCAACTCGGCGCAATACTCCTGCACCGTCGGCACCCCCACGCGGCTCGCCTGGGCGTCCGCCTGATCGAGCATCCAGCCCGGGATGTAGAGCGAGAGCAACTGCTCCTGCTGACTCGGGTCGGGCAACTTGAACTCCGCCGATCGGAATACCTCGGGGAGCCGCCGCCAGCGCGAGTATTTCGGTCGCTCGGGCATGACGATTCAGTCCTCTCTGCTCGTCCCTGAGGTCGATCTTGCCCGTGACGTCCGTGAACGCAAAGATCGGGTTCTCAAGTACAGTAGCGTATGATCTTGCGAGGTGATATTCATCATGCCGAGGCCCGATGCCCCGGACTCTTGCGCTCGATACACCCCGCACCGCCGGGCAGCATCTTGTCGGGGCTGCAGCGGCCGGTGGGATTGAACATATTCCGCAGCGCCACCATCGTTGCGAGGTCTTCCGGCGTAAAGAGCTGCGGCATGAACTCCATCTTCTCGACCCCGATCCCGTGCTCGCCTGTAACACTGCCTCCAACGGCGATGCACTCTTCGAGAATCTCGTGACTCGCGACGAGTACCCGCTTCACCTGATCGGGATCGCGTTCGTCAAAAAGGAGAATTGGGTGAATGTTGCCGTCCCCCGCATGGAAGACGTTGGCGATCCGCAACCCGTGGCGCTCTCCCACGCGCGTAATGTGCCGGAGGATGTGAGGCAACTTGGTGCGCGGGACGACGCCATCCTGCGTGCAGAAAGTCGGGCTCAGCCGCCCGATGGCGCCGAACGCGGACTTTCGACTCTTCCAGATGGCCACGTACTCGGGTTCCTTGCGGGTGCGCCAGGAGATCGACTTCGAGACGCTACCGCCGTGCGTCCGGACGATCTCGGCGATCGCCTGCGCCTCGCGATCGAGCCCAGCGTCTAACCCGTCAACCTCGATGATCAAAACCGCCCCCGCCTCGGTCGGGAAACCGAAGTGAAATGCCTTCTCGACGGCCTGGATCATCAAGTTGTCCAGCATTTCCAGTGCCGCCGGCACAATCCCCGCCGCGATGATGCCGCTCACGGTCTCGGTCGCCGCGTCCACGCTCTCGAACACGCCAAGCAGCGTCCGCCCCGCCTCGGGATCCCGCGTCAGGCCCACGGTAACCTTCGTGGCCACACCGAACGTTCCCTCGTGGCCTACAATCAGGCCGGCAAGGTCATACCCGGGGTTATCCTCCGTTACTCCGCCGGCCTGGACGACCGATCCGTCCGGCAGAACGAGCTCAACCCCCCGGACATGGTTCACCGTCACCCCATACTTGAGCGTATGCGGACCGCCCGAGTTTGTCGCCACGTTGCCACCGATCGTGCACGCGCTCTGGCTCGACGGGTCCGGCGCATAATGAAATCCCGTTCCCGCCAGCGCACGGGTCAGCCAGAGGTTGACCACCCCAGGCTCAACGATCGCGTATCGGTCCCGCGTATTGATCTCGAGGATCCGCTTCATGCGGGTCAAGCAGAGCATCACGCCCCCGCCGACCGCCAGCGTCCCTCCCGCCAGACTCGTCCCAGCCCCCCGCGGCACGAACGGCAACTGATGCCGCTCGCAAAGCTTGACCACCCCGACAACCTGCTCGGTCGACGTCGGAAAGACCACGACGTCCGGCACGCTTTTTTCGATCACGTACCCATCGCACTCGTACACCACCAACTCATCGCGCTGGTGTAACACGTTCTCCGCCCCGACGATTGCCGTCAGTTCGGAAACGATGCGTGACGAAAGCGAAGGCGTCGAGGCGACAGACATCGGTGTGTGGTTCTCGGAGCCAACTTGCAAGTCCGTGTCAAACGACAAATAGAATAACAGCCCTCCCTCCGTGCCGCCAACCCGTCCACTGACCCGGCCGCTCCCACCTTGATTCATACGGCGGGTTATTCAGCGTGGCGGTCTTGGATGACGAAACGAGTTGCCACCCTTGATCTCCGTCAGTGAACTCGTTCTCCAAAAGGACTCTCCGCCGGCCGGACGAAACGTGTAACGTCTTAGCACATCAACGGTTTTCCGGTTTTAGCGACGCTTCGCCGAACACGATCAAAGGGGTTTTGCGTTGCTCAGCCCTAACAGGATTGAGGATCGCGAGGCGCCGCCTTCGTTTCGGCAGTCGCCGGAAACACTGCGGATTCAGCTTGATCAGGCTTTTCGAGTTTCGGAGTTTGGGAATAACTCCGAAATATATAACCCCTTTCCTTTCCTCAATTTCAGAGTTTCGGAGTTTCGCGGAGAAACCATTATCGAATGGTTTTCGAGGGCGAACTGCAAAATCGACGGTCCGCATGCCGCACGAAACATGCCAAATATGGCTATCGCCGCCCATGACCACGAAGGCTGATCGTCATGGGATGGGACTGAACGCTCCGCAGCGGGACTCACGCAAAACTCAATGGCTCTCAGGAGCATTGGCCCAGGACTCTCCCGTTTTCCGCTGCTCTTGGATTTCCCCTCTCGCCGACGCGGCGCCTCCCCGGCGTACAGCACGGTTTGGTGCGAACTCGCGGTTGCACAAAAGGAAGCGGTCGGGCTCGGGAACCCTGATCGACCCATCTCCGGCGCGTCCTCGCTGGTGAATCGTTTGTGGCTGGCGGCCACCCTGTTAGTGTACATAAATTCGCCATGGACGTCAAGTGTCTTCGCGACGTTTTTTCGACTCGACCAGCAACCGGTTTAGAGGACGAAGATCTCGGGGCGTAACGGTTCATGGCACGCTCGCTGGCGAATCGCTTGTGCGGCACCCGCCAGCTCGGTTACCATGCGAACATGGCCCTTCGACAGTTGTAATGGATCTCCGTGCGCCTACATTTCGGACCCGCGTCATGTCGATTGTCGTTTCCTGCGAGTGCGGGCAAACCTTTGAGACGGACAACACGAACGCCGGGCGTCGCGCCCGTTGTTCGGTCTGCGGCCACGTCCTGACTGTGCCCGCAGCACCACGGGCGGCGGAGGTTTTCTACATCCCCCCTGAACCGCCCGTGCAGGCCACCTGCCGCAAGGCGATCACCAGCATCCTCTTGAGCACGTTCTTCTTCATCGGCTGCCTGAGCGGCTTGCCGGCCATTGTGGTCGGCCTCGCCGCATTGAAAGAGATCCGCCAAAGCGGGGGACGGCTTCGCGGCCGCAAACTGGCGATCGCGGGAATCGTGCTCGGAGTAATGAGCTGCATTCTCACATACGCATTTCTCGCTCAAACCGCGATCCACCCGCGCGAAGCGGCGCGGCGGGCCCAGTGCGTCAACAACCTCAAGCAAATCGGCCTGGCCATGCACAACTACCTGAGCGAGCATGGCGTCCTCCCAACCGCTGCAATCAGCGACAGCAATGGCAAGCCTCTTCTGAGTTGGCGCGTCGCGATCCTTTCTTATCTGGAGTCGGGCTCGCTCTACTCGGAGTTCCAGCTCGACGAGCCCTGGAACAGTCCGCACAATCTCGCGTTGCTCGACAGAATGCCCAACGTCTACCGGTGTCCCAGCCATGATGATCTCGATAACGGGATGACGAGTTACGTCGCCGTCGTAGGTCCAAACACGGCCTTTACCGCCGACTTCAAGCCGTTGTCCCTCCGAGACTTTACCGACGGGACCGCGACGACGCTCCTGATCGGCGAACTACGTCACCAGGTTCCGTGGACGAAGCCGCAGGATATGCCCTTCGACGTACCATTGCCTCTCAACGGACTTGGAAGCCACCACAAAGACGGCTTCAACGCTTTATTCGGGGACGGGCACGTTCGGTTCCTGAAAGACACGATCTCACCCCAGGTCTTCAACGCGATCCTCACGCGAAATGGAAACGAAGCGATCGCGACGGACCCGTTATGACTCCAATACATAGAGAAGCCGCCGAACGGCAGGCGACGGCCGCGCAGTCAGGAGCGCCTTCACCGTTGACATTGAGCGCACGTCGCGAGCGACTTGCGCAAGTTCTTGAGGCCGATCATACGGTCGAAACTCACGACTCGGCCGAGTTGGCCTGCCGGCTGATCTGAACATCGAAGACGCCGACGCCCGGTGATACTGCGTCGTTCGTCGTCCAAACGTAAATCGCTCCCATAGCCTGAAGATCATGCCATGTGAGCGGGGGCCGTGATGCGCCGGCTTCGCATCGGACGTTGCCAGGGTTAGATCGCGAACGAAATGATCTGGCGCAAGAGTTGCGAGATGAAACCACGTCATCAGCTCGGCCTTGGAACAACCCCAGGCTTAACCCCTGAAGGGTTACCAACCCGGGTCATTTCGTCACCTCCCACTACGGCTACCTGACGCATGAGGCACGTCCATGCTGCGGATTCACCAGCATTGCGCGCGACGCTTCTCGTTCCTACTACTCGCAGCGTGCTCGCTCGTTTCGCCGAGTAAGGCCGCCTCGCCCGATGATCCTATCGGCACGTGGACATTGCGGTGTGTGCCGCCGGACGGCAAGTCGCGCGAATGCGTGGTAACGATTTCGCGAGACGGCAACGGACTGAAGGGCCTGTACGTCGCCGATGGCAAGAAACGGCTCGCGAAGGAAGTCGCGCTCGACCAAGGTGTTCTCAGCGTCAAGGTCGACGGTGAATACATCGGGCAAGCCTATAAACTGACCTACCAGGGGACCGTTCGCGGTAACGCGATGCGGGGTACCGTGCAATGGTCGTACGGGTGGGCGTCTGGTCGCTTCGGCTTTGAGGGAGAGCGGGTCGTCGACGAGATCGCGGCGGCGCCCTGATCGTCGGGATCGAGAGTCGACTTTCGCTCCGCGAAAGAATTGGCTTTCGCGGAGCGAAAGTCGACTCTCGATGCCTGGTTGAAGTTATATGCACGGCGTGATTCAGACATGCAGTAAAATATAGCCTATTAAAAATACTAAATTTTTAGAATCGCCGCGGAGATTCGCCGTCTGGGGAGACCGGACTGAATTGCCAACCGCTCTATTTCGCCGTGAACTTCTGCAACCGCCGCCCGTCGATCTCGGCGACGTACACATCGCCCTGAGAGTCGATGCAGACCGCGTGAGGCATATCGAACTGACCCGGCCCGGCGCCGGTCGAGCCCCAGTGTTGCCGAGCCTTGCCGTTGCGATCGAGGACGGTCACACGGTCGGCGCGGCCGTCGGCGACGAAGAGGCGGCGATCCGCGGTGAGGAAGAGGCCGTAAGGCGCTCCGCCCTCGGTCCACTGTGCGAGATACTTGCCTTGAGGATCGAAGACCTGAACGCGGTCGTTCTCACGGTCTCCCACATAGATCCGGCCGTCGGCGTCGGCAACGATCGCGTGTGGCAGGTGAAACTGCCCTTCGCGCTTACCCTTCGAACCCCACTCGCTGATGTACCGTCCATCCTTCGCGAACCGCACAACCCGTGCGTTACCGTAGCCGTCGGCGACGAAGAACTCGCCCGAAGGAGTGATCGCGACGTCGGTCGGCTGGTTGAAGCGATCAGGCGCTGCGCCGGGCATCCCTTGGCGGCCAAGGGTCATCAAGAGGGAACCCTCATGGTCGAATTTGCGCACCAGGTGATGCCCCACGTCGGTAATCCAGACGTTCTGGTCGCGGTCGATCCGCATACCGTGGGCCTTCTTCACCAATCCCTCGCCCCACGAACGGAGGTACTTCCCATCGCGGTCAAACACCACCACCGGAGGCTCGCTTCGGTGGAAGACAAACACGCGGTCAGGGGCATCGGTCGCGACCGCCGACACTTCTCCGAGCTTGATCGGGCTGGACGGACTGGGCCAATCGGCGACGACCTTGTACGCCGGAATCGGCTTCGACGATGGATCCTCCGCGAATGCCGCGGTGAGTACGAGGCTGCCCGACGAAGCCAGGAGGGTCAGCAGGACGAGCGTTCGCGCGTGCATCGGAAGCGCTTCCAGGTTGGTGCATCGATCGTCTGTGGTCCTCGCGTCGGGATCTCGAGCCCAGGTCGAAGACAGCGTCAGGATAATGCGAAAGACGCTCCCGACGCCAGCGAGCCGATCGTTCGAGAGTCGCGTTCGAAGTCATCGGACACCAAGGGAAACCGCGCGCACGACCTGACGCGTCCTCCGTTCCGACGTTTCTCTCATCCGTTCGGCGACCGCGGCCTACGGCGTACTTCGCCCCGCCGCGGAATCCGCACCTTCGAGTGTCCGCCGCAGCGATCCTTGAAGGCGCTCCAGCGTGTCGTGCAGCGCCGGTTCGTTGGCAAGATTGTGCGATTCAAGTGGATCGGCGCAGAGGTCGTACAATTCCTCGCGGGTACCGTTGTTGATGTACGCCTTCCCTTCAGCTACCAACGCCTGGACCGGCCCGAGAGTCGCCGGAATGTTGGGCGACGGGGAATAAGACGTTTGATGCTCGACTTCGGAGAGCACGAGATCTGGCTCCGCATCTTCGGACTTCCAGAAGCGGGTCAACGGTTTACCGGGAAACGGTGAGCCGGTCCCGAGGCCAACGACGTCCGAGACGGTGGCGGCGACCTCGCGCAGGCTCACCGGAGTGTTGACGACGCGAGGAGCGGCCGTTGCCGAAGCTGGCGGGAGAATCAGGAGCGGAACATGGACCTCCCGGTTATAGACGCTTAGGCCATGACCCTGGAAACCATGCTCCATGAAATGCTCGCCGTGGTCGGACGTGATGATCACCAGCGTGTTTTCGAGCAAACCGCGGCGGCCGAGCGAGTCGAACAACGAGCCGAGTTGTCGGTCGGCGTAGGC
>DAIDJG010000273.1 GCA_027451445.1 Singulisphaera sp.
TTCGAGGTCGGAACCAGCGGGCGGCGCACTGTCTCTTGAGGAGTGAGGATGCCTCGGAATCCAGATGCGGTGCCGCTGCGCTTAGCGTCTCTAGCTGTTGCCCCGCCGGCCGCTGTTTTCGAGGCGCGCGGGATCACCAAGGTGTACCGGCTTGGTGAGGTCGAGGTCCACGCCCTTCGCGGGGTTGACCTGAACTTGTATCAGGGGGAATTCACTGTCCTGCTCGGGCCTTCCGGGAGCGGCAAGTCCACGCTGCTCAACATCCTCGGCGGGCTCGACGTGCCCACCTCAGGGACCGTCCGCTACCGTGACCATGATCTCACGGCCGCCGATGACGTCGCGCTGACCCGTTATCGACGGGAGCACGTCGGCTTCGTTTTTCAGTTTTACAATCTGATCCCGAGTCTCACGGCGCGTGAGAACGTTGCCCTGATCACCGAGATCGCCAGCGATCCGATGACGCCCGAGACAGCTCTCGAGTTAGTGGGCCTCGCGCACCGTCTCGACCATTTCCCGGCGCAGCTCTCCGGCGGCGAACAGCAGCGTGTCGCGATCGCCCGGGCGATCGCCAAGCGGCCCGACGTTCTCCTCTGCGACGAGCCCACGGGCGCGCTCGACGTCCAGACGGGGGTCGTGGTGCTGGAGGCAATCGAGCGGGTCAACCGAGAACTGGGCACGACCACGGCCGTGATCACCCACAACGCCGTTATCGCGAACCTAGCCGACCGTGTGATCACACTCTCCGACGGGCGGGTCTCCGGGGAGCGCCGAAACGCACAGAAGGCCGTCGTCAAGGAACTCGTCTGGTGATCCGAGCATGACATGACGGCTCTGAACCGCAAGCTCATTCGCGACCTGGGTCAGATCCTGGGGCAGGCCGTGGCGATCGGACTGGTTGTCGCTTGCGGCGTGGCGACCTTCGTCATGTCGCGGAGCACGCTCAGCTCGATCCGGCGCACCCAGGAGGCGTACTACGAGCGGTACCGCTTCGCCGATGTGTTCGCGCACCTGAAGCGAGCGCCGAACTCGTTGGCGACGCGCATCGCCGAGATCCCTGGGATTGCTCATGTGCAGACGCGTATCGTCGAGCACGTGACGCTCGATGTGCCGGACCTGCCGGAGCCCGCGATGGGCCGCTTGGTCTCGATTCCGGACGAGGCGGGGCCTGGGCTTAACGATCGCTACCTCCGTAGCGGCAGGGCGATCGCGCCGGGCCGCGAGGGAGAAGTGCTCGTCAGCGAGGGGTTTGCGCAGGCGCACGGCCTCGAGCCAGGCGATTCGGTATACGCGATCCTGAACGGCCGACGCGAACGACTCCGCATCGTTGGCGTGGCCCTGTCTCCCGAGTACGTCTACCTCATTCACGAAGGCGACATCCTCCCCGATGACCGGCGCTACGGGGTCTTCTGGATGGGCGAGACGGAACTGGCGGCGGCGTTCGACATGAAAGGGGCGTTCAATGATGTCTGCCTGACCCTGGAACCGGGTGCCTCCGAGCCGGAGGTCCTCCGGCGGCTCGACCGGCTCCTTAATCGCTACGGAGGGCTCGGGGCCTTTGGGCGCGAAGATCAGCCGTCGCACAAGTTCATCGCCAATGAGCTCAAGGAACTGCGCGGGATGGCGCTCGTCGTGCCGACGATTTTCCTGGTGGTGGCGTCATTCCTACTGCATGTCGTGATCTCGCGCCTCGTTGGCATGCAGCGCGAACAGATCGCGGCGCTGAAGGCCTTCGGATACACGCGGTCGGAGGTGGGTTGGCACTACCTCAAGCTGGTCCTGGTGATCGTGTGGTTGGGTGCGTTGTTGGGCACCGTCGTTGGTGCCCGGCTTGGCCGCTCCGTAACGGAGCTCTACACCCACTTTTTCCATTTCCCTCTGTTCACCTTTTATCTCGATCCCAAGGTCGTGGCGCTCGCCGTGCTGGCCAGCAGCGGTGCCGCGGTGGGGGGAACGCTCGCCTCGGTCTTACGCGCGACGAGCCTCGCTCCGGCCGAGGCCATGCGGCCCGAGCTGCCGGTCCGGTATCGTCCGACCGTCATCGAACGACTCGGCCTCCAGCGCGTTTTCGCCCCACCCTTCCGCATGATCCTGCGCCACCTGGAGCGTCAGCCGGTGCGGTCGCTGCTCTCGATCCTCGGCATCGCGCTGGCCGTCGCCGTGCTGATTCTCGGCAACTTCATGGTCGACGCCGTCGACTATGCGATGGAATCGCAGTTCTCGGTCGCCCAGCGCCAGGATGTGAGCGTCGCATTTGTCGAGGCGACAGGTGCGCGGGCCTTATCGGATCTCGCGCACCTGCCCGGCGTGCAGAATTGCGAGCCGTATCGAAGCCTACCCGCACGCGTGCGTTCTGAATACCGTTCGCGACGGCTCGGCGTGATGGCACTTCAACCGGGGGGGCGGCTCTATCGCGTGCTGGACATCAACCGGCGCGAAATTCCGCTGCCCGCAGCCGGCGTCGTCCTCTCCGAGAAGCTCGCAGAAGTGCTGGCGGTCGGGGTCGGCGACACCGTAACCATTGAGGTGCTCGAAGGCCGGCGCCCGGTGCGCAAGGTGCCGGTGGCCGGGCTCGTGGCCGACTTCGCGGGCATCGCCGTGTACATGGACATCCGGGCCGCGAACCGCTTGATGGAGGAAGGGGACACGATCTCGGGCGCGTTCCTCGCCGTCGACCCCGAGCGCATGGACGCGCTCTACCGAGAGCTCAAGAGTTCGCCCCGCGTGTCGGGTGTGGCGATCAAAGGGGCGACCCTGGCCAGCTTCCGCAAGACAATCGCCGAGAACCTGCTCCGTATGCGGCTGTTCAACGTCCTCTTCGCGAGTGTGATTGCGGTTGGCGTCGTCTACAATGCCGCCCGCATCACGCTCTCGGAGCGCGCCCGAGAACTGGCGACGCTACGCGTGATCGGCTTCACTCGCGGTGAGATTTCCCTCATCCTATTGGGTGAGCTCGCGATGTTGCTGTTCATCGCCATCCCGATCGGCCTGGCGCTCGGCTACGGCCTCGCGGCGCTCGTCATCGGGTTGGCGTACGATACCGAGCTGTTTCGCATTCCACTTCGGATTGCGCGATCGACCTACGGGTTTGCCGCAACCGTGACGCTCGCTGCGGCCCTTGCGTCGGGTTTGGCGTCACGTCGGCTACTCGATCGACTCGACCTGATCGCCGTTCTCAAGAGCAAGGAGTAGCACACTCGTGAAGCTGTCGGTATCGAAGGTCTTGCTGGTTGCGCTAGTCCTTGGGGTGGTCGGGTTGGTCTGGTGGGCATTCGTCCCTTCCGCCGTGGAAGTCGATCTCGCGCGGGTGGAGCGTGGTGATTTATCAGTCACCGTGGACCACGAAGGGAAGACCCGCATTCGGGAACGGTACGTGGTCTCGTCGCCACTGGCGGGTCGGCTCCTGAGAATCGAGCTTCATTCGGGGGACAGCCTCCGTGCGCGAAAAACCCTACTGGCGGCCATCGAGCCCAGCGAGCCGGCGCTGCTCGATGCCCGGGCGCTGGCCGAGGCCGAGGCACGCGTCAAAGGGGCGGAGGCAGCCAGGGAACGGGCGGTGCCGCAACTCCGCAGCACCCAGGCCTCTTACGAGCTTGCGGAGATCAATCTCGGTCGGATCCGGAAACTCTACGAGCGAGGTAGCGCGACTCACCAGGAACTCGACGACGCGGAGCATCGTCTCCGGGTTGCCCACGAGGACGCGAGGGCGGCCCAGTTCGCCGCTCGGATCGCCGACTTCGAGCTGGAGTTGGCCCGCGCCGCGCTGGTTCGCACGCGACCGGCGTCGGCCGGTGAGCCGGATGCGGGGCGATTCGAGATCCGTGCGCCGGTCGACGGCCGCGTGCTGCGCGTGTTTCAGGAAAGCGAGCTGGTCGTCTCGGCGGGGACCCGCTTGCTCGAAGTCGGCGACTCCACCGACCTGGAAGTGGAGGTGGACGTGCTCTCCGAGGACGCCGTCAAGGTCCGGCCGGGAGCCGAAGTGATCCTGGAACACTGGGGAGGCGACGCTCCGCTACGGGGCCGCGTGCGGATCGTCGAGCCCTCGGCCTTTACCAAAACGTCGGCATTAGGCGTGGACGAACAGCGCGTGAATGTCCTGATCGACATCATCGATCCCCCGGCCAGGCGGCCAACTCTCGGCGACGCCTTCCGGGTCGAAGCGCGCATCGTCATCTGGGAGGGTAAGGACGTGCGGAAGATTCCCGCAGGTGCGCTCTTCCGTGTCGCGGGCGGCTGGGCCGTGTTCTTATTCGAGCGCGGGAAAGCACGGCTTCGGCTGTTGCGAATCGGCCACGACAACGGTCTGGAGACCGAGGTGCTGGACGGGCTCCGCGAGGGCGATCGGGTCATCCTCCATCCCAGCGACCGCATCAAGGATGGCCTGAGCGTGGTGGGGCGCTGAACACACCCGTTTTCGCGCGACTTTGATACACCGTCGTATTTGCGGAATGGCCCGCACTCGATCGACGAAACCTTCGAATGTCGTCGATCCCGGCCGCGAAGCTGAGCCCGGAGGCGATCACGAACGGTACCTGATGGGAGTCTCTCCCATAAGTCAGGGGAGCGCGGAAATCGAGACCGACTCCGGCCGTCATCGGGCTCTGCCTGTCGCAATTTCCGCGCCCGCTTTCGGGACAGAGCAATCGTGCACGTGGCATCAAGAGGCCGTTGTGCGATCCGGGCCTGCAATGGTCTAGAGCGCGTCACGGTTGCGTTGCGCACAGTCGGGAGGGCGAGGCTCCGTCCGAGCCAGCCTTGTTCGGAGGATGAGTCTTCGAGTCCTCCGAACATCGCGTGTGACAGGCCTTCCCGCATTGCGGCTCGCGATGATCCATCGGCTCGGACGGAGCCTCGCCCTCCCGAATTGGCGTGCGCCATGAGACCGTTAGGCGCTCTAGTCAGGCGGAGATTCCCACAGCAGCCTCAGTCCATTCAATCCGACGAGCAACGTGCTCCCCTCATGCCCCACGACGCCCATCCAGAGTGGTAAGCCAAAGAACCAGGCGAGCACCAGCAGACCGATCATGCCGAAGGCGAAGGCCAGGTTCTGATGGACCCGCCGTTGGACGCGTCGACTGAGCCAGACTGCGAAGGACAGGGTCCGCAGATCATTGCAGATGTCCGCCGACCGCTGCGGCGAGCACCAGCCACATCCTGTGGAATGCGCGGAGGAGCCGGAAATACAGCACAACCGTTGCTGTTACGAGGATGAGCACCGACCTCCCGCCGAGCGCCGAAACGTCGCGCACGTCCTCCAACAGCCAGCGCGGGCCGATCGGGACTGCAGCGTCGCTCGATTTCGAAGCGAGCGTACCGCCCATGTGTCGATCCCCGCGTCTCACCCTCGGCGACTTCGTCAGAGATCTCGACAAACGTCCACGAGCTCACAAGAGCCAGCGCCACGGCCAGAAGCGTCAATAGATCGGTGCGGGTGCGCCGTTGCAGTGCGATCTGCTATCCTGTACAGATTTCGCTCATTCCGCGTTCAACGCCGTAAGAAAAATCGCGTGTAGGGACTTGCCGCAAGATAGCCATTGGCATACTCTGTATTAACCTCTCGCGCTCAAGATGGGCCAGGGAGTTGCAATGATCGCCCCGCTGCGCGTTTCAAACGCGCGGACGGGGTTTTTTGTTGCACCTCGCGCCGGGGACGTTGCGTGGTCTGCCTACACGCAAACCGAGCGTAGAGCACCGAGGAAATCTTGGTTCTGATTGGATCATCATAAATGACATATTCGGTAGATTCACATGTAAAAGAAATGATCAACCCAACTTGTCCGCCAAAGGAGCCTTCAATGACAGCTTCTCATGGCAAGCGCGAACTGTCGCCGGAGGGACGAAAGCGTCGCCGATGGCTGCAAATCACGACGGGCGTGTGGCTGCTCTTCGCGCTGCTGAGCCATAATGTGAGCCACAGCGTGGCTGCGCCAGCACTCCAAGCGCTCGCGATGCTCGCAAGCCTTGCGCTCGTCGTGACGCTTATCCTTTACGTGGACCAAGTACCCCGGGAACGGGCCAGCCGCAAGCGTCGCTCAAACGACAGCGAACAACCCGCTCAATAAAGATTCAGATCGTCTAAGCGCTGACCAAACGGCGTCTTATGAGCGCTCACTGGGATCTGGCGGCGAACTCAGTGAGCCGGGTCTGTGCCGCATGGTGATTATCGCGACGCACGACTCATGCACGATTCCGGTCCGAGGCAACCGGACCGCAGTGCAACCGCGGCGAGCAAGCCTTGAGCTGGTTTCTCGTCCATGTTGCGCTGGCAGGACGCTGGAATCACTGTGGCAATGATCCGGGATTCGGATTGATTTATGATCCCGGAGAGATGTATCATAATCATTCTACCCGGCTCATGATGGGCCGGCGATACGGTCGCGACGGCCCCGAGGTGCGGATGTTCGCATCACCGGGGTTTTTTCTTGCGCCGCGCGGCCGGAAATGAACCGCGATCCCAGAGCGATCACCGGGAGGAATGGCGGTAACTCATGAGGCGTGCCGCGACCACGCAGGCCCCGATGGCCAAGCAACCAACGCTACGGGCAACGCCGGCCCACGCTCTGCCGGTTGAAGAGGTTGCGGCAGGTCTCGGGGTCCGCATTGATCGGGGGCTCGACGCGGCGGAGGTCGAGGAACGCCGGGCCGAGTCCGGCCCGAATCGCCTCGCCGAGCCACCGGCGCCAGCACGTTGGCGTCGACTCCTGAGCCAGTTCCTCGAACCGGTCATCGGAATTCTGATCGTTGCCGCAGTCATCTCCGGCGTGATGCGCGACGTCATCGATACGGTGGCGATCCTGACCATTGTACTGCTCAACGGCATCCTCGGTTTCATCCAGGAGGAACGGGCCGAACGGGCCATGGCGGCCCTACAGCGGCTCTCGACGCCGATCGCCAAGGTACTCCGCGCGGGGCGTCTCCAATCACTGCCGGCCCGCGACCTCTTGCCCGGCGACCGAATCGCTCTTGAGGCCGGGGATAGCGTCCCGGCCGACGCCCGGCTCATCCGGGCCTTCGACCTTCGCATTCAAGAGGCCGCGCTCACCGGTGAGTCGATCCCCGTGGCGAAGCAGGCCGACGCGGTGCTCGACGCCAAGACGCCGCTCGGCGATCGACGGAATATGGTCTACATGGGCACGGCGGCGACGGCCGGGAGGGGCGAGGCGGTAGTCGTTGCGATCGGCATGGAGACTGAGCTCGGCCGGGTCGCCGGCATGCTCGGGCGCACGGAGCAGCAGCCCACCCCCCTCCAGCGGCGGCTCGCCGAGTTGGGGAGGACACTCATCGTCGTAGTGCTCGCCGTGGTCTCGCTCATCTTCGCGCTCCGACTGCTTCGCGGTGGGGCACTGATGGAGTCGTTCCTCCTGTCAGTCAGCCTGTCGGTGGCGGCGGTACCCGAGGGCTTGCCGGCGGTCGTGACCCTGGCCCTGGCCATTGGCCTACAGCGCTTGGTGCGGCGCAATGCCCTCATCCGCAAGCTGCCGAGCGTCGAGACCCTGGGCTCTGTCACTGTGATCTGCTCGGACAAGACCGGTACACTTACCCGCAACGAGATGACGGTACGCGAGGTCGTCACCGGCAGCGCCCACTACCACGTCAGCGGCGCCGGCTACGAGCCATGCGGTGGCTTCCATCCCCGGGGCACCGCGAACGCCGGGGGACACGGTGAGCCGATCGACCCGCAGGACTGGCCTGACCTGATGCGGGCTCTGCGGATCGCCGCGTGGTGTAACACCGCGCAGGTCGACCCGCGCCCGGACGGCGGCCAGGGCTGGCAGGTCATCGGCGACCCGACCGAGGGGGCGCTGGTCGTCGTCGCACGCAAGGCGGACGTCCATGCGCACGACCACGAGGGCCGCGTCCTGCACGAGATCCCGTTTGACTCCGAGCGCAAGGCGATGTCGGTCCTCGTGCGCGGGCCTGACGACTCGGCCACAATGCACACCAAGGGGGCACCGGAGGCCATCCTCGCCCGGTCCGACCGGGAGTGGCGGCACGGCCGGATCGAGCCACTGACGCCCGGTCGGCGCACCGAGATTCTGCGGACGGCGGCCGACATGGCTACCCGCGCGCTCCGCGTACTGGCCTTGGCCGACCGCCATCACCCCGACCCCGGCCACGAGACCGCCCACCGGGAGGAGGACCTGGTCTTTGTTGGACTGGTCGGCATGATCGACCCGCCACGCGAGGAAGTCCGGGCGGCGGTCCAGACCTGCCTCGCGGCGGGCATCCGGCCGGTCATGATCACCGGCGACCACCCGGCCACGGCACTGGCGATCGCCCGCGAACTCGGGATTGCCCACGGGCACGACCGCGCCCTGACGGGACAAGAACTCGACGGGATGAGCGATGACGAACTGGCCGACACGGTCGAGGAGGTCTCAGTCTACGCCCGCGTCTCAGCCGAGCACAAGCTGCGTATTGTGCGGGCCTGGAAGGCGTGCGGGCAGGTTGTCGCGATGACCGGCGACGGCGTCAACGACGCTCCCGCCGTCAAGGCCGCCGACATAGGGATCGCCATGGGCATCACGGGCACGGATGTGACCAAGGAGGCGTCTGACATGGTGCTGACCGACGACAACTTCGCCTCGATCGTCAGCGCCGTCGAGGAGGGCCGGGGAATCTTCGACAATATCCGCAAGTTCATCCACTACTTGCTGGCAAGCAACGCCAGCGAGGTGATCCTCATGCTCGTCGCGGCCCTGGTTGGCTGGCCGGCGCCGCTGACGGCTGTCCAGCTCCTCTGGATCAATCTCGTGACCGACGGCCTGCCCGCTTTGGCCCTGGGTGTCGAGCCTCCCGAGCGGGACATCATGCGTCGCCCGCCGCGTCCCTCCAGCGAGCCGGTGATCACGCTTCGCGCCGGATTGCTCATCCTGGTTCATGGGTTCCTCATAGCGGCCGTGGGCGTGACAGCCTTTGCCTTTACGTATGACCGCGGAGAGGATATCCACCGGGCGCGCACCGCGGCGTTCTGCACGCTGGCCTTCACACAGTTGTTCTTCTCCTTTGCCTGCCGCAGTCGGCGATATACACTGCCGGAGCTGGGCCCGTTCTCCAATCCGTACCTGTTTGGCGCCATCGCCGCGTCGGCCCTGCTCCAGTTCATCGTGGTGATGTCGCCGCTGACGCACCCCGTATTCGACATCCCGGCCCACCCGGGCGGCGACTGGCTCTACATTCTGCCGCTTTCCCTGGTGCCGATCACGGCCATCGAAATGGTAAAGCTGCTCCGTTCCCCGGCGCGGTCCCAGTCACGTTGATGGAATTCCACAATCGACCAGCGTCGCTGCATCGACTTCAGGGCTCGGCCAGCGTCCAGTAAAGGGGGGTGAATGAATCGGTTCCGAAACCTGCTCGTTGCGATCGACACCGATAAGGATGGGTAAATTATGACATTGCGTCGCCGCGGAGAACGCCGCATGAGGACGCGGGCGACATTACCGACCGGCTTCGGTCGCCGTTCATCGCGTCGCCGGCTCCGGCCGCGTGGCTCGCTTGTCGTGCTCGCGGGCGTCTGCATCGCCTTCGCCATCCTCTTCTTCCAGGTCGTGCGCCCGCTGGCACTCCCGCTCTTCCTGGCAGCGGTTCTCGCTCTACTCGCCTTCCCGTTTCACCAGTGGCTGACCGCTCGCTGCGGCGGTCGAGTCGGAGTCTCAGCCCTGGTGATCGTGGCCGTTCTCGTCCTCATGGTCCTGGCCCCGACCACCTTGGGTTTCGTCGTGGCCTACCGGCGCTCGCTGGACGCTGTTGCCCGTTTGGACCGGGCCGTCCAAACGCCGGACCGATTTGATGATGTGCTCACGCGGGCCGCCAGACTCTCTGGGCTCGATCCTGACGACTTGCGGACCCGGGCCGCTGTGGCGATCCGAGATGGCGAGCAGTTACTTTTCCGCAAAGCAGTGCAAGCCGTCGGCGGCGCTGCGGCGGCGGGGATCGGTCTGGTGCTGTTCGCGGTCGCCGGCTTCTACTTTCTCAGGGACGGCCCGTCAATCGTACAGGCGTGGGAGGATCTGACGCCCCTCAGCCTGGACCACGACCGGAATGTCCGTCGACAATTCGCCGTCATCTGCCGGGCCGTCGTGCTCTCGACTATCCTCGCGGCCTTGGCGCAGGCGGTTACCCTTGGGATCACCCTCGGACTGCTCGAACTGGTCTTCGGCCTCGGGCTGATGAGGTGGCTCGTGCTTCTGTTTGTGTTGTCCTTTGCACTCTCAATGGTACCAATGGTCGGGCCTTCCCTGGTGTGGCTGCCCGTGTCGGTCTGGATGCTGTATGAAGGCCACGTCGCGGCAGGGCTCACCCTGCTCGCGACCGGGATCGTCGTCGTCTCGAATGTCGATAACCTTGTGCGGATGAAGGTTTTGCACGGCTCGGCCGGCATGCACCCGCTCCTCGCATTGGTTTCCGTCCTTGGCGGCCTGCACGAGATGGGCGTGCTCGGGGTGTTCGTCGGTCCCGTCGTGGCGGGTGTCTTCCTCACCCTACTGAGGATCCTCAAGGAGCAGCTCGAAAGTCACCAGGCGCCGTTGCCCTCTAGCCGGACCGTAGCCCGCGCGTTTGTGCCGACGGGGATCACGACTGACAGGGGGCCGGCGTCCTGAACCAGGTGAGACGATGAATGCACCAGAGGCTTCGAACCTGGCCTATTTTCTCGCCGGAATGGACCTCGTTGTGTCCGTGGTAGCATCGGCTCATGTTCTCCTTTTCAAGCGCGATGTCCGCGCAGCGACGGGCTGGATCGGGCTCATCTGGCTGTCCCCGGTTTTGGGTGCGGTCCTTTACGTGCTCCTGGGGGTAAACCGGATCGATCGGAAGATGCGCGCCCTGCGACGGGGACGGTTCCATTCCCTGGTCCCGATTGTGTGTGCGTGCCGGGACGATGCTCTCGAGGCGGCGCTTGGCCCTGGCGGCGCTCACCTGGCGGCGCTGAGCCAGCTCGTGGGGGAGGTCACCCGATCCCCGCTCCTGCCTGGGAACGAGCTGGAACCGCTTGTGGGCGGCGACGAGGCCTATCCGGCGATGATCCGGGCGATCGACGGGGCGACCCGCACCGTCGCGTTGAGCACGTACATTTTCGACCGCGACCGTGCCGGACGGCCCCTCATCGACGCGCTCGGCCGCGCCGTCACGCGCGGCGTGGAGGTTCGCGTCCTCATCGACGACTTCGGTTCGCGACATCGTTGGCCGTCGGTTATCCGCCCGCTGCGCAAGGCAGGCATACCGGTCGCCAGGTTCCTGCCCACGCTGACGCCGCGCTGGTTTCCGTACTTGAATCTCCGCAATCACCGGAAGATCCTGGTCGTGGACGGCCGGGAGGGCTTCACTGGGGGCATGAACGTCCTGGAGGACTACCTGCTCGGGGTCTACCCCCGGCGACCGAAGCGCGACCTCCACTTCCGGGTGTGCGGACCAGCGGTCGCCGACCTGTGGCGCGTCTTCGCCGAGGACTGGATGCACACCACAGGAGAAGACCTCTGCGACGATCCCTGGACGGCTCCGCCCACTGTGGCTGGCACCATGCTCGCCCGCACCGTCGTTGACGGGCCCGACGACGACCAAGACCGACTTTTGAAAGTATTCCTCGGTGCGCTCGCCTGCGCACGTTCGAACGTGGCGATCGCCACGCCCTACTTCCTGCCCGATGCGCGCCTCGTCGCCGCGCTCGAGACCGCCGCGCTTCGCGGGGTCCAGGTGGACATCCTGCTGCCGGGCCGGAACAATCATCTGCTGGTGCAGTGGGCTTCCGTGACGGCGCTGCGCGAGGCGATGGTGGGCCGTTGTCGGGTCTGGTTATCCCCACCACCGTTCGACCACACCAAGCTGATGGTGGTCGACCGGCTCTGGTCCTTCATCGGCTCGGCCAACTGGGACGCTCGAAGCCTTCGGCTTAATTTCGAGCTCAACGTCGAGTGCTACAGCTTCGTGCTCGCCAAGCGACTCGACGAGCTCTTCCGGGCCAAGCTTCTCGACTCGGTACCGATCACCGTCAACCAGATCGATCAACGCGGATTGGCGGCCCGGCTCAGGGACGGGGCCGCGCGCATATTGTCCCCTTATCTCTGATGATCAGGGAGGCAACTTGATTCGCGCCGCCGCCTCTCCGAGATAACGAGTGACTGAGGCTGAATCCGGACAGACTCTCTCCGGACCGGATGCCGTGGCTGGGATGGCCTGCTCGCGTCCGAGTGCCCAAGCCGGGTACGGCTCCGGTTCTCAATGAGTTCGTAGATCGCGGACTCACGCGGCGCCAAACCACCGCGTGGAATAGAACATAATGACACACTTATTTTGCGTTGGCCCTGGGTGCAGCCCGCCCACTCTTCCGAACTCTTCCTCGGTCGAACAGTCTTTCTCAGCGCCATCATCCTCGTCAGCAACACTCAGTCGGGACCGACGCCATGCCGTGTCCGCGCTCTCTCCGTGTGCTTCGGGCTGGACCGGCGAACCATCGCGCGCTGGCAGGGCTTCTGGAGCAAGCAGTTTCCCGAGTGTCTGTTCTGGAAGATCGAACGGGCGCCTGAATCCAACCGCTGCAGCCATTCCCATCCCGCCGGCGCTCATCGAGCAAATTAAATAGACACAATATTTACATTATTATTATATATTGTTAATACATATATGACAATAAAAGTGTTAGCAATTACATCATGGCCACTCTGTGAATATCGGAAACCGAGAACACGACGGTCTGTCAAACCGTTCGACTGATACGCGAGAGCGACCGTTAGTGCCTCCGGGAGGCACGCGGCGCTGTCGAATCTCGGCGGGTTCATCGTAAGCGCACGGTAAAACCATACTTGCCACACCAGCTATGCTGCCAGGTTGGTTCCCATTCACCAACCCAGGAGGTAGCTCATGGCACGTCCCAAAGATCCCAACCTCGAACGCATGTGGCGACAACGCGTTCAGCGGCA
>DAIDJG010000274.1 GCA_027451445.1 Singulisphaera sp.
CCTGATCCTCGGCGCGACGCGGGCGCCTATCGATACCTGTTCGAGCACCGTGTGGTCGAGCAACTCGAACTTTATCGGCGCTCACTTCTGGGGATGGCCTGGTTCTGGCAGGCCTCGGGTGACGACGAGCTCGGGCACTCCGCGCTCGCGTTGGCGTGGCAGCTCTCAGACGCACAGTACGCCGTCCCGTCGCACCCGTTCCACATCGCGCTGGCAACACGGAGTCTGGCCCACGCTCAAGAACTCTTGAAAAGTGGGCAAGTCCCCCGGCGCCAAACGTCAGTGTGAGTCGGGATCGGGCGGAATGATGCTCGGCAACTCCAGGTGGGCACCGCTTCCCTTGAGCAACTGGTGCTTGGCCTGAGTCGTCTGCGCCAGTCCGTGGATCTTGATGAACCCCTGAGCCGCCGACGAGTCGTACTGATCGCCTTCCTCGTACGTCGCCAGCTCGTGCCGGTAGAGACTGTGGTCGCTCTTCCTGCCGACGATCATCGCGTGCCCTTTGTAGAGCTTGACGCGCGCCGTGCCGGAAACGTACTGCTGGTTCGAGACGACGAACGCCATCAGGTCCTGGTGCAACGCGCTGAACCAGAGGCCGTTGTAGATGAGGTCGGAATACTGCTGGCTGACCAGCGTCTTGAACCGGAGCGAGTCTTTCGACAGGGTCAGGAACTCGATTTCGCGATGCGCTTCGTGCAGGACGATCGCCGCCGGCGCCTCGTAGATCTCGCGCGACTTGATGCCGACGAGGCGGTTCTCAATATGGTCGAACCGGCCGACGCCGTGTTTGCCGGCGATCTGGTTCAGCCGCTCGATGATCGTGGTGCCGTCGAGGTCCTCGCCGTTGAGCGAGACGGGACGCCCCTTTTCGAAGCGGATCTCCACCTCTTCAGGTTCGTTCGGCGCGTTTCTCGGGTCGACCGTCCACTGAAACGTTTCGGGCGGCGGCTCGACCCAGGGGTCTTCGAGGATCCCCGCCTCGATCGAACGGCCCCAGAGGTTCTGATCAGTGCTGAAGATCGACTTCTTGGTCGCCTCGACCTCGATGCCGTGCTTGGCGGCGAACTCGAGCTCCTGGGTGCGCGTCCATTTCCATTCGCGCACGGGTGCAATGATCTTCAGGTGCGGGGCGAGCGTCTGAAACGTCACGTCGAACCTAACTTGGTCGTTCCCTTTCCCGGTGCATCCATGGGCCACGGCCACAGCACCGTGGTCGCGCGCGACACGGACCATGAGCTGCGCGATCAGGGGGCGGCCGAGCGCAGTCGCAAGTGGGTACTTGCCTTCGTAAAGAGCCCCGGCCATGAGCGACGGGAAGGCGAAGTAGTCAACGAACAAGTTGCGCACATCCTCCGCGATGGCCTCGACCGCACCGGTGCGCAGCGCTTTGGCGCGGATGGCCTGGATGTCCTGCCCCTGGCCGAGGTCGCAGGTGTACGCGATCACGTCGAGACCGTACGTTTCGTTGATCCACTTCACGGCGACGGACGTGTCCAATCCGCCGCTATAGGCGAGCACCACCTTGTCGCGTGCCACGGGTTTTGTCTCTTCCTCATTAAGAAGCATGAGCAGGGATGGCCGGGAATCTTTCGACCCAACACCGTAATGCGCGTCAACGCGGGGCGTCAAGCATTTCGGGACGAGGATCGGCGGCGGTTTCCTCTTCGTCCCTGGAGCCGTTCGTGCGAAGCTGTGAACGGGGACAATCACGCGTCACTCAGAATGAAACGGCCCGGGCCGCGCTGTGAAGTGGAATGAGGGCGTTCATGCAACGGGTTGAATGAGTCGGGGCTGTTCCTGACCGAGATACCACTGCACGGTGCGGCCAATGCTCTCCTCGTAAGTGATCGTCGGACTCCAGCCGAGACGCGACTCCGCCTTGGCCGTGCTGTACTCGAGGTAACGACCGAGGAGCCACGTGCTGTAACGGCTGATCAGAGGAGGACGGACCCGTTTGGTCATGCGGCCGTGTGCTTCGAGCACGAACGAAGCCGCGTATGCAAGACGGTAAGGTACGTGCCGCGTTACGAGCCGGGCGCCGCAGGCTTCGGCGAACAGGTTCATGAACTCCGACTGGGTGATCGGGCCCTGGTTCGTGATGTTATAGGCCTCGCCGACAGACGCGGGATCCTGAGCCGCCAGAAGCGCGGCCTCGGCGACCGTCCCGGCATACACAGCGCTCAAGGGATTGTCACCAGGGCCGATAATGCGGACTTGGCCCCGCCGCAACCGTTCGACGATCCGGGCCGTCGTGGTTCGGTCACGCTCCCCATAGAGCCAACTCGGCCGGATCACCGTCACCGCAAGCTTTCCCTGGGCGCTGAGGTCCCAGAGGATCTGCTCGGATTCCACCTTGCTGCGCGTGTACGGGTCCCAGACCCAGAGGTTCTGTCCCATCGGGGCGTCTTCCGTGATCGGCGGGCCCCCTTCGGCGGGGTGGCCGTAGGCGCTCGTCGAACTGATGTGGAGGAACCTGGCGACACCCGCCCGTGACGCTGCCTCAGCGATATCGCGCGTCGCTTCAATGCAGCCCACTTGAAACTCGTGCCAGGGTCCCCAGTCGCCCACCTTGGCCGCCGAATGATAGACGACCTCGGCACCCTCGACCGCACGAGCACATGAGGCCGGATCGGATAGATCACCCTCGATCAGCTCGATTCCGAGCGACTTCAGGAAATCCGTCCGTGCCGTGGGCCGTACCAGCGCTTTTACGCGACGCCCGCGGGCCACCAAACGCTCGGCAATGTGACTGCCGAGCAAACCCGTCCCGCCGGTAATCAGGTCGTAGGTCGTCGCGGCCATGAACGTGTCGGATCTCCGGGTCTGAAGCGTGACTCCTTATTGTGACCCCAGTTTTCCGACAAGCCAACCGCTCGCCCGGGAAAGGTCCGCCCGATTGCAAGGTACTCTCGGAAACGACGCGCCGAGATGTGGGGCGCAGAACGAATGACAATCCGCGCTCGTCGTACCATCCACCTGCTCGCGAATCGCCGGGATGGGCGGGAACGATGGAAGGACACGTTCAGGATCAACTCCGAAGGCGAGGAATTGGCATGTTGCCGGCGCGTTGAAAAATAACGAAATCCTTGCCACCAAAAATCGTCCGAACTCCAGCGCGAATCCACATTTATGCCTTATGAGGCTGATAAGAACCAACGAGTTACCAGGAGCATATAGCATAGGGGCCGCGCGCACGACTGCAAGCGGGCTACGAGAAGACCGATGGCCACCGCTGGCGGAGAAGCGGACAAGATCACGGGTCATGCGCTCCGTTCACCAACGAGCCGGAAACCGTAGCACAAGCCGACCCGCCGGAACGCTGACCTGGAATGGTCAGTCACGCTCTTCGTGAAGGACGTTCATGATCGGGACACAAAATGCCTGGCCCCCAACAGTTCGTGCGCCCCAACGAGCGGGATGGGTGGCCGGG
Source organism: Singulisphaera sp. (assembly GCA_027451445.1). Classification (GTDB taxonomy): domain Bacteria; phylum Planctomycetota; class Planctomycetia; order Isosphaerales; family Isosphaeraceae; genus DAIDJG01. Next base: position 3,431 of record DAIDJG010000274.1, read on the forward strand.
GCAAAGGGGAACGCAGCTCCACGTGCCTCGGTGGACCGCGAGACGCTTCCGGGGCACATCGGCCTTCCGGCCTCCTCTGCCCCGGCCACCCCGGGTGTCCCACATTCACGCACAATCTGTTGGGCACCAGGGAAAAATGGTAAACACTCGCCAGTTGGTGCGCGGAGATGGAAAACGTTGGGTGGCCGAGGCCGAGCCCGCAAGGGCGATGCCCCCGGAGGTTTGGGCCGCCCGCACGGGCCGGGGCATTGCCCTTGCGGGTTCGACCTCGGCCACCCGCCCGTGCACCTATTCGGTGATCTGTACGGAGGTATATTTCGGATATTTCGTAAATCTCGGAGCGTAATTTCGTACATCTCGTCGATGACCTGTGCAGGGGTATATTTCGGATATCTCGTAAATCTCGTAAGCGCTCGCCTGTTGGCGCGCGAAGAAGCAAGGGTGATGCCTCTGGGCGTTTGGGTTATCCGCACGAACTGGGGATGTTGCCCTTGCGGGCTCGACCAAGCCACTCACCCTCGACGGGCACCTCCTATGACACAAGCACGCACCAACTGGCGAGCGCTGGGAAAAATGACACACGCGCTAGCAACTGGTTGCGATCTCAAACAAATATCGAATCGCATATTTCGGATATCTCGGAAATCTCGGGGCTCTCTCGGAGCAAAGCTGGCATAACTGTGAAAATTACGTAGATTAGATGGTTTTGCCGCTTCTGCTGTTGATCCGTGCTGGCCGTAACATTGTGAGGAGCACGCACCAACGATCGGACGCTACCGGAGATTCACGATTTCGGAGCTCGAGGAAACCACCGGGAACCTTGAACCGGCGGGAGTAATCTGGCAGACTGTCGGCTTCTTCATGGGGGTCGCCTGCATCTCAGCAGCTCCCATCACGTTTTCGCTGTTCGATGATGGGTTTCACTCATGGCGCTGTCGATCGACGAGGTGGCGAAAGTCGCCCTCCTGGCCCGCTTGCGACTCACTCCCGAGGAGCTCCAAACCTTTACCGGGCAGCTCAATTCGATCGTGGAATTCGTGGAACAACTCCAGCAGCTCGACACCACGAACGTCGAACCCCTCGCGCACGGGATCGACATCCACAACGTATTCCGAGACGACGTTCTCGGCCCCTCCCTCCCTCGCGAAAAGGCCCTGGCCAACGCCCCGAAACGGAATTCCGAGGGCTTCTTGGTTCCGGCGGTTCTCGATTAGGCGCTTCGGCCGGATTCCGATCGAGCCCGGCACGTTGATTCACCTTACGACGTCATCCCTCTCACGATGCAGGTACCGGGAATGGCCAGCGCGAATGCTATTGAATTGCTCGCACAGTTGAACTCGGGCGCGATCACGTCGGAGGAGCTCGCGCGAGGCTACCTTGAGCGGGCGGAACGGCTCGGGCGGCTGAACGCCTTCGTTCACCTCGACCCCGAGGTCGTGTTATCGCAAGCTCGCGCGCTCGACTCAAAACGGCGAGCAGGTCAGCCGCTCGGTGCGCTCGCGGGGCTGCCGGTGGCCATCAAGGACGTGCTTTGCGTTGACGGCGAGCTTACGACGTGCGGCAGCCGCATGCTCAAGAACTTTCGCCCTCCGTATGATGCGACCGCGATCACCCGTCTGAAGGCGGCGGATGCCGTCCTGTTCGGCAAGACGAACATGGATGAATTCGCGATGGGTTCTTCGACCGAAACCAGCGCCTACGGGCCGGCGCGGAATCCGTGGAACGAGGAGTGCATCGCGGGCGGTTCGTCGGGCGGCTCGGCCGTCGCGGTCGCGGCGGACTGCGTCCCGCTGTCCCTCGGCACGGACACCGGCGGCTCGGTTCGCCAGCCCGCGTCGCTCTGCGGAGTCGTCGGCCTCAAACCGACGTACGGTCGGGTGAGCCGATACGGCCTCATCGCGTACGCGAGCTCGCTCGATCAGATCGGGCCGTTCGCACACAACGTCGCTGATGCAGCCCTTCTGCTCAAGGCCGTCGCCGGACACGATGCGCTCGATGCGACGAGCGTGAACCTACCAGTGCCCGATTATCTCGCCTCGCTCGAAACGCCTCCCGAGTCGCTTCGCGTGGGAGTTGTCCCCGAATTCCTCGGAGCAGGGTTAGACCCCGAGATCGAGTCCGCGATCCGCGAGGCGATCAAGGTCTATGAGGCGGCAGGCGCGACCGTGAAGGAAGTCGCGCTACCGCATTCCAAATACGGCGTTCCGGCGTATTACCTCGTCGCGCCGGCCGAGTGCTCGAGCAATCTGGCACGCTACGACGGCACGATCTACGGGCACCGGGCTGAGGACTTTCGCCCGCAGTACCCGAACGAGAAGGACATCGCACCGCTCGTCCTGATGATGATGGCGAGCCGGGCCGAAGGGTTCGGTGCTGAGGTCAAGCGGCGGATCATGCTTGGTACTTTTGCGCTCTCCGCGGGCTATGCCGATCAGTTCTACAACCAGGCGCTCAAGGTGCGGCGGCTGATCAAGAACGACTTCGACGCCGCGTTCGGTGAAGTTGACGTCATCCTCAGCCCGACGTCCCCCACTCCGGCATTCCGGCTAGGGGAGAAGACATCCGACCCCCTGGCGATGTATCTGTCCGATATCTACACCATCACCGCCAATCTCGCGGGGATTCCCGGATTGAGCATCCCTTGCGGATTGACGAAATCAGGGTTGCCTATTGGGTTGCAACTGCTTGGGCCGGCGTTCTCGGAGGAGACGCTCCTCCGAACAGCCCGTGTTTTCGAGAAGGCGACGGACTGGCACACCAAGCGACCGGAGCTGATGTGATGGCGGGCGAGCGCTCGTTCGCAAAACTAGGCACGCTTGCTTCTGAGCTCGAGAAATCCGCTCTCGAGCGACTGAACGACGCAGAGCTTCTCTATCAGGCAGGCCGATACAGTTCGGCAGTCATGATGGGGCTCTTCGCTTTGGAAATCCGCTTGAAAGTTATCATCTGCAAGAGACTCGATCTCGAACGGCTTCCGAGCGCATTCGAGACCCACGATCTGGAGGGTTTATTGGTTCTCGCCGGACTTTCACGTAAAATCAAGAGGATAAAAAGACCGCGAGGCGTCGAAAAGAACTGGGACGAGTTGCTAATAACGTCGAAGAGACTTACTGATTTTCGCTATATCACAGATCCCGGTTGGGATCAACTTTGGGCGACCACGGTTTTGGGCCAGCTTCGTGATACGCCGAACGGAGTGCTACCATGGCTGTCGAAACAAACCTAGATCAAGCTGCATTCCGCGTCGCGGATGCGCTCCACCGATTTGCGGCAAGTCAGGGATGGCCCCGCGAAAGCTATCGGGTATTCATCACCGTCCGCCCGGAGTGGGGAACTATCCACGTTGTCTTTCTCTCTGATGCGTTCAAGCAAGGTGGGGAGCACGCGGATTATGAGCACTATGATGATGTAAAGGATTTTTTGGAGCAGGATATGGAGGACGATCCGAATCTCTACGACTCCATCAGCTTGGTGCTCATGCCGCTGGACGGTTACGGGTTCATGGCCCGCGGGCCGCTTCTCACTCCTGGGGAAGTCATGATTCCCGACACACTTTTGAACCCCGGTGTCGAGGATTTGCGGGGTAAGTATTGGGCAGTCACTCGTTGAAGTCAGGGATCTATGGAATACACGATTATCATCGGCCTTGAAGTGCACGTGCAGCTCCTGACTGAGAGCAAAATGTTCTCGTCGTGCGGCACCGAGTTCGGCCTGCCTCCGAACACGCAGACCGACCCGGTTTCGCTCGGCCTACCGGGGACGCTGCCGGTCATGAACCGCAAGGCGTTTGAACTTGCGCTGAAGACAGCCGTCGCGCTCGGGGCGGAGATCGCGCCCTTCACCAAGTGGGACCGGAAGAACTACTACTACCCCGACCTCCCCAAGAACTACCAGATCAGCCAGTATGACCTTCCATTTAGCCGGGGCGGATCGCTCGCCATTCCCGTTCAAAAGGATGGATCCGGGGGCGGGAGCTGCCGGCTGACGCGCGTGCACCTCGAGGAAGACACCGGTAAGATGCTTCACGGCGCGGGCGGTTTCTCCGAGGTCGATCTCAACCGCGCGGGGATTCCCCTGCTGGAAATCGTGTCCGAGCCCGACCTGCGCAGCGCCCAGGACGCGAAGGCCTGCCTCGAGGAACTTCGCCTGACGCTCCGGTACCTCGGTGTCTCCGACTGCGAGATGCAGGAAGGAAGCCTGCGCTGTGATGCGAACATCAACTTGCATATTCCAGCAGACGGCAAAACGGTTGCCACGCCCATTGTCGAGATCAAGAACCTGAACAGCTTCCGCGCCGTCGAACGCGCGTTGGAGTATGAAGCGAAGCGCCAGTACACCAAATGGAAGGCAGACGGCCTTACGATCAAGGACGCCCCCAAGGAGACGCGAGGCTGGAGCGACCCCGAAGGGATCACGAAACCGCAGCGCCAGAAAGAAACGGCCGCGGACTACCGCTATTTCCCCGAGCCCGATCTTGTCCCGGTGGTCGTCGACCAGGCCTGGATCGACCGCGTTCGTGCCTCGGTCGGTGAACTTCCCGCCCAGCGCAGAGAGCGGTTCGAGACCGAGTACGGCCTCTCTGCCTACGACGCGAACGTGCTCGTCGAGCAGGGCCAGGACGTCGCCGACTACTTCGACGCCGTGGCCAAAGCCACCGGCGAGTTCAAGCTCGCCAGCAACTGGATCCAGCAAGACGTGTTGCGCACGGTCAAGGAAAAGAAGCTCAAACTCGCGGAGTTCCCCGTTGGGCCCGACACGCTCGCTGACCTGATCAATCGTGTGAAGCGCAAGGAGCTGAACACCAATCAGGGCCGCGAGGTCCTCGCGAAGCTGATCGAAACCGGAGAACCGCTCGACGCGATCATCAAGTCGGGCGGATATGGAATGGTGGCCGACACGAGTGTGATCGCCCAGGCCGTCGAGGCCGCACTCGCGGCGAATCCCAAGGCGATCGAAGACCTCAAGGGGGGCAAGAAGAAGCCCGACGCGGTGAAAGGCTTCCTGCGCGGACAGGTCATGAAGCAGACGGGAGGCAAAGCCGATCCGGCTCTGGTTGGTGAGCTTCTCGACGCCAAGCTGGCCGAACTCCTGGCTTGAGAAACACGCGCGGATTATGCTGGCCTCCGGTCCGTTTACCCCCAAGAACCCGAATCCCCCATTGTGAGGGCAACATGGAGTCGATCGACCGTAGGGGCTTCCTCCAAACCGCCGGCGGCGCTCTGGCCGCCGCACTCGTCGCGTCGCCAGCGTTGAGCGCAGAATCGGATGGCAAGAAAATGCCCTGGCGCAAGGCGTTCATGCTCGGCGGTGTGACCAAGGGACCGATCCTCCCTCATTTCGAACGTCTGAAGGAGGCCGGCTTCGACGGCGTCGAGCTGATCAGTCCCAATCAACTCGATCGCGATGAGGTTCTCGCCGCGCGCGACAAGACCGGCATCGTGATCCACGGCGTGAGCGGTTCCCAGCACTGGAAGGACACGCTGTCCAACCCCGATCCCGCCGTGGTCGAGCGAGGCCTGGCGGCCATTCGCAAAGAGCTCGACGACTGCAAAGCCTACGGCGGTTCGACCGTGCTGCTCGTCCCCGCCGTCGTCAACCCGCAGGTCTCCTACCGAGACGCCTATCAGCGCTCACAGGCCAACATCCGCAAGGTTCTACCCGATGCCGAACACTTCGGTATCAAGATCGCGATTGAGGAGGTCTGGAACAAGTTCCTCCTCAGTCCGCCTGAGTTCGCGCGCTACATCGACGAGTTCGAGAGTCCTTGGGTCGGCGCCTACTTCGACGTGGGCAACGTTGTCGAGTACGGCTATCCCCAGGAGTGGATCCGGGAACTGGGCAAACGCATCCAGAAAATCCACATCAAGGAGTACGCCAAGTCCAAGCGGTTCGACTACCCGCTTGGCGAGGGCAAGGAAATCGATTGGCCCGCCATCCGCCAGGCGTTGCTCGATATCGATTACCAGGGGTGGATTACGGCCGAAGTCGGCTATGGCGACGTCGCGCATCTGAAGGATGTGGTGCAGCGAATGGATAAGATCCTGGGGGGTTGAGTGGCGGATGGCACGTCCGGGCTCGGGCACATGCGAAATGGCAGATGGCAGATGACGAACTTCAACCGTGCCGAGAGATGCTCGTCTGTTTGCCGTCTTGAATCTGCCATCGCGCATCTGCCATCTTCCATTCCTCGTTTTTCAGCGGTCCTTACTTCGTCGCGTCCTTGCCCGCCCATTTGATGTAGTAGAACACGATCGGCTCCTTGCCGGTGTTGGTGATGCCGTGCGAGGCGTTCGGCGTCGTGTACATGACGGACCCCGGCCCAATCTTCGTCGTCTTGCCGTCACAATAGATTTCGCCGTGGCCGCTCTCGATGATCATTACCTCTTCCTCGATGTGAGTGTGAGGCGCATGGGGCGTCTTCCCGGGCTCCAGCACGAACCGACCCGTCACAAACTGCCGGCTCCCGGGTGTGTCGCCGGCAACATAGACACCGATTTTGCCAATCTTGTCGCCCTTGTCGGTCACGTCCTTGATCTCCACCTGATCGAGGGCGATCGTCCCAGATTTGACCTCGGCAGCCTTCTCACGAGCCATCGCCAACTCGCGCCACGACCAGCCCAGGCCAAGCACCAGCGCCAGGAATGCGACGGCCAGGGTCTCAATGCGGGGCATACGACGATTCGACGGTGACATGTCTTGATTCTCCTCAGTCGGTGAACGTTGAGCGTCCGAAATTGAGTTCGGCCGATGGTACTCAAATTGCTCCCCCCGCGCAAGGGGCCAAGCCACTAAAACGTGCCTCATCGCGAGCGAAATCGTCCGCGCAATGCATCGTTCGGTATATAATGGTCAGCGTTCCCGGGCTGCGCTCCGGGCAACCCAGAAGTCATTGCGGCTGCACCTTGAACGACGCGCGTTTGACGACCCAGTGGCCGCACCTTGAGGCGCATGATGCCAACGACGACTCGGCCTGAAGACGAAACACCCGCGACCGAAGCCTCGGCGTTTGCTGACGACGAAACGGTCGTCAGCGACGAACCGGAAACGCTCTTCGAACTTCCAAGCTGCGATAACCGCGAACGCTCGCTCCCCATTCGCCAGGGCGATCTCAATCGCCTGCTGATGGCCGAGCCCTGGCTGTCGGCCGAAGATCGGGACCGATTGACCGCCCTGGGACGGTTCATGGGGGCCACGTTTCATAGCGAATTCTACGACCGGCTCCGCGAGCTCAAGGAACTGTACGCACCTCTCGATCCTGATAATGACTATATCCGCCTCACGGATCACACCCGCGCCCTCAATGCTCACTCGGACGAAGAGTTCCTCGTCCCGCTCGAGAAGACGCTGGAGCAAGCCAATTACCGCGTGCTCGACAATCATATTCTCGAAGACGCCGTGTCGGCTCCCAACGAGATGGGCCTGAACTACGTCCCCAATTTTGAGTTGTTCGAGCACCTCCGAGTCTACGTCCGCGGCTATACGCGGATTACCCGGGAGCGGCGGACGATTCAGAGCAAATTCCGCAAACAAACGGTACACCTCGACGCCTATCAGCGCCTGCTCGTGGTCCTCAAATTCAAGGCTGATTCAAAATTCGCCAGCCTCATTAATCCGAATCACATGTATCTGCGGCTATTCAAAGATGTGCCACATGTTGACATGGAAATGTACCTTCCAGAACAGGGTACGAAGGTCCGGATGCGGAAGATCGATTACGCCCAGGTGGTTTCGCCTTTCGTGGTCAGCATCCCGACGATCTGTTTAAAAATCGCGATGGCTGCGGCGTTCTCTCCCGCGCTGACCGGCAGCCTTGTGGTCGCGCCCATCAGCGCGGGCGTGAACTCGTTTTTCGGGCATCAACGCGCGCGTCAGAAGCATTTCGCGACGATGATTCACAGGCTCTATTACCAGACGCTCGCAAACAACGCGAGCGTGCTGACGCGGTTGATCGATTCGGCGGAGGACGAAGAGTACAAGGAGGCCGCACTCGCCTATTTCTTTCTCTGGCGGGCCACGGACGATGACCATCCCCTGACCGTGTCCTCACTTGATGATCGCATCGAGAAATACCTGCTTGAAAAGACCGGTGTTACGATCAACTTCGATGCTGTCGACGCGATCCGGAAGCTCCTTCGCCTCGGACTTGCGTTCCGCGACTCCAAAGGGGGATTACACGCGACACCGCTCGACCAGGCCCTGCGCAAGCTCGATCGGCTGTGGGACGATCGCTTCCGCTTCTCGTGAACGTCGCCAGGAGTCAGTGGCTCTCGTCGAGCGCTTGGGTGTAGAGGTCGCACCCGCCTTGCCGATTCGACACAAACGTCACGCCGCGCCCGTCGGGGGTCCAGCAGGGGTAGAGGTATCGCGAAGTGGGTTGCGCGAAATGTTGACGGCATCATGGCCATCCGCAGAGATGACATAGACCTCGAGCTGGCCGTCTCGATTCGAGGCGAAGGCGATGCGCGCACCGTCCGGCGACCAGGCAGGGTAATCGTCGAGGCCGGGACTTTGAGTGAGGCGTGCCAAACCTGTGCCGTCGGGATGCGCCTTGGCCAACTCGAGGCCGCCCCAGCGGTCGGTCGTAAAGACGATCCAGCGTCCATCCGGCGACCAGCACGGGTGGGCGTCCAATCCCGGATTCTGGGTGATGCGGACGATGTCGGATCCATCAGCGGCGGCTTGGTAAATCTCCTGGTTCCCTTCGTGCGTCGAGCTGAACGCGAACCGCTTTCCGTCCGGCGACCACGCCGGCCACTCCTGGTGCGAGAGGCCGTTGGTGTCGTGTGCGACTACGTCGAGACCTGATCCGTCGGGCCGAATGGCGGCGATATCGAGGTTTCCTTGCGTCCCGGAGAGCGTGATCACGACGAAAAGCACGCGCTTGCCGTCGGGCGCGAAGACGGCACTATGCTCGGGCGCGGTGCGATTGGTCAAACGGCGCGGAGCGGCATTCGAGCCCGTGTCGAGGAGATATTGCCAGATATGCGTGCCGCCATCTTCGTGGCGAGAAAAAGCGAGCGTACGGCCGTCCGGAGACCAGGCCGGGCGCTGCTTTTCGTGACCATCCGTGGTGTGTTGGACCAACGGGCCCGGACGAACCCCGGCTCCGTCTGACCCCGCCAGTGCCACCAGGAGGACCAGCGGAAGTGGGGCGACGCGTCTCATCGTCCGGCCCTTTCAGAACAGCTCTTCGATCGGTTGACCGAGGGGCGTCAGACCGACGCCGGTCAACTCCGTGGTACCGATCCCCAGCCGCGCGAGAATGGTGGCGTTCAGGTCGGCGGGAGTCGCAGGGCGATCGACCGGATGCTCCCCGCGCTTGTCCGAGGCACCGATGACACGCCCCCCCTGGACGCCCCCGCCGGCGAGCAGACCGGAGTAACAGAGGTTCCAGTGATCGCGCCCCGCTTTGTTGTTGATACGAGGCGTGCGGCCGAACTCACCGACGGCGACGACCAGCGTCGAGGCGAGGAGGCCGCGGCTGTCGAGGTCGTCGAGAAGTGCGGAAAGCGCGCGATCGAACATCCAGGCGTGGCGGTCCTGCATGATCTCGAAGTAGCGATCGTGCATGTCCCAGCCGCCGTCGCCGGCATCCTCGGGGCCTTCGACGTGGGTGCTCCAGTTGACCTGAACGAACGGGATGCCCGCTTCGACGAGCCGTCGTGCGATCAGACAGCACTGGCCGAAACGATGGGGGCCGTACGCGTCGCGCACGGCTTGGGGTTCGCGTTCGACGGCGAGCGCCGAGAGACTCTTGGGCGACGCGAGCAGCGTATGGGCCAGCTCGTAGTGTTGGCTCAGGGCCGCGAGCCGAGGCGTTCGCAGGGTGCTGGTCGTTACTCGATCCACGGTCGAGAGCAAGTCCCAGCGGGCGCTGAGGCGGCTGGCAGAGAGGCTTTCCGGCAGGCTCACCTGCGGCAGCTTGAGGCCGACGCCGGGCTCGTAGTCGAGCCGGAAGGGATCGAAGGTCGTGCCGAGCATCCCCCCGCCTTCACCGACCACGCGCTTCAGACCCTGGTGGAGTTGGTTCCCCAGGATGACGTACGGCGGCAAGGCCCCAGGCGCTCGCTGCTTGAGGCGGCTGACGATCGCTCCCGTGCTCGGCCGCATCGCCTGGGTTCCTTGAGCCTTGCCGTCCAGCCCCACGGCACCCGCGATATTGCCCGTCAGAGCGATCGTTCCCGCAATGCCGTGATCGTTCGACTCGTGGCGCAAGGCCCGCAGCAGGGCGAATTTGTCCGCACGCCGGGCGAGACCTGGCAGAAGCTCGCAGATCGCGAGACCAGGGACGCGCGTGGCGATCGGCTCGAACGGACCCCGGTACTCGACCGGGGCCTGCGGCTTCATGTCGAACGTGTCGAGATGACTGGGTCCGCCCCAGAGCCAGAGCACAATGACGGCCCTGGCTTTGGGTTGGACCGACTGGCCGGACGCCCGGGCTGCGAGCAGGTCGCCCCAGGTCCAGCCCAGCGCACCCAGGGTGCCCACTTGGAGAAATGCGCGGGGGGACCGCGTCTGGCACGTCCGGGTCGGCGACGCTCCGACGTTGAGCATTCCACCGCCTCCCCGTTCCGACAGGCGACAATCAGCGACTCAGTAATCATCGTCCCGGGTGCGGGGCGGGATTTCGAGCACTTTTTCGACGGAACGGACCAGTTTTTCCATGGCAAACGGTTTGCGGATGTAGTCCCGCACACCGAGCATCTCGGCATAGGCGCGGTGCCGGCTACCCTCGTTTCCCGTGATCATGATGGTCGGGATCAGACCACCGGGCCGCCCTTTGAGTTTCTCGAGGACAAGGAACCCGCTCTTCTTGGGCATCATCATGTCCAGGATGAGAAGGTCGGGATTCTCTCGTTCGGCGACGGTCAGACCCGCGTTCCCATCACGTGCGACCAGAATGCGAAATCCCTTGTTTTCCAGGACCGCACGCATGGACTCGATGATCTCGGTATCATCGTCGACGAGAAGGATGGTCTTCACTCCAGGTGGCATCGGAAGGGACTCCGGCGGCTTCGACTCGCGGTCATCGGTGTGAAGCCTCATCATAGACGGACACGCTACCCGAAACAAGGCCATGGCTTGCGCCTGCGAGGAGCGGAGCGGACGTTGCGTGGGACCAGGGATTCGGCTTCGTGAGTGCGCTGATGCAGACGTCGATGCAACCCTCTTTCGCAACCGCAATCGATGCGTCATAATGTTGTTTGGTCCGGCGGAAGCCGTGCGTTGCCAACACCGCGGCAACTTCCGAAGGGCCTGGCACATCCAACCGACCTCAGCCCTTCCCCGAAAGGATCGGTCAACAATGAAACCGTTGAAGATGTGGATGGCCTGCCTCGGATTAGCCGGGACATGTGCCCTTTGGTCGGGCTGCGGCGGTGGAGGCGAGGCGGCCGACCCCGATGCTGCGCCTCAGGCGGGCGGTGGCGGCGCACCCGTAACCGGACCTGCCCCCCGGGAACCGGCCCCGACTGCGGGAAGTGAATCGGAACAGGCGGCCGTGGACAAGTCGACGGCGGATGCCACACCGAAGTCGGCGCCAACGGGCCCAGCGGCGCCAAAGACGACCGCCGCGGAACAGCCTGCTCCCGAAGCGGCAGAGCAACCCGCTCCGGCGAAGACCGAAACCAACTCGGCAACCGCCGAGATGCTCGCTCTGGGGAATAGCGCTCCGGTCGCGGCACCGTCAGGATCCAGCAGCAGCGCTTCGGGCGAGTCGTCAGGCGGAAGCGCTTCGGGTCCTGGGTCTGCCGGATTCCCGATGCCCACAGGGAGTAGCCCTGGATCGGCCTCGGGCTTCCCACCGACAGGCGGGAGTCCGTCGAGCTCAGCGTCTGGGTTCCCGCCAACGGGAGGATCCCCACCAACTCAAGCGTCCTCAGCCGCGCCGGGGAGTCCCCCAGGCGCCCCTGGGGCTGCCGCACCGTCCGCGACTGGTAATGCAAGCAATGCGAATCCGGCGTACCCCGGCGCAGCCCCGGCTGGGGGATCTCCAGGCGGATCTTCCGCACCGGGCGTGGCCGGAACACCGGCGTATCCCGGCGCGATGCCGCCCAGTGGCGGCTCGGCCTATCCGGGCGCTCCAGCAGGCTCGTCCGCTCCTGGCGTTCCGTCGTATCCTGGTTCAACCGATCCTCGCGCGATGAATCCTCCCGGCGGTGGCAGCGCGGGTGGTCCGGGAATTCCCGGTGGGGGAGGCTCGGGCCCAGGCGGCGCGAACTCAGCTCCGGATTTTCGGACGCAGTTTGGCGCCGTGACGGCTTTCCTGAACGCTGTGAAAGCCAAAGACCCCGTTCGTTTGAAGGAGGCGACGGCACTGCACGCGCCGACCGAGGCGAAGCCACACAACCAGAACTTCTTCAAGGCGGTCCTCAATGACGAGCTCGCGCCCGACGATCTGGATGAGCTCGCCAAGAAACTGGACGGATTCCAGATCGCGGGCAATAACGTCCCCAAGAGCACCGGAATGTTGGGTGTCATCCTTCGAAAGTCTGCAGGAACGACTGGGGCATCCCTTCAGAGGACGATATACGTCCGGAAAGAAAAGTCGGGGTGGAAGGTGCAGGACATTAGTGGTGAGGGCAAACTCGAGGCGCCCATCATGATGCCCCGAGGCGGCATGACGCGAGGTCGTCGCCGCTAAGCGGTAAGCCGGGCATTCGTGTAAATCTGACAAGCGGCGCTGTAACTTTTGGAACCCCCGGCCGTCAAAAAAAAGGCCGGGGGTATTTTTTTCCTTAAGTTTTGCAGTTGAACTGCCGGGGCGGGCAAGAAATCACAGCAAAGCGATCGATTGGTCCCGAACGTGCACAAGGAAGAGACCGCTACGGTCCACCTGTGACGAGGATGTCACGCAACTCCAGACAGAGCCCAAGGAAGGAGCCTGTATGGTCTGGTCCAGCATTCGTTTCGGCGCAGTGCTCGAGATTTTGGTGATGATCTTCCAAGTCTCCGGGGTCGCCGCGCTGTGCCTGCATCGCCTGATCTCAGAGGGTCGTTGGCGAGATCGGGGACGAGTGGTTTATATCGTCGCTCTGGTCGGCCTTGGCGTGGCGGGAGCGCTCTGCGGCCGTCATGATTCGGAGTTTGCACTCTTCGCCGGTGGGACCATGACGCTCCTCTTCATCGGCATGACGATCGGAAACAGTCAGAGCGATGCAACCGACACGACGCACCCGTTGAGCGCCGCCGAGCCGAACCTGGCGGGATGATTTTTTTGCGCCATAACTCGTTCATAGAGAATCGTTTTCGCTTACGGGGCCAGTCGGCCCCGTTTTTTTTTTGCGCGGTGATTTGACCGTCCCAAAAACGCGCGCCATAGTTGCGGCGAACTCGTCGGAAACGGCGGTGAAGACTCATTCGCGCTCACCTCCCGATGCACACCTCCCCGTCCTCATCGCCACCGCGGTGATCCACTCCCGGCGCCCTCTTCGCGCTGACGCGTGGGCTTCCTCGGAAGGTTCCGAGCCAATTGCGATCGACCAAAACCGGCCTGAACGTGCGTCCCGCTCGCCGTTCGTTCTCGGTGGTGCCGGCTTCTGGCGGGGAGAAGGACATACCCATGTTGGTTGGACTGAAACGGATTTCAACCGCGCTCGGTCTGTTGGCGGCCACCGCCGCGGTGTCCCAGGCACAGACCGTGGCCCCGAGCTACAACCAGGCGACTGCGAACGCGGTCGCGCAAAACCTGCGGGCGAGCCGGTCTCTCGCCGGCCACCGGATCGAGATTGAAACCCAGAATGGGGTGGTCACTCTCACGGGTGTGGTGCCGACTCAGGCCCATAAACTGGAAGCTTTGAAGCGGGCGCAGAGCGTTGCTGGGGTGACCGGCGTGATCAACCAGCTCAGCGTGTCGGGCGATAGCCGTGTGAGCCCGGTTCAGTACCAGACGGCGATGGGCTTCCACGGCGGATATGCCGGCGGCGGCGGTGGCAACGTTGTATACGACGGGACGGTCGTCTCCCAGCCGAACGGCGCCGCTGGCGCTGTCGCGGGTACGGTCGAGGGTGGTCCGCTTCCCGAAGGCCCCGCCGGAATGCCCGGCGCGACCGCGGTGGCAAATCCCCGCTTGCCGAATTACGCATGGCCCAGCTACGCCCCGTACCCGAACTATTCGGCCGTCGGCTATCCGACCGCGTACCCCTGGCAAGCGTGGCCGAACATCGCTCCTCCCCACCCGTACCCCGAAGTTCCCCTCGACTGGCGTGCGGTGACCCTCCGCTGGGATGACGGGATTTGGTGGCTCGACTTCAAGAAGCACTACACCCGCCCGTTCTTCACCCCGTACCCCTTCGGGATCTTCGCTTACTGATTCATTGCAGCGCAATGAAATCGCGTAACGCGGGCCGGCCGGAAACGATTCCGACCGGCCCTTGCTTTTTCGGCCGCTGGACCGATTTCGAATGAAGAACCACGCTCGTTCGACCGAGCAAGAACGGGTGGGGTAACGCGACGCGGCACTTGCAAGGGGAATTTGACGATTCGACCCGGAAAATCCTCACTCCTCGACTCTCTCTCGAACGATAACTACACCAGAAATGCCGGTCAGCCCATCGGCGTAACGCGGGGGTCGATCGGTCCGAAATGCCGAATCCATTTTCCCCGCGTCAAGAGGCCGGGGAGGCCGGAGTGCCTCACGGCGCGATCGCGCACGTTCCCAAGGAGGGGATTTCCCAATGAACCGATCCGCGCGGCACTGGGGCCCGATCACCCCGCGCTGGGTACGCGGCCTGCTCACGGGTGTCTTATTCGCCGTGGTCTCGACCACGTACACCGGGTGCGGTCTTTCGTACGTCTTCCGGCACATCTCGCCGCTGCACCCGACAGGATGGTCATTCGCCTTCCCAATCCTGCCGTCGCAGCAGCAGCGCCTCGAAGAAGACATGAAGCGCGAGAAACGAAATCGCGTTCCGATCCTGGACCCGATCGCAGGCGAGTTTGCACCGAGCCCGTGCCTCGACCCGCCCAGCGAAGAGGAAATCTGGAAGAAAGTGCCCAAGTTCAAGAACGGATGCCCTCCGTTCTATGAAACCCAACGGAACAACGTCCGCATTCTTACCGAGAAAATCGGCGAAAAAGTCGACGCGTGCAAGGTGTACCCCCTCGCCGGGCCTTGCCAACTCGTACACTGCCACTTCAAGTGCACGATCTATTACGACGAGCTGTACTGGTCGGATTACCCGATCCCGTTCAACCACGTTGACCACCGCGTCGAAGTCGTGTACATGGATAAGGACCACCTCCGGCGCTGTGGGGGACCCCCGAACGCGACGATTCTGCCCTGATCGAGTCGCTGCGAGCACGTCCGCTCCCGAGACATACACGCCCCCGCCGGGCACCATTCGGCCGGGGCGTTTTTTCGTTGACGCGATGACCACGCCGAAGCCTGAGTGACCGCAGCGCTCGCTTGCCCGCTGAGGAACGAAACCTTTACAATCAACCTTATGGCTATTCCTCGCGGCGACTTGAAATCGGTACTCAGCCTCGTGGTGACGCTCGCCGTCTCGTACGTCGTCCTTCCCTGCCGAAGCTTTGCCGAGTCACTCACGCGGCCCGACGGGCAGCAGATATCCGGTCGGCTCACCACTGAGAGTGGTGACATCCGGTTTGTTCCCGAAAAGGGAAGCGCAGCCGTTCCTCTCGAACGCGGATCGGTCGTGACGTTCAGCCCAGCCACCCCGTCTGCGCTCGCGGGCGTTCCCTCGTTTCGACTCGAACTCGGGCATGGACAATACGTCTCGGGCCGACTCGGATTGCTCGACCAAACATCTGTCCGTCTTCTCGGGGGACCGAGCGGCCTGCCCGTTACCGTTGCGCGCGCCGGAGTGCTCTCGGTCACGCAGCGCCCTGGTGAGGCCCTGGTGTTCCAGGACGGATTCGAGACACTCAACAGCGGTCAGGCGGGTTGGCAACAGGTGGGCGAGCCTGAGCTTGCCGAGGACCCGCGATTCGTCGGCCAGCATAGCCTTCGTATTGATAACAACGGTTCCTCGGTCACCCACCGACTGGCGGAGCCCGTAGGGACCGGGCGGCTGGACCTTGCCTTTCACGATTCCGGAGCCGTCGCTCCTGGCCAGCAGTGGTTTGTTGATCTCTTGTTCCAGGGTCGATCCGGCCCGGAAAGCATCCGGGCCATCCTCGGCTGGTCAGAGGAAACACTCGCCGTCGAGTCGTCAGGAGGGATTTCGCTGGCGGTCCAACGCCTGAGCCGCAAACCGGGTTGGCACCGTCTCAATATCCGATTTGGCTCCGACCAAACCGAGGTTGCCGTTGATGACAATGAGCTTGCCCACGGCAAGGCACCCTCGGGACCGCTCACCGAAATCCGGATCGCCAGCTACTCATCAGGCAAACCGGCCGAGGCGCCCGGTGTATCGGCCCACGTCGATGACCTGCGACTATTCCGCTTCACGGAGCCCTCTGGCGGCTACGAGACTGATCCCAGTCAGGACGAAGCACGCTTGATCGTGGGCGATCAGCTCTTCGGCTCACTCCGCTCGGCCGATTCAACGTCGATCGTGATCGAAGTGCTCGGTCGAAATGTCTCGCTATCGTGGAGCGAAACGTCCGGACTTTATTTAAAGCGACGGGCGGTCCAGGGCCAGTCGATCCAGGGCCTGCTCGTTCAGATGTCCTGGCGCTCCTCGCCAGGCAATACGCCGTTTGATGTCGACGAAATCGAAGGGGCACTCACCGCGGTGACGGACTCCGCGCTGACGATCGCGACGCCCTACGCAGGAACTCTGAAGGTCCCGCGTGATCGTGTCGTCCGCCTGCGCGTCCTCGGCCGGGGTCAAAGGCTCGTCGTCGACCCAGCCGCTCACCATCTTGGTAACGAGCTCTCCCTGACCGCGCCGGTGCTCGATCCGCCCCAGCCGCAGCGCGGACCGCTCGAGGAGACGTTTACGCTCGACGACATCCCCAACGCACCCGCCGCTTTAGTGCTCGACGTCCTCATGGTCATTGGCGAGACGAGCGGCAACGAATACTCCAAGGAAGTGCGAGACGGTGCGCTGAGGACAAACGTCAAGATCAACGGCATGCCCGTCGATTACTTGAACCGCCACATCATGTCGAGTAATGAAGAGCCCGAGCGCATCCGGATACCGATTCCCCAAGGTCTACTTCGCAAGGGCCTGAACCAGTTGCGAATCGAGCAAACCGGGCGAGCCGCCGAGCCGGACGAGCTGGACGACCTGGGTATCCTTGGCATCGCTGTCGAATTCTCCGGCTCATAACCCGCAGGATCGGCTCCCGAGCACCCGTGAGGTTTCGTGAAAACTCTGACTCGCAGTATGGTCCGCCATGCCCACGCGATTGCGCGTGAGGTCGGAGCGCGCGTGATCCTCCTCTACGCCGACGTCGTGGAGGAAGACCAGGATCTCGCCGCACTGATCAAGGATGTGGACTTCCGCGTGATCCTCGTCTCGCGCCGCGTCGATTTTCGGGCGCCGGCGGGTTGGGGCGAGCTCTGCGCGGTGGTGCGTGTCCCGGACATCGCGCTCACCCGAGCCGGGCAAATCAAGGTCGCGACGCTGGTCGCATCCGCGGAGCGTTTGGTCCGTGTGGGCGACCGAATCCTTTGTCTCACCGGGATCGATCGCTCGGGGATCATTGACACCATCATGGTACTCGACATCGGCAGTGAGATCGAAATGTTCGCCGAGTCGGCCGGCGAGCCACTCCCGAGCGACGTCACGCCGGCGGTCTTCGAACGACTCCTCTCACTGGCCAGCGAGCTCGGCGTCGAAGGCCGGGAGGGCCGCCCGGTCGGTACGCTATTCGTTCTGGGAGACCACGAACGCGTGCAGTCGCAAAGTCATCAGCTCGTGATCAATCCCTTTCACGGGTACCCGGAATCCGAGCGCAACGTGCTGGATCCGAAGCTCGAGGAAACGATCAAGGAGTTCTCGGCAATCGATGGAGCGTTCATTATCCGAGGCGACGGCGTGATCCTGAACGCGGGCCGATACCTCGCGCCGAGGATCAAGCTCGAGGAGCCGCTCCCGCAAGGTCTCGGCACGCGTCACGAAGCCGCCGCCAGCATCACCGCCAATACGGACTCAATCGCCCTGTGCATCTCGCAATCGACCGGCACCGTTTCCATCTTCAAGCACGGCCGGCTCATTACCGATATCGCCAAGCCCCGGGGACGAACCTCCGATGGATTCTAGGCTGCGCACCCGAGCGACCCGCGTTCTCGTTGTGATGCTGACGCTCGCTCCCTTCGCGGCCCAGGCGGCGGATGCTCCGCACTATGATCGCCGCTGGGTCTATTCGCCCCAGAATCTGCTCGTTGATAAGAATGTGGATGAGGTCATCACCTTGATCCGCCGCGCCAGTCAGAGCGGCTACAACGGACTCATGCTGGCCGACTACAAGTTCAATATCCTCGAGCGCATGCCACCGAATTACTTCCGCAACGTCGAGCGAGTTCAGAACGCTGCGAGCGACGCGGGGCTGGAGATCATCCCGGCGATTTTCCCGATCGGCTACAGCGCGGGGCTCCTGGCTCACGACCCCAACCTCGCCGAAGGACTACCCGTAACCGATGCCCCCTTCGTCGTCCAGGGTCGCGAAGCCGTTCTCGATCCCAGCGCACCGGTCCATTACACGAACGCCGACCTCGAGGAAGTGCGCGGCGACCGGTTCGTCGGCATGTCGTTCCAGGACGATCCCGGGAAGGCCACTTTCGCCGATAGCACGGTCGCACATTCCGGAAAACGCTCCTGCCGGATGACGGACGTTTCGAAAACGAGCTCGTCCGGTAACTGCCGCATCGTCCAGCGCGTCAAAGTGAGGCCGCACGCGTGTTACCGTTTTTCCTGCTGGCTCAAGACGAAAGACCTGTCCAACCTCGGCGGGATCCATCTGCTTGCGCTAGGCGCCAAGGGTCGCCAACTCACCTTTCACGAAGCGCACACGGCTCGCACTCAGGATTGGAAGCAGGTTGATGTCGTCTTCAACACACTCGACCAGGACGAAATCAACCTCTACGCCGGCATCTGGGGAGGCGGCGTGGGCTCGCTTTGGATCGACAGCCTCGAATTCAAGGAACTCGCTCTCGTCAACGTGCTTCGACGTCCCGGTTGTCCCTTCAGCGTGATGTCCTTTGATGGAACAACGACGTTCGAGGAAAGGAAGGATTTCGAGCCGCTCGCTGACCCCAAGCTCGGCCAGGAGCCTTATGCCGGTGAGTTCGGCTTCTCGCACGATGGACCGAGAATTCATCTGACAGAGAAATCACGGATCAAGGACGGAGAAAAGCTGCGCGTCAGTTGGTATCACCCCGTGCCCACGCATGGCACGCAGATCGCCAGTTGCTTGAGCGAGCCGAAGGTCTATGAACTGCTTCGCGATCAAGCTCGGCGCGTCAATGCGTTGCTCCACCCCAAGACCTTCTTCATGTCCCACGACGAACTCCGCGTCGCCAACTGGTGCCAGGCCTGTCGGGAACGCCACCAGTCCCCGGGCGAACTCCTCGCCGACAACGCAAAGCGCTGCGTGGCCATTCTCCATGCCGTCAATCCCAAGGCCGAGGTTGCGGTTTGGTCCGACATGTTCGACCCAAACCATAATGCGGTGAAGAACTATTATCTCGTGAACGGGTCGTTCGAAGGCTCGTGGAAGGGACTTCCCCCGGCGGTCCTCATCGCCAACTGGAACAGCGGCAAGGCTCGGCAAAGCCTCACCTGGTTCGCGGAGCGAGGACACCCTCAGATCATCGCCGGGTATTACGACGGCGATAATCTTCAGAACTTTCAAAACTGGAATGATGCCGCGCGAGGGGTTCCCAAGGTCACAGGCTTCATGTATACGACATGGGAGCACAAATACAAACTGTTGGACGAGTACGGCAAAGCGATCCAGGGAGCGAAATGACGAACGCACCAGCCGTCCAACTCGCCGGTGATGATTACAACGACCGCCCGACCGGTTCGGACTCGTGATGCACATGAGAGCCGGCGGGGTCGGGACAATCCCTGGGCGTGGACGCGGGTATCTCGTCGAGAGGTTTTGTCACTTCCGGCGTTTGCCAGTCGCGGCTCATCAGCTCGGCCCATCGATTGAGCTCGGGGACACTCTGGAAGATCAGCTTCAGGCTGACCGTGATCGGCATCGCGAGGACCAGCCCGGTGAGCCCCCAGAGGAAACCCCAGAAGAGGCACGCAATCAGGACCGTCGTACCGTTCAGGTCGAGTGAGCGGCCCATGACATACGGAGTCACGACATAGCCTTCGACGGTCACGACCGCGAGGTAAATGGCCGTGACGATGAAGGCATCACCGGGGTCGCCTGACTGCCCGAATGTGACCAGGGTTGCCAGCGATCCACCCAGGACCTGCCCGACATACGGGATGAAATTCGCGAGTGCCGCGAACAGACCCAGGCCGAAGGCAAATTTGATCCCCATCAGTCGCAGAGCCAACGCAAACACGATTCCAAGAGCCAGGTTGATCAAGGTTCGGGCAATCAAATAAGCGCGGATTTGGTGGGTCAAATTGACGAGCGAACGCTCCGTGGTCTGGCCATCCCCTGGTCCCACGGCGAAGAACCGAGTCACCTTCGGTGACAGCATCTCCCCCTCGGCCAGTAGGAAGAGCACCAGAATCATGACGATCAAACCTTGGCCCACCCAGTACGTGAGGTCGACGAGTGCGTAGCTGAGTTTCTCCGTCAGCAACGTTCGGTTGGCGTCGCCGAGCTGGTCGATCGTCCGGGGCTCAGGGAGAATCCCGCGCAGGTAGGGTTTATCGCGCACCATGTCCGTGAGCCGATGGCTCGCCTGCCCGGCCAGACGCTCCACGTCCGCTGGGAGCGTTTTGGTCGCCTGCATCAAGTTCTCGGCTGCCAGACTCGCCAGATACAGACCGAGCAGAACGGTCAAGAGAAATAGCACGACGGCTGCCGCGGTCGGCCCAATCGGCAGAATCCGGCGCAGGAGCGCGGTCACGGGAGAAAGGATGCAGGCGAGCAACATCGCCAGGGCGATCGGCATCAAGATCGCCTTGAGCAGATAAAGCGCAGCAATGACCGCCAGCACCGCCAGGACGACGACCGGGGTGGTGCCGAATCTTGTCGTTTGCTCCACGCCCGTCTCCTCTCAGACTGGGAACGTTCTCCCGGCCGTGGCGGGCCATCTTCGTATCATCGGGATTCGCCATTGGCTTGGCAAGTCCCCGTCAACGCCTCGATACGAGCCGGTTCCGCGAACCGGCGCAACAGGCTTCTCAAGGTCGGCTCAGCCGCGGCGGGAACACTCATCGGCAAGTCGGATCGAGACTCTGAGGACGGAATCGCCCCTTGCCAACCAAGACGAATCGTCCACTTCTGTACTTCGGCAGTGCGGTTGAACCGTTCTTGAATACGCAATGCCCAGACCACCCCCCAGTGGTCGCGAAACCAGAGCCAGGTGGATTCAAGAGATTGGGACGTGCCCCGACTTCGGGTCGCGCACCAGTCCGCCGTCCAGAGTGACAATCCAAGCGTGCACGGGAAGATCGACCAGAGAATCCCTCCCGAGTCCGAAGTACGCAACCTCTCCTCGGTCAGCCCAAGGTATTCCGCGATCAGGCCAAGGGCGATCCACAACGCCGCCGGACCGTAGCGAGTTGGCAGGTAGTTCGTGACGCCCGCCAAGCCGACGAGGGCAAAGAATAAGGTCCACGGGGCCGTCAGGTGCAACCGCTCAAGTCCCTGGGCGTGCCTCGCAAGACCGGGTGCTTCCAGCCAGGGGATGAGAAACACGACGACCAGAAGCGCCATCAGGATCGCCCACGCGCCTCCCCCTGGCGTCCTCGCGTTCAACACGGAGACTAACGAGGCGAGCGTTGCCAGCACCGCGACATACGTCACATGCCCGGCCATCGGCCGATGAATCGAATCCGATTCGGCAGCAGCGACCATCTGCGCGACGACGGCCAATCCCACGGCAATCATCGCCCACACCACCGCTGGTCGCAATGCGGTCTTGTGGGCGCCCTTCCAGGCTCGCCAAAGCGGATAAGCCGTGGACGCGACTCCAAGCCCGATCAGTCCGGGCGCGAACCTGGGCACCACCAACGACGTAAGAATGCCGAGCGTCAGACATGACACCGCGACCCCCCGCCCGACCGTTTTCCACCATGAAAGCATCGACTTTGACCTGCGGACTTTAGGTCCGAAAACTTTAGTAAAAAGGGGGACGTAAGTTGGATCTCGCCCGTCTACTCCTCTATACTAGAACGGTCGGGGAATCGTGCACCACTGAACATCTGGAAGGTTGTGTCGTTCTCAAGCACACACCAACAGAGTTCTCGACTCAAGGACCCCGAGAACGTTCCCAGGAGCAATACCCATGCTGACTTCGGCTTACGGCGTGGTTTTGGTTTTGGCCCAGGTAACTCTTTCGGGCCCTTGGCTGCGCACGACTGAGCGTTCGTGTTGTGATGCGTGCGGAGTTGAAAAAGTGGCGATCGCGCAGGAGATCATGCGGTTGCAGACGTGTCCCAACTGGCGCGTTCGCGACAACGCAGCGCATGCGTTACGACGGTTCGACTGGCGGTGCCATCCTGAGATTGTCGATGTCCTCGCGACCGCCCTGCTCAAGGACTGCCACGAGGAAGTGCGAGAGGAATCAGC
>DAIDJG010000275.1 GCA_027451445.1 Singulisphaera sp.
CACGAGCGTTCCGCGGACGACGACGCTGATGTTGTCGAGTGCTCCGGTGAGCAGCAGCATCACGAATGAGAGGGGCGCATTGCGAGAGAGCCCGAACACGATCGTCGCGACGCCGAACCCGCCGACCGCCCACAAGAGCGCCGGGCCGGCGCGCCTTAACGGGGGCCGATGGGCGAGGAAGAACGCCATGGCGAACGCCCCAACGGAGGGAGCCGCTCGCAGCCAGCCCAGTCCCGAGGGTCCGACGTGCAGGATGTCCTTCGCGTAGATCGGCAGCAATGCCGTCGCCCCGCCGAAGAGCACGGCGAACAGGTCGAGCGTGATCGTTGCCAGGATCAACTCGGTGCTCAGAACAAACCGGATCCCCGCGAGCAGAGAGCGCAGCGACGTCGGCTCGAACTTCCGCACGGCGACATGCGGACGGATCGGCATCACGAGGGCGATCGCGGCGGCGAGGCACAGACAATCGAAGACGTAGGCCCACAGCGCTCCCTTCGTCAGCGCGATCACAAGCCCGCCGAGCGCTGGTCCGGCAACCGAGGCCACCTGCCAGCTACTGCTGTTCCACGTAACCGCGCTGCTGATGAGCTTGTTCGGCACGAGCTGCGGCAAAAGTGCCCAGCGCGCGGGCATCGCGACCGCCTGTGCGGTGCCGCAAAGCACGAGGCACGCATAAATCAGCCCGATCGAACCCAGCGAGGCGGACAGAACGGCCAGACCGGCCGAACAAAGCAAATAGAGCGCGTACGCGACGATGAGCTGCTGCTTGCGATCGTAGCGGTCCGCCGCGTGCCCGGCCGGGATCGCAAACAGGATCACGGGCAACACTTGCGCCAGCCCCACCAGGCCCAACGCCGTCGCCGAACCCGTTCGCTCATAGAGCTCCCAGCTCACGGCGACACCCTGCATCTGCCCGCCGACCGTCGCCACCATCCCGGCGATCAGGAACCGACCGTAGTCCGCGTTGCGCAGCGCCTCGTATGGGTCGTGGCGCGGAACAAAGGACGGATCAATCGTTGCATCGAGGAGTGAGGGATTGGCGGGATCCGAGCTCGGTTCCTCACCAATCGCCGCATTGGGCTCGGACATAAACCTTCGATTCCTTCAAAGCCAATTCAGCGGTTTAGGAGGGTCGTAGCGGTTGGGTGAGATCATCTCATTGCGGTAGGGCGAAACCAGGAACGGAAGTTTTCGGTGCAGTCTCTTGCCTGGAGACGCATTATTGTAGGGTACGCACCGCGCGACTCAAGCCGAGATCGCGAGGTGCCCACTCGGGATCATCGCCGGCCCTCGAACGCTGCATCCTCAACGCCACGGATCGACTGATGCCCCCTCACCGCCGAACTTCCCTTACTCCCTTGACCTTGCTGCTCGTGGGATGGTTCGCGTGTGCCGCCGGCGCCGCGGACGATTTCTCATTTTATCATGAGAATGTCATGGGCACTGCAATGGAATTGCGGGTCCGGGCCGATGACCGGGAGGATGCCCGTCGCGCCGAGGCGAAGGTCCTGGAGGAGATAGATCGCCTGAGCCGGATCTTCAGCGGATACGACGCCACGAGCGAGTTCAGCCGGTGGCAGACCACGACCGGCGTCCCGACGAGGCTTTCGCCGGAGCTGTATGAACTCCTCGATCTCTCGGACAAATGGCAGACGCAGAGTCAGGGCGCGTTCGATCCCAGGGTGGAGGCGCTCACCCGGCTCTGGTCTACCTCGGCACGGCAGAATCGCTCGCCGACGGCGAAGTCACTTGATGACGTCAAAGCCTTGATGAGCCGTCCCGCCTGGCGGCTCGATTCGGGATCGCAGACGGGCGAACGGCTGTCGGAATGTCCCCTCAGCCTGAACGCGATCGCCAAGGGGTATATCGTCGATCGCGCGGCGTGTGCAGCATTCGACCCGAAACGTGGAATTCTCGGGGTGTTGCTGAACGTCGGCGGCGACATGCGGGTCTGCGGCGAGACGACCCGGATTGTTGGGATCGAGCCACCGGCGAATGCGTCGGAATCGACAGAGCCGTTCACGTACCTCGAAGTACGGGACCGGAGTGTCTCGACCAGCGGAGGCTATCACCGGGGGCTCAGCATCAACGGCCGTTGGTACTCCCACATCTTCGACCCGAGGACCGGGATGCCCGTGGACCGGGTCGCCAGCGCGACGGTCGTGGCTCCCCGCGGCGCGGATGCGGACGCCCTCGCGAAGGTCGTCACCGTCTTGCCGGTCGAGGAGAGCCTGCGGCTGGTGGCGACGCTCGACGATGTCGAGTGCTTGATCGTGTTGAAAGATGGACGAACCGAACGCAGTGCCGGGTGGAATAAGTTGGAGCGAGCCCGGACCTTCGCATTTGCCGACAGCCCGAAAGCGACAACGACTGTGCCTGCCGACTGGTGGGGGAACACGAATGAGTTGCTCGTCAACTTCGAGATCAACCAGCCCGACGCGAAGGAACGACGGTATCGCCGCCCTTACGTTGCGATCTGGGTCGAGGACAAGGACGGGAACACGATCCGTAACCTGATCCTGTTCGTCTCGCTGGGCGGATCGGGTCCCGAGCGCTGGCTGCCCGACCTCAAGCGCTGGTACCGCGACGAGAAGAACCGAAGCACCATGGACAAGAAGAACATGGTCTTTGCCATCGCCCAGGCCACCCGGCCGCCGGGAAAGTACAAGGTTATCTGGGACGGCAAGGACGATCAGGGCAAACCGGTCCCGAGCGGTGAATACACACTCTTCATCGAGACCGCCCGCGAACACGGGACCTATCAGAGTATTCGCAAGAATCTGACCATCGGCAACGAGCTCTTCACCCAGGAACTCAAAGGGAATGTCGAGATCAAGTCCGCTTCCATCGACTACCGGCGCAAGGAACAACCCAAGTGACGTCCTGCAGCCGCGCCGGAAGGCCCAAGGTCGATCCCGCTGGCGGAAAACCGCCATCCGGTTCGCGGCCTGGATGCGCTGGCTGCACATTTATCTGTCGATGTTCGGACTGGCCGCGGTTCTGTTTTTTAGCGCGACGGGCCTGACGCTCAATCACCCGGATTGGTTTTACTCGGGCGCCGAGCGCCGGGATGACACGGAGGGGGATCTCGACCGGAAGTGGCTGAACCCTGAATCGCCGAAAGGCACCACGAGCTCAGCGAGCGATGAAGGTCGAGACGTCGCGAAGCTCGAGATCGTCGAGCATCTCCGCAAGACGCACGGCGTCCGCGGGGCGCTGGCCGAGTTCCGCACCGATGAGGCGGAATGCCTGGTGACGTTCAAAGGTCCCGGATACGCGGCGGACGCGTTCATCGATCGGGCGTCGGGGCACTACAGGCTGTCGCAGGCGTACCACGGCTTTGTCGCGCTGATCAACGACCTGCACAAAGGGCGCGATTCCGGGCCGGTGTGGTCAGTCCTGATCGATGTCTCGGCCGTGGTCATGACGGTAATTTCGCTCACGGGTCTGATCTTGCTCTTCTACCTGAAGCTCCGCCGGATCCCGGGTCTCGTGGCGATTGGAGTCGGCACTGCGGTGGTCGTCGGCGTCTTCTGGTTCGGCGTGAGCTAAACTGCAAATTCAAAATGGCAGATGCAAGATGCAAAATGGCAAATGCCGAACGAGCGACGACAGCCTTTTTCCGCAGCTAGCGCAAAAGTCCCTCAGGTATTAACTAACCTGTCGAATGTGCCATTTTGCATCTTGCATCTGCCATTTTGTTAGGAGTTCACAGGAGCCACCGAGGAATCCCGGGCTTCCCCGCGAATTGTGAAGGACCGATTGAGAATCTGGGAAGACCTTGGCGATCCGGGTGCACGCCAGGGTATAATCTTTGTTGATTTCTTTGCCCCGGAGAACCGTGCAAGTCGAAAGGGCACCATGCGAGCGTCGTTCGCGCTTCGACATCCTCGAGCCCAGCGCCGGTTGACGACCGGGATCGCGGGCTTGCTCGCGTGGGTGCTCTGCCTGGGATTCGCTTCCCCTTCCTGGTCCACGTCTCTGGACGAAGCCGAGACCCTCTTCCACACGGGCAAGTACGACGAGTGCATCAAGGCCGTCGCACAAGAGATCGACGACGGTGCACGCGGTGAACGCTGGCGCGTCCTCAAGATCACGGCCGAACTGACGCGGGGGAAATACGCGGAGGCCCTGGAATCGCTCAAGAATGCATACCGGTTCTATCCGACGAGCGTGTCGTTGCGATTTTTGGGACGGGACGTCTATCGCTTCAATGGTAAGGACCAGGACGCGGCCAACTCGCTGGCGATGATCGAAAGGCTCGTACTGGCCTCGCCCGAGCGGTACAGCTCTCCCCCCGATCGCGTGGCGCTGGGACGGTTTTTTCTGAGCCGAGGGGCCGACGCACGCAAGGTTCTGGACCAATTCTACGACGTCGCCATCAAGCAGGACCCCGAGTTCGTCGAGGCCCATCTCGCGACGGCCGAGCTCGCGCTGACCAAGCAAGATTTCGCGCTGGCGGCGTCGACGCTCCGAAAGGCTCCCAAGGAAGCCGCGGTCGATCCCCGTTATCACTTCCTCCTCGCCTCGGCCTACGCCGACGACGATCGGGCAGGGTCCGCGAAGGAACTGGACGAGGCACTCAAGATCAATCCGCGCCACGTCGACTCGCTCTTGCTCAGGGCCGAGCAGCATATTGATGCAGAACGCTACGGAGAGGCGGAGAAGACCCTGAAGCAGGTCTTCGCGGTGAACCCCTCAGAGCCGAGAGCCTGGGCCTTTCAGGCCGTCGTGGCCCATTTGCGTAGTGACAAGAAGGGTGAGGAGGCCGCACGTCTCTCCGCGCTCGAGCCCTGGGGCAAGAACCCGGAAGTCGATCATCTCATCGGCCGCAAGCTTTCCCAGAAATACCGCTTCGCCGAAGGGTCGGCGCTGCAGCGCAAAGCGCTCGAGGTCGACCCGAGCTACCTCCCCGCGAAGCTTCAGCTCTGCCAGGACCTCCTCCGCCTGGGAGACGAAACGGAAGGCTGGTCGCTCGCCAGCGAGATCTTCGCGAAGGACGGATACAACACCCTCGCGTACAATCTCACGACGCTCCATGACCGGGTCTCGAGCTTTCGCACCCTTCAGGACAGTGAGTTCATTCTCCGCATGGATCCGCGCGAGGCCGACCTCTACGGTCAGCGCGCCCTCGACTTGCTCCGCCGAGCTCGCAAGACGCTCTGCGAGAAGTACGGCGTGACGCTCAAGGAACCGGTCGTCGTCGAGATCTTCCCCCAGAAGAAGGAGTCCGCCGTCCGCACCTTTGGGATGCCCGGCGCGGAGGGGTTTCTGGGCGTTTGCTTCGGCCGCGTGATCACCGCCAATAGCCCCGCGTCCCAGGGGGAGCACCCGTCGAACTGGGAAGCGGTGCTCTGGCACGAGTTCTGCCACGTCGTCACGCTGACCAAGACCCGGAACAAGATGCCCCGCTGGCTGAGCGAGGGGATCTCGGTCTACGAGGAGGAGAACCAGGACCGTTCCTGGGCCACCGCGCTGAACCCGCGTTTCCGGGAGATGCTGCTGGACGACGATCTCACGCCACTGAGCAAGCTCAGCTCCGCGTTCATGGCCCCGCCGAGCCCGCTCCACCTGCAATTCGCCTACTTTGAATCGGCCCTCGCGGTGTCGTTCCTTGTCGAGAAAGCCGGCCTCGCTGCGTTAAAGAGTGTACTGGACGACCTGGGCGAAGGGATCACGATCAACGAAGCGCTGCCACGTCGGACAAAAATGACGCTAGATCAAATGGATAAGGAGTTTGGGGAGTTCGCACGCCAGAAGGCCAGGAAAGTTGCTCCGGACCTCACGTGGGAAGAGATTGATTTGCCGGCCGAGGCGAGCTCCGTGGAGATCACGACCTGGCTGGAGAAGCACCCCAGGAGTTTCCCGGGCCAGCTCCGACTTGCGACCAGACTGATCACCGAAGAGAGATGGGACAAGGCCCGGGAAGCGCTCGAAACCTTGAGGAAGCTGTACCCGGAATATGTCGGTGCGGAGAACGCGTACGCGATGCTCGCCAAGGTCTACAGGCGGACGTCCGACAAGGCCGCGGAACACGCGGTTCTCGAGGATCTTGCCGCGCGGAACGGAAGTGCGAGCGAGGTGTACCTCCGGCTCATGGAGCTCGACGAGGCCGCGTCCGACTGGAAGAACCTCAAGAAGAACGCGCAGCGCCTGCTGGCGGTGAATCCGCTGATTGCTGCTCCCCACCGATCGCTCGCAAGAGCCGCCGAGCAACTGGGCGAGCGCGAGGAGGCGATCACGGCGTATCGTGCTCTGGCACTCTTGAGCGACACCGATCCCGCGGAGGTGCATTTCCGCCTGGCCAAGCTTTTGCTCCAGAGCGGGAAACGGACTGAAGCGCGTCGTGAAGTGCTCAAATCGTTGGAGGACGCGCCTCGCTTTCTTGAGGCGCACCGTCTGCTGCTGGATTTGATCGAAGGCGACAAACCCAAGTCGAGCCGGTAATGAAATCCAAACGCCTGCTCCTGTACGCCCTTCCCTCCCTCCTGGCCGTCGCGGGCACTCTCGCCCTGGCGCAGCCCGGCTTTCAGCGACGGCCCGGTGGCATGATGTTACCCGAAGACCGCAGGGGCATCCCGGACTGGAAGGTCGACGACCGCTACAAGAATGACGTGTTCACATTCGTTCGCGTCGAATACGACTCTTTCGGAAGACGCGGCAGGCGCGGCGGCGGGTTTGGCGGCTTCCCTGGTGGGGGGTATGGCGGAGGGTACGGCGGCGGAGGATATGGGGGCCGCGGAGGCGCGTGGGCGACCGACTTTCCCGACAGCGACCTCAATTTCTCGTTCCGGCTCCAGCAGCTCACCGCGATCAAGGTCAACCCGAACCCGATTCACCTTAGGCTCACGGACGAAAAGCTGTTCGACTATCCCTTCCTTTACATGATCGAGCCCGGTGGACTCACTCTCTCCGAGGAAGAAGTCGTCGCGCTTCGCAAATACCTGTACAACGGCGGCTTCCTGATGGTCGACGACTTCTGGGGCGATGCGGAATACGAAGTCTTCTACCAGCAGATCAAGCGCGTCTTCCCCGACCGCGAGCCGCAGGAGCTGCCCCTCGAGCACGAGATCTTCCGGTGCGTCTACCGGCTCAAGGAACGTCCTCAGGTGCCGAGTATCCACGCCTGGGAAGGGAGCGGCCTGACCTACGAACCGCGCTGGGATAGTGATACGAGCAAGGTTCATTACAAGGGGATCTTCGACGACAAAGGCCGGATGATGTCCATCATCTGCCACAACACCGACCTTGGCGACGGGTGGGAGCGAGAGGGCGAGAACGTCGAGTACTTCCACGAATTCTCGGAGAAAAAGTCGTATCCGATGGGCATCAACATCATCACTTATGCGATGACGCATTGAATTGACGGCTGATCCGTCGAAAGGCGGGGAAGCGATTTGGGTTTGCGTAAATTCTTTAGTCACGGGATTCCGTTTAGCGTGCAGGTGACCGAACGCCCTCTTTGTCCCGTAGGGACATTTGAAAATAGCCCAGCGTTTCAACGCTGGGATTGCGTCGGCCCAACTAAAACAAACCAGTCCCGTAGGGACGATTGATATGCGCACCGGGTGGGCCGTCGCGGAGGTTCGCAACTGCCCCTCCGGGGCGACAGAAAAATCGGTGGGCGCGGTTCGGTCGGACCCAGCGTTAAAACGCTGGGCTATTCTCAAATGCCCCTAACGGGGCAAAGACAGGATCAAACAACGGGACAAAAACAGGATCAAACTAATCCGCGCGGTTTCGGAGAGTCAAAGCCTGTTCTGGGCGACTTACTCATTTTCCACCCACGTTCACCGAGCAGGCCAGCAGCACGTCGAAAGGAGCCCTTGTGACCGACGCAGCGGATCTCTACGTCAACGAGCGTGAAGTCGTCGAAAAGGTGCACGAGAGCCGAGGCCGGATCGAACGTGAGCTTGCCAAGGTCATCGTCGGTCAGAAGGAAGCGACACACCAGCTTCTGATCAGCCTGTTCGCGGGGGGCCATTGCCTGATCACCGGGGCGCCTGGGCTCGCGAAAACACTCCTGGTGCGCACGATTGCGCAGGTGTTCCACCTCAAATTTCAGCGCATCCAGTTCACGCCCGACCTGATGCCCGCGGACATTACGGGCACCGAGATCCTTGAGGAAACGGGCGACGGGCGACGGCGGTTGCAATTCGTGAAGGGGCCGTTGTTCGCCAATGTCGTGCTCGCGGATGAGATCAACCGCACGCCCCCCAAGACACAAGCTGCGCTGCTGGAGGCGATGCAGGAGCATCAGGTGACCGCGGCCGGAGTGCGGTACCCGCTCGAAGAGCCGTTCTTCGTACTGGCGACGCAGAACCCGATCGAGATGGAAGGGACATATCCGCTGCCCGAGGCTCAGCTCGACCGGTTCATGTTCAATGTGATCGTCGACTATCTGCCCGAGAACGACGAGGTCGCCGTCGTGCAGCAGACGACCTCGCGACGGACCGAGCCGGTGGAGGCCCTGTTCGACGGCAAGGACGTGCTCCAGTTCCATGATGTCGTCCGCAAGGTGCCGATTGCCGAGGACCTGGTGCGCCACGCGGTGCGACTGGCCGCGGCGAGCCGGCCAGGGCCGCAAGCGCCCGACTTCATCAACAACTGGGTGAGCTGGGGTGCCGGGCTCCGCGCAGGGCAGAGTCTCGTTCTGGGAGCAAAGGCCCGCGCCTTGCTCTCGGGGCGGTTCCACGCAACGCCCGAGGATCTGCGGGCGCTCGTGCATCCAACGTTGCGGCACCGCATCCTGCTGGGCTATCGGGCGGAGGCGGATGGGATCACCGTCGACGCGGTCGTCGACCGGCTGCTCGAACACGTGAAAGGACCGGTCGCCGGATGAGCTCGATCGGTCGCACGCGCACCTCTGAGCCTGCCCCGGAACACCGCGACACCTCGGCGCGGTCGGCGGCGTCGTTCATCGATCCGCAGACCTTGATGCGCATCAAGAGTCTGCAAATGAGGGCGCGCGTCGCAGTCGAAGGGTTTATCAAGGGGATTCACCGGAGCCCTTACCACGGCTTCTCGGTCGAGTTCAGCGAATACCGCGAATACAGCCCGGGCGACGACCCGCGCTACCTCGATTGGCGGCTCTTCGCTCGCTCGGATCGCTATTATGTCAAGCGATTCGAGGACGAGACCAACCTCCGCTGTTACCTCGTCGTCGACACGAGCCGGTCGATGGGCTACGGCTCCGGGTCCTACCCCAAGATCGAGTACGCACGCACCGCCGCCGCGACGATCGCATACTTCCTGGCGCTCCAGCGGGATGTCGTGGGACTGCTGACGTTTGAAGATCAGATCACCGAATACCTGCCTCCTCGCTACCGTCCGGGACACCTCCGCCGCTTGATGGCGATCCTTGAACGCGAGCCGAAGGGACGCAAGACCGACCTCGCAGCACCTCTCGAACAAATCGCCGCGACCGTGCGGAAACGAGGCCTCATCGTCCTCATCTCCGACCTGCTGGCGCCCGCGGATGTACTGAAGACCCGCCTCGGTTACTTGCGGTCGCGCGGGCACGATGTCGTCGTGCTGCGGATTCTCGACCCGGCTGAGGTGCAGTTCACGTTCTCGACGCCGGCGATGTTCCACGACGTTGAATCGGGACGTGAGCTCTACATCGACCCGGACGCCGCGCGGAGCGAATACCTGAGGCGCTTCGAGGCACACGCCAAGGAAATTCAGCAGACCTGCGTCGACCTCGGAGTCGAATACGAACGGATCCTCACCAACCAGCCGCTCGAACTGGTGCTGTTCGACTTCCTGAAGGCTCGAATGCGGCGAGGCCGGCGGCCGGGGCACCGCATCGCGCCCGGACGAGGGGGTGCGCGTTGAGCTTTCTCACGCCCTTGTACATTCTGGGAACCCTGGTGGTCGCGGCCCCGATCCTCTTCCACCTCATCCGGCGGATGCCCAAGGGCGAGGTCCCGTTCAGCTCGTTGATGTTCCTGACGCCCACGCCACCGAGACTCACCAGGCGGAGCCGGCTCGACAACTGGCTCTTGCTGCTCCTGCGTGCGGCGGCGCTCTGCCTGCTCGCATTTGCCTTTGCACGTCCCTTCCTCCGGGAGTCCGCACGGGCCGACTTCGGCGACGTCGAGCGGCGGCGCATGGCTGTGCTCGTTGACACCAGCGCGAGCATGCGGCGCGGGGACCTGTGGTCGAAAGCCAAAGCCGCAGCCAGGGACGTGATCGCCGCGTGCCGGCCAAACGATCAGATCGCCGTGTTCGCGTTCGACTCGTCGGCCCATCCGCTGCTCGGCTTTGAGGAGTCCGCCCAGCTCGAACCGTCCAAGCGTCAGGCCGTGGCCGACGCGAGTGTCGAGCGCCTGGCGCCGACGTGGGAGGCCACGAACCTGGGTCAGGCCCTGATCGACGCGGTCACGGCGCTCGAGGAGGTCGCCGACGCTACCGAAAAAACCGCGCGAATGCCGCGCAGGGTGATTGTGATCAGCGATCTCCAGCAGGGGAGTCGCCTGGACGCCCTGGGGGATTTCGAGTGGCCGTCCGATGTAGACCTGGAGTTGAAGCCTATCAGCAACGCACGGTCGAACGCGGGTCTGCAATGGCTCACCGAGGCGGCCGACGCGGAAACGGCCGACGGAGGCGCTCGCCTGCGCGTTCGGGTCTCCAACGATTCGGGCTCGCGCCAGGAGAGCTTTCAGCTCGTCTGGGTCGACAAAAATGGAACCGACCAGGGTCCACCCGTAGACGTTTACGTCCCCCCGGGAGAGAGCCGAGTCGCTCATGTGCCGCAACCGCCGACATCCGCTGCGGAGCCGGTACTGAAGCTGAAGGGGGATCAAGAGCCGTTCGACAACACGCTGTTTCTCGTCACGGAACGCAAGGAAGAGTCGAAGGTCATCTACCTCGGTCCTGACGCGGCGGATGACCCCGCAGGCCTGCTTTACTTCCTGGAGCGGGTCTTTCCCGGCACGCCTCGGCGCAGCGTTCAGGTCGTGGCGAAGCTACCAAGTGCGCCGCTCGACGTGGAGTTGGACCGGTCCATCCCGCTTGTTGTGCTAGCAAGCGACACAACACCCGAAAACGTCGCACGGCTTCAGCCTTATCTTCGCGACGGCGGGACCGTGCTCTTCGTTGCCCTCAAGGCTGGACCCGCTGAGAGCCTCAGTTCACTGTCGGGCATTCCGATCGGGAACCTCGCCGAATCGACGACGGAACACGACGTCCTGTTGCGCGAGATCGCGTTCGATCATCCGCTCTTCGCCCCGCTGGCAGGCGCTCAGTTCAATGACTTCACGAAGATTCGATTCTGGAAGCACCGGAAGATCAATCCTGATGCCTTGGCGGACGCACGTGTCCTCGCCCGGTTCGAGGACGGCGACCCCGCAATCGTCGAGAAGACGGTCGGCCGAGGTCGGGTTGTCGTGTTCGCGAGCAGTTGGAGCGTCGCCGATAGCCAGCTCGCGCGGTCGTCGAAGTTCGTGCCCTTGATGGCTGGCCTTCTGGAAGCGCGCCAGACGTTGACGTCGGATACGGGCAACCATCTGGTGCGCGAGTCGGTCGCCTTGCCGCCGAGTCACGATGCGACCCACAAGCTGGTCGTCCACAAGCCGGACGGCTCGGTTACCGCCCCCGCGCCGGGCGCAGACGTCTTCTCGGAGACCGACCAGCCGGGCGTCTACACAATTGACACAACCGACGGTCCGCGGTCGTTCGTCGTGAACCTCGACCCGGCGGAAAGCAAGACGTCGCCCTTGCACGTGGAAACGCTGGAGCAGTTCGGTTGCCGGCTCGCCAGCCACACACGCAAGGTCGACGACCGCGAACATCTGAGGCAATTGCAGAACCTGGAGCTCGAAAACCGCCAGAAACTCTGGCGCTGGCTGATCGTGGCGGCGGTGGGCGTGCTGATCGTCGAAACCTGGCTGGCGGGTCGAGTTCGATCCTCCCGCGCGGCCCGAGCGGAGGCGGTGACATGAGAATCGAACTGCGGCGGGAGTTGGAACTGGTCGCGCGCCGATTCCGGCATGTCCGGCTCTGGGGAGGGCTGGCCTTCTGCTGGCTGTCGTGGGCGCTTATTGGAGTCGCAGTGCGCGTCGTCGGATCCCGGCCCGGGAACGAATCGCTCTTGAGCACGAACACGCTCGCCACACTGGCTGCATTGGCCGGCGTGAGCGGGCTCGTCGCCGCATTCCTCGCACTCCGCTCAGCGAGAGACCGGCGGTGGGTCGCGCGCCAGATCGAAGCGAAGCATCCGGAGCTGGCAACGGGCCTGCTCGCGGCCGTCGAGGAGGACGCCGTCACACCGCCCGCCGAGATGGGTTACTTGCAGACGGCCGTGATCCGCTCCACGCTCGCCAAGCGGAAATCTCAGCCATGGGAAGATACGGTACCCGGCTGGCGCCTCCGGGCGGCCGATTTGGCTCACGCGTTTGCGCTTGGCCTGCTGCTGCTTTCAGCGGCCGCTCTGCTCAAGACACGGACCGAGAGCGCCCCCGAGAGCTTCACCCCGATCGCCTGGTCGGACGCCAAGTTCGACATCCAGGTCGAGCCCGGCAACACTGCGCTCGAAAAGGGGACGACGCTCCTGGTGGTCGCGCACTTCAACGGTGCGGTCCCGCCCGACGCGGATCTCGTCTTTGCGCAGGGCAAGGACGCTGAGGGCCGGCGTCCCATGTCGCGCAGCCTCGACGATCCCAAGTTCGCCGGCCGCGTCGACGCCGTCATGTCCGACCTCACCTACCGCATCGACTACGCGAACCGGGCGAGTGAAACGTTCCACGTCAACGTGTTCGAGTATCCCGAGCTGCTGCGAACCGACGCCAAATTGGTCTTCCCTGGCTACACCTCACAGGATCCCAAGACCGTTGAGGACATCCGCCACGTCACGGCCGTCGAGGGGACTGAATTGACGCTGCTCTGCCGGCTCAACAAGGAAGTTGCCATTGCGAAGCTCGTCGCCGAGGATGGCCAAGAGGTGAGGCTCGAACCGCAAGAGAACGGCAGTGTGGTGTATCAGACGAGGTTCGTGCTCTCGGATCCCCGGCGCTTTAAAGTCCACCTGGTCGATCTTCAGGGCCGCGCCAATAAGGTCCCTGCCGAGCTCGTGATCAACGTCACACGCAACCGGCCGCCGATCGTCACGATGACTCAGCCGGCCCGCGACGTGCGCGTCTCTCCGGTCGAGGAACTGAAACTCAAGGCCAAGCTCGAAGACGACTACGGCGTCGTGCGTCACGGGCTTAGCTTTGCGATGGGCGGTGAAGAGCCCAGGGACATCGTCCTCCACAGCCCCGAGAAAACCAAGAAAACGCTCCAGGCCGAGCATCTGCTCGACTTCGAAGGCTTCAAGGCCGTGCCCGACCAGCTCGTGACGTACTTCTTCTGGGCTGAGGACATCGGACCCGATAACCAGCCCCGGCGCACCTCCGGCGACATGTTCTTCGCCGAGGTCCGCCACTTCGAGGAAATCTTCCGCCAGGGGGAACAACCGCCCAGCGGCTCCTCGGAGAACGAACAGCAAGGTGAAGGCAACGCCCAGGCCTCTGAGAAGCTCGCCGAGCTACAAAAGGAAGTCATCAACGCCACGTGGCGGCTCATCCGCCGTGAGACGCGTCCGAAGCCGTCCGAGCAGTTCGCGGAAGACAGCAAGCTGATCAAGGAGTCGCAACACACCGTCCTCGAACAGGCCGACGAGCTCGCGGAGCGCCTGCAAGACTCGGTGTCGAAGAAGAACCTCGAGCAAGCGCAACGCTTCATGAAAGAGGCGGAGAAACACCTGACCGAAACGACCGAGAAACTCTCGATCCCCACTCTCCGCCCGGCGCTTGCGTCGGAGCAGGCCGCCTACCAGGCCCTTCTCAAGCTGCGTGCCCGAGAATTCGAGGTGATCCGCAACAACTCTCGCCAGCGCCAGCAAGGGGGACGTTCTGCGAACGGTGGCCCGTCCCAGCGACAGCTCAACCAGCTCGAGCTGTCCAACGAAGAGAACCGCTACGAGGAACAGCGCTCCGCTCGCTCGCAACAGAACCAGTCGCAACGCGAACGCGAACAGCGCGAGAATCGCCAGGTGGTCAACCGGCTCAAAGAGCTCGCCCAGCGTCAGGCCGACCTGAACGAGCGAGTGAAGGAGCTCCAGGCCTCACTCGAAGCCGCCAAGACGCCGCAGGCACGCGAAGAGCTCGAGCGCCAGCTCAAGCGGCTCCGAGAGCAACAGCAGCAAGTCCTGCGCGATACCGACGAGCTGCGCGAGCGCATGGAGAGCGAGGAGAACCAGCAGCGCATGGCCGAGGCCCGACAGCAAATGGAGCAGAGCCGCGAGCACGTCCGCCAGGCGTCCGAGGCGCTCGAACAGGGCCGGCTCGCGCAGGCCGTCACGGAAGGAGCCCGCGCTGGGCAGCAACTCAACGACTTGAAAGAAGACCTGCGCAAGAAGGCGTCGGACCGATTCACGCAAGAAATGACCGAAATGCGGAAGGACGCGCGTCAGCTCGACGAGGACCAAAAGCGTTTGTCCGAACAACTCGACGCCCTCAACCACCGCAACCAGCGCAACCTCCGCGACAGCGGCGAGCGCAAAGGGATCCAGGAGGGACTCGGCCAGCAGGAAAAGAAGCTCGACAAGCTCGTCGATCGGATGCGCGACACGGTTCAGGATGCCGAGGAGCCCGAGCCGCTCCTGGCCAAGGAACTTTACGACACAGTGCGCAAGACAACGGAGCAGCAGGTTCCCGACGCGCTGAAGGTCGCTGAACAACTCGTCGATGCGGGTGTCACGGAAGACGCAGCGAAGCTTTCGCGCAAGGCGGGGGACGGCATCGAGCAGTTGCGTCAAGGAGTCGAAAAGGCCGCTCGAAGCGTTCTGGGCGATGAGACGGCCGCCCTGAAGCGAGCGCAAGCCGAGCTCGAGGATCTCGCCAATCAGGTCAACCGGGAGATCGCCCGCGGCAACGGTCGCGATGAGAACGAACCGGGGCGTGGGGCTCGCGACCCGCAAAACGGCCAGGACAATGCGGACGAAGCCCAGGCGAAGGACCAACAAGCCCGCGCGGGACAGGATGACGCGCAGCAGAAACGCCAGGGACGACCCACACAACGCGGACAGCAAGGCGAACGAAATCAGCAAGGCGAACGCGGTCAGCAACAGGGCCAGAATCCCCAGGCCGGTGAGCCGAATCAGGAGGGCCAGCAAGGACAACCGGGCCAACAAGGAGAGCAGCAAGGCCAGCAAGGACAGCGAGGCAACCAACCCGGCCAGCGAGGCCAACAGGGCGGTCGCAATCCCCAGGCCGGCCAGCCAAACGACCAGGGACAAGAAGGAGACGCTGGCCAGCCCGGCGAACGACAGGGGCAGGAAGGGCAACAAGGGCAGGGGGGGAACCAGCCCGGTCAGCAAGGGCAGGGGGGGAACCAGCCTGGTCAGCAAGGGCAACGTGGCAATCAGCCGGGCCAGTTGCGTGGTCAGCAGGGCCGCCAGACACGAGGGGTCCAGAGGGGAGGCGGTGGCGGGAATGGAGTCGACCGCCTGCTCGACGGGTTCAATAACACGCGGCCGGGAAACCCCATTATGGGCGAGGGCTTCCGCGAGTGGTCCGATCGTATGAGGGACGTGGAAGAGCTGCTCGATAACCCCGAGCTTCGGGCCGAGACCGCGCGCATTCGCGATCGGGTCCGCGGCGCGCGTGAAGAGTTCAAGCGACACTCCAAGGTGCCCGACTGGACCAAGCTTCAGGAGATGGTCGCGGATCCCATCCGAGAGCTGCGCGACCGTGTCGCTGAGGAAGTGCGCAAACGCGAATCGCCTGATTCCCTCGTGCCGATCGACCGCGATCCTGTTCCCCCGCGCTTCACCGAAGGCGTGCGCAAATACTACGAACGGCTGGGGGGTGGTCGATGAGTTTGCCGTCTCTCATTTGGGGCTCGCCCCAGTGGATGGCGGGATGCTTGGCGTTGATTGGCGTCGCAGCCGTCGCGTTGCTCTGGAGCTACAGCCGAGCGCGCACAACGCGCTCGGTCCGGATCACGTGTGCAATCCTCAAAGGCATCGGCTTCACCGTCCTCGCGGTTAGCTTGCTCGAACCGCTGCTGACCGGCACCCGTCCGCGACGGGGCGCGAATGCGTTTGTGATTCTGGCCGACAACAGCCAGAGCCTGAAGATTCGCGACGATGGCACGACTGGAAACCGCGGCGATTGGATCCGCAACCTGCTCGGCAAAGACTCCCCATGGAAGACCCGTCTCGGCCAGGACTTCGACGTTCGGAGCTACGTCTTCGACTCGCATCTGCGCGCGGCCGATTCCTTCGAAGATCTAAACTTTGAGGGCACCGGCTCTGCGTTGACCACATCGCTCAGCGCCCTCGCGCGGCGCTTTCGCGGCTTGCCGCTCGCCGGCGTGTTACTCGTCACCGACGGCAACAGGACCGACTTGGGCAATGTCGACTGGTCCCAGTTGCCCCCGATTTATCCGGTCGCCCCGCCCGCAAGCGCCGTGTCCAGGGATGTCGGCGTCCAGAGCCTGACGGTTACTCAAAGCAACTTCGAGGCCGCTCCCATCGCCCTCCGCGCCGACGTCAATGCCGTCGGCTTTCGTGGCGAACCGATCGTCGCCGTCGTCACCGACGAAGCGGGCAAGGAGCTCGAACGACAGAAAGCGGACGGTACGGCAAACGGCGGCCCGCTCAGCTTCCGGTTTCAGTTCCGACCCGAGCATAAAGGTGTAAACTTCTATCATGTGCGTGCCTTCGCAGCCTCTGATGAGGCGAAGGGAAACGGCACCTCGCAGTCGAGCGAACAGACCCTGGCGAACAACAGCCGGCTCGTGGTGATCGACCAGGGGAGTGGACCGTACCGTGTCCTTTATGTGAGCGGCCGGCCGAACTGGGAGTTCAAATTCCTCCGCAGAGCGATCGCCGAGGATGAACAGGTCCAGCTCGTCGGCCTGTTGCGGATCGCCCGCCGCCAACCGAAGTTCGACTTCCGAAGCGCTCAGGCGCGCGGGGCCTCCACGTTGTTCAAAGGGTTCGAGCAGGCGGACGAGGAGCTGGTTGAGCGCCACGACCAGGCCGTCCTGGTGCGGCTCGGAACGCTCGACGAGGTCGAGCTGCGCGACGGCTTCCCCCAGGCTCCGGACGAGCTCTATCGCTACCACGCGGTGATCCTCGACGACATCGAGGTCGGGTTCTTCACTCCGGATCAGCAGGCGCTGTTGCGGAACTTCGTGAGTCGCCGCGGCGGCGGCCTGCTCATGCTCGGTGGTCCCGACTCATTCGCCGACGGCAAGTACGATCGCACCCCGATCGGCGAGCTGCTTCCGGTCTATCTCAATCGTCCAACGGGCCTCGATCTTGATTCCGAGTATCAGCTCGTCTTGACCCGTGAAGGGTGGCTCCAGCCGTGGGTTCGGACGCGCAAGACGGAAGAAGAGGAACGCAAGCGTCTGGCGTCGATGACGCCGTTCCAAACCGTAAGCCAGGTGGGCAACATCAAGCCGGGGGCAGTCGCCTTGTCGCAAGTGAGCGACAAGGCCGGTAACCTGGCGCCGGCCCTGGTGGTCCAGCAGTTCGGTAAGGGGCATGTCGGGGCGTTGCTGGTCGGCGACCTTTGGCGGTGGGGGATCCGCCGTGAAGATCCCAACGAAAGTGACCTCGAAAAGTCCTGGCGCCAGATGGTTCGCTGGCTCGTGGCCGATGTGCCCGGGCGGATCGAGGTCGGGCTCCGTGCCAAGCCGGACTCCGCGGCGTCGGCCATTGAACTGACCGCGCGGGTGCGAGACGCGGAGTACCGTGCTCTGGACAACGCGAAGGTTGTCTTCAAGATCACGCTGCCGGGCGGTAACACGCTGTCGCTCGATGCCGAGCCCGACGGCAAGGAGGCCGGCGCCTACACCGCGACGTACGTCACGAAACAGCCGGGAGCCTACCGGATCGTCGCGGCCGCGACGGCCCCGGACGGCAGCGCGGTGGGCGAACGCGAAGCCGGCTGGGCCGCCCAGCCTTCGGCGGACGAATTCGCGCGCCTGGAACCCGATCGCGACTACCTGAAAACCCTCGCGTCGAAGACCAACGGCGAGGTCGTCGACGGAGCGAGCCTCGACTCGTTCGTGACCAGCCTCTCCACGCGCGCGGCACCGATCACGGAACCGTGGTCGTCGCCGCTTTGGCATCAACCGCTTTACTTCCTTGTGGCCATCGCCTGCCTGACCGCCGAATGGGGCATCCGCCGCGTCAACGGTCTGGCCTGATTGTCGAGGGATGGGTCCGTCATCATGCAGACAGCGCTCGTACTTTGCCTCAGTCTCACAGCGGTGGGAGCCGACGACCGGCCTTGCGTGATTGTGGTTTCCGGAGCGCCCGGATCCTCGGAATACGCCGCGCAGTTCCGCAAATGGGCCGGACTCTGGCAGGACGCGGCCACGAAATCCCAGGCCGAGGCGATCATGATCGGGCTCTCCCAGGATCCGGGCCCCTCGGATCGAGACCGACTGCGAACGGCGCTCACGGAGCAAGCGAAGGCAGGAACGTCCCCCCTCTGGCTCGTCCTGATCGGCCATGGGACGTACGACGGCCGGGAAGCGAAATTCAACCTCCGCGGTCCGGATGTAACGGACGTCGAGCTGGCCGAGTGGTTGGCACCACTGAAACGCCCTGTCGCCATCCTGAATTGCGCATCGAGCAGCGGACCGTTTCTCAACCGGCTCTCGGGCGAGAACCGGATCGTCATCACCGCCACTCGCAGTGGCCATGAGCAGAACTTCACTCACTTCGCCCAGTTCCTGGCCGAGGCGATCGCCGACCCTCGCGCCGACCTCGACAAGGATGGACAGGTCTCGCTGCTGGAAGCGTTCCTGACCGCAAGCAGCGGAGTCCGCGAATACTACAAATCCCACGCACAGATCGCCACCGAACACGCCCTGCTCGATGACAACGGCGACAAGCTCGGCACGCCGCCCGAGTGGTTTCAGGGCGTACGTGCGACCCAGCGGGCCAAGAACGGCGCTGCGCTCGACGGACTCCGAGCCCACCAGTTCGTCCTGATCCCCAGCGCCCGCGAGCGGGCCATCCCCACCGCGATTCGCGAGAAGCGAAACCAGCTCGAGTTCGCCATTGCCACGCTTCGCGAGGGCAAGGCCAAGCTGTCGGAAGATGAATACTACCGTCGGCTCGAGACGCAGATGGTCGAATTAGCGCGCCTCTATCGCGATTTGGAATCGAGCGCGAAAGCGGATCCGGCGACGACGGAGCCCTAAGACGGAACTGGAACGGTCGTTTTTCGAGCCCGCACGTAACGCTCTAACGTTCACTCACGTCCTGCTTTTACCACCCTGCCAAAGCGGGTCGTCGCCCGGCTGTGAGGCCGATTCGAACCAGCGGGTCATCGTCATTTTTTGGCGCGTATAGAACTGCACGCCCTCGATACCTTGAATGTGCAGGTCGCCGAAGAACGACTGGTTCCATCCCGTAAAGGGAAACCAGGCCATCGGCGCAGGCACGCCGACATTGATCCCAATCATGCCGGCATTAAACCGATGCTTGAACTCCCGAGCTGCCCACCCGCTGCGTGTGAAGATCGACGCACCGTTACCGTACGGGCAGTTTCGGCCGATGGCCAGAGCCGCCTCAAGGTTATCGACTCGCAGCACAGACAGGACGGGACCGAAGATCTCCTCGCGGGCAACCCGCATTGCTGGCTCGACCCGATCCAGAACGCTGGGTCCAATCAGGAAACCGTCGCCGCTTGCCGCCTTCCGGCCGTCGAGCGCGATGTGGGCTCCTTCCGCCAAGGCCACGTCGAGATACCCAGCGACCCGGTTCAAATGATCGCGTCCAATCACGGGCCCCATGTCGACATCCTCGCGTCCGTCCGTCGGGCCAACCCGCATCTGTCCCGCCAGCTCGCGCAGGCGCTCCACGAGCCGGTCTCCAATGCCGCCCACAGGAAGCGCCACGCTCCCCGCCATGCAGCGCTCGCCGGCACAACCGAACGCCGAAGCCTGCAAGGCACGAGCAGCCTGGTCGAGATCGGCATCAGGCATGATGATCAAGTGGTTCTTGGCCCCCCCGGCGGCCTGTACGCGTTTGCCCTTCCGCGTCCCGGTTTCGTACACGTGACGTGCCGCCGCAGTCGAGCCGACAAAGGACACCGCGCTCACGTCCGAGTGCTCCAGGAGCGCATCGACGCATTCCTTGTCGCCGTGGACGATGTTGAAGACACCGTCGGGCAAGCCCGACTCGATGAGCAGCTCGCCGAGCTTCAGCGCCGACAGAGGGACCTTCTCCGACGGCTTCAAGACGAACGTGTTTCCACATGCCAAAGCGACGGGGACCATCCACAACGGAACCATCACCGGGAAGTTGAAGGGCGTGATCCCAACGCACACCCCCACCGGATGACGTACGGTTTCGCAGTCGACGTCCCGGGCGATGTTCGGCAACGTCTGACCCATGAGCAAGCTCGGCACGCCGCACGCAAACTCGACCATCTCGACGCCGCGCTGGACCGACGCGCGCGACTCGGAGAGCGTCTTGCCGTGCTCGCGCGTCACGAGCCGCGCCAGATTCTCGCTCTCCTCGACAAGGCGCTCGCGGAACCGGAACAACACGCGTGCGCGTTCCACGGCCGGCGTCTCCGCCCATTCCGGGAGTGCAGCGTGGGCGGCCTTCACGGCGCGATCGACCTCCTCGGCCGTGCTGAACGGCACGCGCGCGATCGGTTGGCCCGTGGATGGGTTGAACACCTCGCCCGACCGGCTCGACCCCGCCGCGATCCAGCGACCGCCGACCAACATCTTCACCGTCTCGAGCGCCTGAACCGTCGCCATGGATTCGGACTCCTGGGGTGACGAAATCGACTGCATCGTACAGGGTCCCGCCCCCCCGCAACAGCAGCGTTCGTTGGGAGCTTCCGTGTTTCCGACGCTCCAGTGGATCGCGTCGGCGCTGTAGCGCATGAAGGAGGGCGCTCAGCCGCGGGGTTTACCAGCCTCACGTCGCTGAGGCGGCGTGCGCTGTTGGCCCTCCATGAAGATGGGTAGTATGGATCTCGGTTCCGCGTGGAAGGTTCTATCAAGGAGTCGCCGACGATGTGCGCTCGTGGGAATCTGGCGGTGCTGATGAGTTTGTTCGGTCTCGTCGTGCCAAGCAGTCCGCGCGCGTCTGGTGGAGAGCTGGAAAAAAAAGCTTCCTCAGACGCTGCCCCCAAGACGCGAACCACGCCACAGACC
>DAIDJG010000276.1 GCA_027451445.1 Singulisphaera sp.
TATCCGTCAGAGACACCTGGGGTTCCTTCCTCACCGCATTCGATCGCTTTTTCCGGATTTCGGTCCGATGGTTGGTTACGCGGTGACGTCGCAGACTCGCGCGACGTTTTCTCCGGAGAAGGCCCCGGACCTCACCGCGGAGTACCTACGCTACGTGGCCGCGGCACCCGGGCCGAAAATTGCCGTCGGGCAGGATCTTGACGATCCTCCGGGCCTGGGGGCGCAATTCGGAGAAGTGAATGCGACGATTCACAAGAAGCTCGGCTGCGTTGGTCATATCACGGACGGTTGCCCGCGCGACCTCGACGAGGTGCACGGCTTGGGCTTCCAGTTGTTTGGTCTGAACCCGTGCGTCAGCCATGCGTATGTTCGGCTTGTCGACTTTGGCAAGCCCGTTCAACTTGCTGGCGTCGAGGTTCGTCCAGGAGATCTGATTCACGCCGACAAGCACGGCGTGTGCATCATTCCGCTGGAGTGCGCGGCCAAGCTCGCTGAGGCTTGTGCCGAAGTCGAACGGCTTGAGCGCCCCTTGCTCGAACACTGTCGGGCCGAGAACTTCGATCTCGAAGAATACATCCGGCTGCGGTCGGATATGAAAGTAAAGATCCGCGAGTAAGCTGATGCGTTTGGGCGAGATGGACCGTGAGTGTCGCGCATGGTTCATCTTGCCCAAACGATTGGCGTTGCCAATCCGGCTTCGCGATTAGTCGCGACGAGGGGGGTGAGGCAAGACGACTTCGAAGCGAGGGCTCGTCATCACGGCTTCGTCGGGGCGAACTTCGTCGAGTCGCTTCCCTT
This sequence comes from Singulisphaera sp., assembly GCA_027451445.1. Classification (GTDB taxonomy): domain Bacteria; phylum Planctomycetota; class Planctomycetia; order Isosphaerales; family Isosphaeraceae; genus DAIDJG01. Next base: position 799 of record DAIDJG010000276.1, read on the forward strand.
CGGCATGCCAGCGTCCCTTGCGGAACTCGAACAGCGCTGTCGCATGACGCCGGGAGACCTCGGAATCGTCATCGAATGGGCTGGGATCAAAATGAACCGCGATCATGGCGAGGAGTCGGCGCGTCTGGCGATCGCGGGCCCAAAGGACCTCGTCATGCCAGTGGGCTTCCTCCCAGCGCACCCGAGCCGTCGGCTCGACTCGGCCCAAAGCACCTAGAAAGCGAGCTTCCAGCCACTCGCGCTGCTGATGAAACAGTTCCCTTGCGTGATCAACATGCAACTCTTCGGCAATCTGCCGTACGGGGCGGCGAACGATCAGCCAGAGGGTGGCAAGGCAAGCGGGAAGTAGGATGGCCCAGATGAACACTCCCATAGGTCGAACCCCCGGCCGTTCCCTCGTTCTCCGAAAGGCTTTTCAATTCTAGGACCAGCATACCGCAGTTCGCAAGGTGCTGCCGGAGAACCTTGAAGAATCCGTGTTAAACGTGTTCGACTTTTCGGGAAGCGACTTCTTACATGCCCAGCAAGATCGGTGCCCACATGTCGATCGCCGGCGGTTGCGACAAAGCCGTACTCGCCGCGCAACGATTTGGGTTCACCGCCGTCCAGCTCTTCACGAAGAACAACAACCAGTGGCGCGCCCCTGAACTCACGCCCGCCCACGTCGATACCTTCCGCAACGCTTTGGCGGATGCGGGGTTAGTCGACCCCGTCGCACACAACTCCTATCTGATCAATCTAGCCAGTCCCGACGATGCGCTCTGGCAGAAATCCATCGACGCGATGGTCGTCGAAGTGGAGCGTTGTCACCTCTTAGGCATCAAGGACCTTGTTGCGCATCCCGGGGCGCACATGGGCCGGGGTGAAGATGAGGGACTTTCCCGCATCGCGGCCGGCCTGGATCAAGTGCATCAGCGCACGAAGGCGTGCGACGTCGTGATCGACCTCGAGACCACGGCCGGTCAGGGGAGTTGTCTCGGACACCGTTTCGAACATCTTGGCCGAATACTTGAACTCGTCGCAGAGCCCGAACGACTCGGAATCTGCGTGGACACCTGCCACGTTTTCGCGGCGGGCTATTCCCTGGCAACTCAGGAAGAGTACGATGGGACCATGGGTGAGCTTGATCGCTGCGCCGGTTTGCACCGGGTGCGCGTCTGGCACCTCAACGACAGTCTTCGAGAACTGGGCAGCCGAGTCGATCGCCACACTGGGATCGGCCGCGGCTGCCTGGGTGTTGAACCGTTCCGGTTTGTACTGAACGACAGCCGTTTCCAGAACGTCCCCATGATCATGGAAACGCCCAAGGGAATCGAAGACGGCGAAGAACTGGACGCGATCAATTTCCGAACATTGCGCGGTCTCATCGTCCCGGCGTCCGCACCGAAGGGTCGAAGACGGGGAAGGAGACTGAGCGATTCAAAGTAACGTGGGGCGTTTGTCATGGAGCCACAGGTGCTGAATGGATTGGCCGCAAGTCCGACCTCCTCGTCAACCCTCGGAGCGGCGGTGCCCGACCCCAGCCTCTTTATCAATCGCGAGTTGAGCTGGCTCCAATTCAATGAGCGCGTCCTGGAGGAGGCCCGCGATCCGTCCAATCCTCTTCTCGATCGACTCCGATTCCTGGCGATCTGCGCCTCGAACCTCGACGAGTTCTTCGAGGTCCGCGTGGCTGGTCTTCAGGCGCAGATCTATGACGGTCTAGAGCCGCAGGATGCCCCACCTGACGGCATGGGTCCGCTGGCGCAGTTGACCGAGATCGCGAAACGGGCCCACGACTTTGTGGCTCGCCAGTACGACGTTTGGCATGCCGACATTCGCCCCAAGCTGGCCAACCACGGTATTCACGTCTGCGATCCCAGCGACCTGACGGATGCGCAGAAGGCGTTTCTCGATCACTACTTCACCACGCAGGTTTATCCCGTCCTGACCCCGCTCGCGATCGACCCCGCGCACCCGTTTCCGCACCTCCATAATAAAAGCTTGAACCTGATCCTCCGGATCGAGACGGTCGCGCAGGATTCGCCCCGCCAACTGCATGCCGTGCTCCAGGTCCCCGCGGTTCTCGGCCGCCTCGTGCGCCTGCCCGACGAAAAGAATGGGCAGATTCGATTCATTTTGCTCGAGAACGTGATCGGCCCCCGTCTCGACGCCCTCTTCGGAGGATTCAAAGTCGCCGCCTGGGTTCCCTTTCGCGTCACGCGCAACAGCGATCTCACAATCCAGGAGACCGAGGTCAAAAGCAGCCTGCTCTCAACGATCCAGGAGACGCTCCGCCAGCGCAAGTGGGGAGCCGCCGTGCGTCTCGAAATCCTCGAGCGGGCGGATGAAAGCTTTCTCGCCCAGCTCCAGACGACCGCGGCCCTTGACCTCGACGATCGCGATGTCTACAAGGTCGCCGGACCGGTTGATCTGACGTCGCTGGTCGCGCTCTGCAAGCTCGAGGGGTTCCGTGAACTGAAAGAGGCTCCTCACGAGCCTCAGATGCCCGCACCGTTCTCGAATCGCGCGAATGTCTTCGCCGCCATTCGCGAGCAAGACATCCTCGTCCACCATCCCTACGAATCCTTCGGGGCCGTATCGCAATTCATCGAGCAGGCTTCCGATGACCCCAATGTCCTGGCCATCAAACAAACGCTCTATCGCACTGCGGACGACAATCCGATCATCAGTGCCCTCGAGCGTGCGGCGGAAAACGGGAAACACGTGACGGTGCTCGTCGAACTGCAGGCGCGGCTCGACGAGGAGAACAACATCGTGAAGGCCCGGCACCTCCAAAAGGCCGGTGTCCACGTTGTGTACGGAATGGTCGGTCTGAAGACGCACTGCAAGGCGGCCCTGGTCGTGCGCCGGGATCACGACGGAATCCGGCGGTACGTTCACCTTGGTACCGGGAACTACAACCCGATGACCGCGCGGTCATACACCGATCTTAGCTTCTTCACGTGCCGCCCTGAGTTCGGCGAAGACGCGAGCGCGCTGTTTAACCTCCTGACCGGCTATTCGCAAGGGCACGGCTGGAAGAAGCTGATCGTTGCCCCTTATATGCTTGCTGACCGTCTCGTGGGGTTGATCGATCGCGAACGGGCCAACGCCCAGGAGGGGAAGCCTGCACGGATCATCGCCAAGATGAACTCGCTGGTCGATCCCGCTGCGATCGAAGCCTTGTATCGAGCGTCGCAAGCGGGGGTGCGGATCGATCTGATCGTGCGCGGAATCTGCTGCTTGCGGCCGGGGGTACCGGGTGTATCGGAAAACATCCGCGTCATCAGCATCGTTGACAAGTTCCTGGAGCATTCGCGGATCTCGTACTTTCAGAACGACGATCGGCCGGAGCTCTTCCTCGCATCGGCCGACTGGATGCCGCGAAACTTCCGCCGGCGCGTGGAGATCATGTTTCCCATTGAGGATTCGCGCCTTCAGAATCGCATCGTGGAAGGACTACTCGGCGTTGCGCTCATGGACAACGTGAAGGCCCGCATGCTCAAGCCGGACGGGACCTATCAGCGCGTCGCCCACCGGGCGGGCGAGCAGTTGATTCGCTCGCAGGTGGAGTTTCAGAACATGGCCCGCGAACTTTCGAGCGCCGATCCGATTCGACCGGTCTCTCTCGTGCCCGGAGGAACCGGGGTCCTGCGCTCGCCGCAATCGTGAGGACAGCGCGAATCCCGGAAACCGCGCGAGATTCCGGCTTTCAGACCGTTATTCCTCGCGAGCCCGGAGCAGCTTGGGCCGGGCAAGCCACTCAAGTTGCAACGAGCCGTCGGACGCTGTCTCGAAAGCGGCGATACCCCCCTTGCGAAGATCAGAAATCGACGCAGACGTCCGGCCCGTGACGAGCAATGCGACGAGATCGCTGAGCGTCGGGTTGTGTCCGACGATCATAAGGTGATTCGCCGCGTGGCCCGTGATCCATTCGCGGATCGACTCGGCGGAGCGACCGGGCCGAAGTATGTCGTCGGTTTCCAGGAGCTTGCGGGCCTGAAGCACGTCGGCCAGGATTTCGGCGGTCTTCAAAGCGCGCGGCAAGGGGCTCGAAATGATCCTGTCGAGATCCAAGCCGAGCGCCTTCAACCCCTGGCCGATCTCTTTGACTTTTTTCTCGCCTTCACGCGTCAGCGGACGTTCGTCGTCTTCGATCCCCGGCGTACCCGACGGTACGGCAATCCCATGGCGCATCACGTAGAGCTGTTTCACGGACGGTCCCCCGCGATATCCCCCTAGCGTCGTCAATGGACCGCGAGCGCTTCCGCATGACTCCAGGAGGCGGCTTCCTCCCCGTCGAGTCGTAACGTCAAGCATTTCGCGCTGCCACCCGCCTTGATGAACTCCGTCAACCGGAGCGGAGTGGTCGTGAAGCCGATACCCCGCAAGATCCGCGCGAGCTTGGGAGCACCTTCGTTGAGAAGTACCGAGCGGCCGACAACCACTGCGTTGCAACTGAAGGAAACCGCCTCCTCCGCCTCGACTTCGATCAACGTCTCAATGCGGTCACGCAGCACCGACCGACCATAATCGTCGAATGCACCCGGGTAATAGAGCGCAGCCCCCTCGGCGAGGGGACAGAAGCACGTGTCCAGGTGATAGAAGCGGGGATCGACCAGCTCCACGGGCAGGACTTCGACGCCGAGCTGCGTTCCGATCCACTGGTGAGCGCCCGCGTCGCTGCGGTAGCGATAGCCAGCGAAAAGCGTGGAGCCGCAGAAGAGCGCATCCCCCGCGCCTTCGAAATGTAGGTGCGGCGGCATATCGACCACATCAAATCCATGACGGCGCGCCCAACGCTCGAAATGGGGCGCTTCTCCTTGACGGACGCCGTGACGGAACCTCGAAACAACGAACGTGTTGTGAAACACCAGGCCCGCATTGGCCGTAAACACCAGGTCGGGAAGACCGGGCACGGGCTCCAGAGTCTCGATTTCAACGCCCAGGTCGCGGAGCGCATCGTGCAATGCCCACCACTGCCACACCGAGGCGGTTGGATCCGTGGCGTTTTCGCGGTTCATCCAGGGGTTGATCTCGTATTCAATCCCGTAGTAATCGGGCGGACACATCAAAATGCGAGGCGAGCGCGACATGATTAGGCCCTCGCGAGACATCGGTCGTGACGGAAAAGAAGGACGTGCAGAACAGACACAACCTTAATACGAAAAGTGCTCTGCCCCTGTTTGTGAATTGAAGAGATTGGTGTTCTTTGTAATTCTTACGCTACCCTGACTGAAGCGCCTGGTGACTGGCGAAGGACACGATTGTGCCGTTCCGCGAAGAGGGGACCGAAGCTTATGATGCGACGTCCGCGAGTTCCGTCGCCAGGCTGCGGAGAAAAGGCTCGACGTCCGTGACGAGGCCAACTGTCTGGAATGTACCACGGTCACTGAGCTTGGTGACGGTAGCCGGATTGATGTCCACGCAGACGACCTTCACCCATGCGGGGAGCAAATTTCCGGTCGCGATGGAATGAAGAGCCGTGGCAATGCAGAGTGCGAACCCAACCTCTCGAATCGCGCTCCGCATCCGCTTTTGTGCGAGCAGCGTGTCCGTAATCACTTCGGGTAATGGCCCGTCATCGCGAATCGAGCCGGCGAGGACCACGTCGACACCAGCCTTCACCGATTCGTACATGATGCCCGAATTCAGAACGCCTTTCTCAACTGCGGCTTTGATGCCGCCGACGCGGCGAATCGTATTGATCGCGCGGAGATGATGCTCGTGCCCGTGCTCGAGGGCTTCGCCGTGAACCAGAGAGACCCCGAGGCTGGTTCCAAACAGGGCCTGCTCGATGTCATGCGTGGCGAGCGCGTTGCCCGCGAAGAGGACCTGGACCCACCCCTCGCGAATCAGTTCGGCAACGTGTTCCGCAGAGCCAGTGTGGACGATCGCGGGACCGCCCACGAGGAGTACCTTCTTTCCCTCGGCCCTCGTCGCGCGGATGGAATCGGCGACACTCTTGAGACTGATCGCTTTTGGCTTCTCGCTCGAAACGTTCGAGCTCATAAATCCAAAAAGACCAAGATCGCGGGGTCGTTCTGCTGGTACGACGCGGACCCCTGCGTGTCCAACGACAATGGGCATCCCGATCTCGACATCGGTCATGGCAACGCAGCGCGCACTTCGCGCTTTCACGTCCAGGGCGATGCCGCAGTCCATTTCCTGGTCGGCCACGTCAATCCAGCGGCCGGAAACGCGGACCTGCGTGTGCTGATTGGTCGTGCTGTAGAAGTTTTCGGGGAACGCACCGCCAATGTCGGCGGGCACGACCGCTGCGTCCTCCGGGTCGACGGGCGTTGCCCCATGCTCGACGAGGTCTCCAACGATCGCGTCGAGCTCGACGGGCGATTGTGCGCGCACGGCGATCCTCGCGTAGCTCGGATCGACTCGGCGCGAGCCGATCCGGCACTCGCGGATCTCGAACGAACCACCCATGTGAAGGATGCGGTCGAGGATTTTCGGGAGGAGGAGCGAATCCACAATGTGACCCTGGACCTCGACCTCCTCCACAACTCCCGTGCTGTCCTGCGCGGGGCCTTTCGCATCCGCTGCGCGCTGATCGAGCGCCATGTGAGTCGATCCTTCTGCAAGAACTTGTGGACGCCCTGGGCGGCACACCTTGCAGTCTATTCTACATCCTCCGGTCAATTTGTGAGTCAAACTCTGCGATTCGAGTGAAAAGACCGGAGGAGGACTCGCCCATGGCCGCGCAGCCGTCAGGGATCAACGTGCAGGGTGGCCGTCACTTCGAGCGGTCCTTCGCCCGGCAAATCCGTGTGGATGCGGAACGTCTTCCGAACATCGCCTCGCGACGTACCTTCCTCGGGCTTGTATGTCACGGTTACAACGTGCAAAACTCGCTTCGAGCCATCGGGCTCGGTCATCTTGAAACCGTCGCTCGCGCCTTCAATGGCCTGGATGACGAAAGGTTTGCTTGCTCGAATCGCGAAATGCCCTTGAGCGCCGTCCGTCGACGTCACCCGCCCCAGGGAGAGCGGATTTGGCGACGCGGCGAGATCGCCCTGAATGGTCGCAGTGATCGGGATCGGAATGCTTGCGGTTTCGGGGTCGTTGGTCAGAATTCGGATCTCATCCCGGACCGTGCCGACGGGGGCGTCAGGTTTCAAAGAAACATGAAGCGTATAAGTCACGTTTCCGGCGTTGCGAAAACTCTCCACGAGGTTCGCGTTGATCGCCCGACAGGAGGAGACCATCCGCACCGCACGCCAATTCGGTGCACCCACGCGTTCGACGGACAGCACCTGAGACGGTGTCTGGCCGCGCGCGACCACACCAAAATCCATCGAACCGGGATTGAGCACGATATCACTCAGGATCGTGGACGCCACGCCCAGACGCGCTTCACCTTCGCGCCCGGTCGCGGTAATCATGCTCACAAAGAGGACCGTTTCCTTGCGGCCCACGAAGTTGCGGGTGTCCATCTCGGCCTGAACAACCGCGGTCTCACCCGGTTTCAAGACTTTCGTGTCGGTCTCCCCGCTCGTGCAACCACAGGACGCACGGACATTCAGGATCGAGATCACCTCGTTCGTTCGGTTTTTTAGAACGAACGGGTGATGTACCTTAGCACCTCTTGGCACAGGACCAAAGTCGTGTTCATGCTGGGCAAAAAGGGCATCGGCCCAGTCGGAACCCTCGCTCGTTGCCGGCGTTGCGGTGACTACCGAGACTCCCAGAAGCACTCCGATCGCGAACAGCCGCGTCATCCTAACCTCCTGCATTCCTCCTGGCTTTCCTCCGGCACCAAGTTTCCAAACTTGGTTGCGCTCCTCGCACCTTAAAATCCTATCGTCAGGACGTCACGCGGCGCTCAGTATTCCAAGACCTCGTGCTTTTGGCAGTTCGCCGCATCTGTGTTTACGGGGTATTTTTCCTAGTTTTTCAATTAGCAAGTTTTTGGCAAGCCGTTGTGAAGCTTCATGATAGGCCTTATATCGAGTCGGGCTTGGTAGGTTGCGAAAAAGTGCGCAGTGACCCGAATCGGCGTCCTTGTTCGTAGGAATGATGACGTCAAGCTCCCCTGGTAACGCACGACGCGCGAGGTCGACGATGCCCTGGATCCCCCATCTGATGGTCATGGACGACGATCCTCGGGTGCTCGAGTCGCTGATTCCTGGGTTCGTGACAGAGCTTGCGAGAGCGGCGGAAGCGTCAACAGCTTGTAATACGGCGTTGCGACGGGGCGATGGCGGTGTCCCATCGACCAAGGCGATCCAGATCAAGGTGAGTGCCCACGGTTATACGAGCGAGCGACTTGCCTCGTACCGGTATCGCTTGCCCCACCAGATTCATCTGCACTTGGTATGCGAGCGTGGGGGGCGCTTTGATCGGGCGCGTCAGCTCCTCAACGAGCAGCTCTTTGCGGTGGTCGTCTCAGACCTGCGTTTCTCGGATGACGCGGGCGGGCAGAGGGCGGGGCAGCTTTTCGTTGATGAAGTTCAGCGCGTCCATCCGCACGTGCAGCGCATTCTCTACTCGGCGTATCCCCGACCGGACGCGTTCCCACCGGAGCTTTTCGTGCGTAAGGGGGAGGCGATGGGGAGCCACGCGGGGCTGGCTTCGATGACCGTCCGAGGCGCGGAGCGGCATCTCGCCGTGCCTGCCGTGTCGGCGTTTGCGGAGGCGATCGCAGAACAGGGCATCGTGTATCAGTCCGACGCGTTCGGTTCGACGCTGGCCCAGATTTTCGACCTCGCGCGCCTAATGGGCTCCGAGTCACCAGCTCCCAAAGCGCTACCGCGGATGCGCAGGCCACTCCCTTGCCTCATGCTCGATGGGGAAAGCGGGACGGGCAAACGAGGCCTCGCCGCCCTACTCCATGCGGCGACCGACCGGCGCAACGCACCTTTCGTTGTCGCCTCGTGCAATGAGCTGACCAATGAGACGCTGTTGCGCAGCACGCTTTTTGGCCACAAGCGAGGCGCCTTTACCGACGCGCGAGACGATCGTCCCGGGTTGGTCGCCACTGCTGGACGGGGCGTGATTTTGCTGGACGACTTCCACCGACTGCCCTCAGCGTGCACTTCAATCCTGCACTCGTTCCTCGAAGACGGTGAGTTTAGCAGGCTGGGCGAGGAGGAAATGCGTCGACATGCCGAGAGCGCCGCGGTCCTGACGGTGGAGAGCCAGCCGTGGCTCGACCGCCGACGATCCGGGGAACTGCCCCTGGCTTTCCTCGCGCGTGTCGAGCGGCTCCCACTGACGGTCTCGCCCCTTCGAGAACGACCGGATGACATTGCCGCCCAGGCCCGGTGGCTCGCGAGCGCCGTATCCGCGGAGATCGGTGCGGATATCGAGCTTTCCGAGGATGCGGTTGAGGGACTGACGCATCAACCGTTTGCCGAGAGCAACAGCCGAGAGCTTCGTAATGTGATCGAGCGCGTACTGATCCGCCATAACCGAGTGGCGGATCTGATCACCTGGGACCACCTCAGCCCCTACTTTGCTGCGGATAAGACAGGTTCGACCGTGTCGCCATCAAGCCCGCCGGTGCCTTCGAAAATCAGCGTCGCGCCTTTTCCCGCAGCGCTCAATGATTGGCAGCGCAGGCTTCGAGGGCTTGCCACGAAGATCCTCGCGCGTGGAACGCATCTTGAACCAGAGCGGTCGGAAGCCTTGCTCAGCGAGCTCTTCGACCAGCAATTCCCCGCACTTTGGCCGGGGACGACGGCGGCCAGAGAGGCGGCTGGCAAGGATCTTGCGATCCCCTGGCCGGTCTGGGAAGACCTCTGGCGTTGCTTTGCCGTTGCCTGGCTTGGTGGTCCATCCCCCGCCGAGCGCGTGCTCGGTATTCCCGCGAATACGCTTCGCCAATGGATCAACGATCGAGAGTCCAAATAACCTCGACAGGGGAAATTCTCGCGCGAGAGACCGGGGTGCGCGACGTCAAGGTACTCGGGCCCGACGTGGGCTTTCCAATCGAGGCTGACCAGCCCCTTTGAGACGATCGCCCAACGGTTCATTGATCCCTAAAGGCGCAAAGCTCAAGGGGTTCACCGTTGGTAGAAGAGCCTTTCCCTTGATGAGCGCTTTGACGTCCCAGATTCGAATCGCACCATCCCACGCCGCGGTCGCCAAGGACTCACTATTCCGTGAGAAGGCAATCCCCAGAATTCGATCCGAGTAGTCCATCACCGGGGTAAGTGATTTCTTCGTCTCCGCGTCCCAGAGCGCGAGTTCTCCCTCTCCAGGCAGCGCCGACTCTGTCCCCCAAACGGTAGCGCACGTTGCGAAGCGCTTTCCGTCCGGTGAAAAGGCGACGTCGACGACCGGCAAACGGTGTCCGAGCAACGTCCTCTCACGGCCGCGAGAAATGTCCCAAACTCGGATAGTCATGTCCCAGCTCGCGGTGACGAGGCTTTTGCCGTCCGGACTGAACGCAACGCGCTCGATTGGTCCGTCGTGGCCGTCAAAGGTGTGGATTAACGTGCCAGTCGCAACGTCCCAGATGTATGCTGCTTCGTCCTTGCCTCCCGATGCGAGGAGCCGCCCGTTTGGGCTGACGGCCACACTATACGCCGCGGCCGTCGACTCAACCTCGTCGGCAACGGGCTCCATCGGCATCTCATAGCGCCGAATCGCCGCGCCCGTATCGACGCGAGCCAGCGTGATAACGCCGTCGAGTCCAGCGGTGATGACGTTTTGACCATCAGGGGTGAAGACGACTGCGTTCGTCCCCTTGGCAGTGCTATCAAGTGTTCGAATCGGGTCCCCTGACTTGGCATCGCGGAGGATGGCAGGATGACCCAACTCGGCCGTTGCGAGCATCGTTCCATCGGGGGACACCGCGATCGATCGGATCGGATGGGATAGCTGGATCACCCGGTACGTCTGTTTCGCGAGGTCCCATAGCACCAGTCCACCCTGACCTGTGCCTACGTCCTCAACGCCCGGTGTCGGGATACTGAAACCGGCGACCAGTGTTTTCTCATCAGGAAGGAACGCTACCGACCAGTAGCGTTCAACGTTCGGAACGCTGAGCACCAAGCTTGGCGCGACTGGCGATAAGGAACTTTGTGTCGTCGGACGATCCGATTCATTCTGTTTGTTTTGCAGACGACGGTTCTGCGCTCGTAAGCCTGCGATTTCCTCAACAAATGCGGCCTCTCGCCGCGCCACTTCTTGCGGGTCGAGACCAGGTCGTTCTTCTGCCGGAGACTTTGACTCGACCGCTCTCGGATTTCGGCCCGTCTCGTCGGGCGCGGACCCTTGGGCAATTGGTTCAACCCCGACGGTGACAATATGCTTTTCGCCGCGAACGATCTGGATGAGCTCATCCTTGATCGGGACGCCGCTTTTCGATGCGAGAACCCGGTGTTCGCCGGCATGAAGTCGAACTGTCTGAGGGCCCAAGCCTTTCAAATTGACGTATTCCCCATCGATCTCGACCTGGACCGCGGAGTCATCAACGGTAAGGACCAGCGTCCCGTCCGCCGTCTTGATCCTGAGCACCGTTGCCACGTATTCGCCGACGTGGCTTACCCCGGTCGCTTCGGCGGCGCCTAGGCCCATCACCATGACGACGAGCACTGCGGCCACGAGCGGCCAGCGCCCGTGGAGCGGGATCGAAATGGATGACGCGCCTTCGTACGGGGGTCTCTTGCCGCCAGGGTTCTGCACAAACGCAAGGGCTCGACTGAGGACGTCCGCGACCTCCTCGGCCGACTGGAATCGCCTCACCGGATCTTTTTCGAGGAGTCGATTGATGATCTGAGCCAACCAGTCGGGAATCTCCGGATTGATCTCGCGAACGGGCCGAGGCGCGTCGTCGCTGACACGACGAAGTACCGCCATCGCGCTATCCGCCCGGAACGGTGAGCGGCCGGTCGCCATCGCATACAGAACGCTTCCCAGGCTGAACAGGTCGGAACGGTGATCGACCGTCTCGCCCCGCGCCTGCTCCGGTGCCATGTACTGTGGGGTTCCCGCGACGAGGCCGCTCTGGCTCAGGCTGGCGTCATCGGCCGTGCGCGCCAGACCGAAGTCCGTGATCTTGACGCGTTCGACGCCGTTTTCGAGCAGGATATTCGCGGGCTTAATGTCACGGTGGACTAACCCCTGAGCATGCGCGGCGGCCAGCCCGGACGCCGTCTGCATACCGATGCGAAGGATTTCCTTGACCTCCAGCGGACCCTCCCGATCGAGCCGTTCTTGGAGCGACTTCCCCGGAACATAACTCATGACCAGGTAGGGCAATCCGTTGGGCGCTGCGTCCACCGCGTGAATGGCGACAACGTTCTCGTGGGTAACCGCGGCCGCGGCCCTTGCCTCGCGCGCGAAGCGACGCCGGGCGGCCGCGTTGGTTGCCAGATTAGGTGCGAGGACCTTGACCGCCACATGCCGATTCAGCGCGGGGTCGAGCGCCTTCAGAACCAGGCCGTTGCCGCCGCGCCCGATGACCGCGCTGACTTCATAGAGCGCGATCTTGCCGATCGAATCCGGATGATCGCTCGGCGCGAGGAAGCCCTTGGGAATTGTGAGGGAAGAGTCGTTGTCCAGATCTGTTAGAAGGGCAAAATCGCCATGACCCTCCTCGGGGGATGCGCCGAGGTGATCGGGCCCTCCAAGGTCCTTCACATCACTCCACCAGTGGGTTTCGGCCGCCATGCGTTCCAGCGCGTCGCGGCACGAGGCGCATGTCTCAAGGTGGCGAGAAAGGTCCTCTTGCTCATTGTCCGGGAGACGGTCGTCGAGCAGCAGTCTCAGGCGGTCGGGGTCGCAGGGCGGCATCGGCGAGGCCATGGCTCACTCCCCTTCAACATGCTCGATCTTTTGCTTGATGCGCGCCATCACGCGGCAACGAGCGATGTAGACGGCCCCCACGCTCATGCCGAGTGAGTCGGCCACCTCTTGCATGGGTTGGCCTTCCACTCCGGTGCGCCAAAAGGCTTGCCATGTGGCGGGGCGGAACTCCGCGCGGACCTGCTCGGAGGCCCAGTGAAACATGCGCCGTTTGAATTCCTCGTCGAACAGGGCGGTATCGTCAGCCGGAGCGGGCTGCGCTTCGAGGACCTGGTTCATTCCAGTGTCCCCGGTCCCTTGAGGATGGCGCCGTTTGCTGTTGAGGGAGTTAATCATGAGGTTCCGGGAGATCCGGAAAAGCCAGCCCCGGAATGACCCTTTCTTGGGGTCCGGATCCCAGCGGTCGATGGCTGAGGCAACCGCCCGGAACACTTCCTGGGTCAGGTCTTCGGCGTCCGCTTCCTGGAACCCTTTTCGGCGCGCGAGGCGATACACGAGAGGGGTGTAGATCTCGAGGAATTCACACCATGCACGTTCGTCTTGCGGGTCTCGAATGCGCAGCAGGAGACTCGATCGCGTCACCGGCGGCTCACTCATCACTCCCCCTCTCCAAGAATTGAGCACAAGGGTCCCACCTCGTCCTTTCAACCATTCTCGGCGAACCGCGTCGCGTGGAAAAGGGTCCAACAGTCAATTAGACGTCGAGCAGGCCGAAGTTGTTAGGAATTATCCCGATTTGTCCGCGTGGACAGGGTGGCTCAATCCAGGGAACGCGCCGGTGTCCAACGGCTTCCCCTATTGCGATTCGTCGTTCGACGCCGTAAATTAGGGGCTTCCTTGGGGATCAACGGCGTGCCGAGTCGGCGCGCCGGTTTCGTCGATGGGGCAAACGATGAGTAACGGAAATGGGTCGGGGCGAAAGCGACACGTCCTCTCGGCCCTGGTTCAGAACCAGCCGGGCGTCCTGGCGCACGTCTCGGGGATGTTTGCCTCTCGGGGGTTCAACATCGAGAGCCTCGCCGTGGGTGAAACCGAGGATCCTCATCTTTCCCGGATCACCGTCACCGTCAATGGTGACGACAAGCTTCTCGAACAGGTTCGCAAGCAACTCGAGAAGATCGTGACCGTCGTACGCGTCCACGACATTTCGCGCGAGGATTTTGTCGAGCGCGATCTGATGCTCATCAAGATAGATGCGGCATCGGAGCGGCTGGCCGAAATCAAGGCCCTCGTCGACATTTACCGAGGGCGGATCGTCGACGTGGGGGCCGAGCAGGTCATGGTCGAGATCTCCGGACAGGAGACGAAAATCGAGGCCTTCGTCGATGCTGTCCGCCCGTTCGGTATCCGGGAGCTCGCTCGGACCGGTCGAATCGCGCTCGTGCGCGGCAGTCGCCCGTCGCGTGAAGAAAGCGAGGGCGAGACCGTCGGTAGCGCTGCGGAAGCCGCCGTTGTGGGCCACTCCCACCTTTAAAATCCGAATCGTTCTGCTTCGCTCGTTGATTTCCAACCCGGTTAGTTCTCTCCGCGAGAGCGCTCAAAAGGAACCGCTGATGCCGGCCACGATGTATTATGACCAGGACGCCGACCTGGGGCTCCTGAAAGGGAAGACGATCGCGATCATTGGCTATGGCAGCCAGGGTCATGCGCAGGCGCAGAACCTGAAGGATTCCGGTTGCACGGTCGTGATCGGTCAAAGGCCGGGCTCTCCCAACTATGACCTCGCCATCAAGCACGGGTTCAAGCCCGTATCCGCGGCCGAGGCTGCTGAGGCGGGCGACCTCGTCAACATCCTCTTGCCCGACGAAGTTCAGGCCGACATCTACAACAACGACATCAAGCCCCATCTCAAGCCGGGCAACCTTCTGCTCTGCTCCCACGGTTTCAACATCCACTTTGGCCAGGTCGTTCCTCCTTTGGGCGTCGACAGTGCTCTGGTCGCCCCCAAGGGCCCCGGACACCTCGTCCGTAGTGAGTTCGTTAAAGGGGGTGGTGTCCCCTGCCTGATCGCCACCGGTGATGGCTGCTCGCCCGCGGGGAAGTCGCTGGCCCTGGCTTATGCCAAAGGGATCGGCGGGACCCGCGGAGGCGTGTTGCAAACCACGTTTGCCGAGGAGACCGAGACCGACCTCTTTGGTGAGCAGGTCGTCCTCTGCGGCGGAGTGAGTGCCCTGGTGAAAATGGGATTCGAGACGCTGATCGAGGCGGGGTATCAGCCCGAGAGTGCGTACTTTGAGTGCCTTCACGAGCTCAAGCTGATCGTGGACCTGATGTATCAGGGCGGCCTCAACTACATGCGCTACAGCATCTCGAACACGGCCGAGTTCGGTGACTACACGCGCGGCCCGCGTATCGTCAACGAGCAGACTCGGGCCGAAATGAAGAAGATCCTCAACGAGATCCAGACTGGCCAGTTCGCCCGCGAGTGGATCCTCGAGAATCGGGCCGGCCGCCCCGTCTTCAACGCCTTCAAGCGCCGGGAACGCAGCCATCCCGTCGAGGAGGTTGGCAAGCGACTCCGCGGTCTGATGTCGTGGATCGAGGCCAAGACCGTCTAATCGACCGCATCTTGCCCGGCGTCATCCATGGCAGACGTTAACCAGAGGGTCCGGGAAAGCGTATCCGGCCGGTACTACGTCGATATTACGTGTATCGACTGCGACCTTTGCCGCGAGACCGCGCCCTCGAACTTCACGCGCCAGGACGCCGCCGGGTATAGCTTTGTCTTCCATCAGCCGGAAGACCCCGCGCAAGAGGCCGCGTGCCTCGCCGCGATGGAAGAATGTCCGGTTGAAGCGATCGGTGATGACGGCGAAACGTGAACGCCGGATTGCTGATGAACCCTTACAGATGCCGTCATCTGTCAGTGTTCGTCGGCAACCCGGCGTTTTTCGATCCGCGTCAACTTGCCGTTCAATCGACGGGCAGCGCGTAGGCGACTTCCACGCCAAACGGCACGGGCTCGAGAGCCATCTTGACCGGAACGTCTGCCAGGGACTTCTGAACCTGCCGTAACACGCGATCGATCACGTCGGGCTGAATCACGACGAGGTCACCGTCACGTAGGTCGTCGAGCACGATCCGGACGGCGTCGCTCTCGTCGGCGGCTTCCAGAGTTTCCGACACGCGCGCTCCGGTCACGAGTCCCCGGCGGAGGAGAGCGAAGATCTCGCCCTCCGGCTTCCCGCGCCGATCGGACGTTTCGTGAAGCACGACCGAGTCGAAAACGTCGCCAATCATCTCCATCTGACGAATGATGTCCTCGTCGCGGCGATCGCCCGCCGCCGAGAAAACAATCCGCCGGCGCGAAGCTGGGAATGGCTTCACCGCGTCGACCAGGGCGGCAACCGCCGACACATTGTGGGCATAATCCACGATCACGGTCGCGCCGTTGGCTTCGAGCACGTTAAACCGTCCCGGCGTCTGTTCCGGAGTGCTATCGAACGTTGAGAGGCCCGCACGGATCGCATCGAGCGGAAGCTTGAAAGCCCACGCGGCCGCGCTCGCGGACAGAACGTTTTCGACCTGGAACGCAAGGCGGCCAAGTCGCGTCAAGGGTACCCGCGTCAGTCCCAGCAGCGGTGTCTCTTCCGCGCCGGTCGCAAGGATAACCATCCCGTCACGCACAAAAACCGCCCGGCCCCCCTGCTCACGATGAACGCGGAGTGTTGGATTCGTCTCGCTCCAGGCCCAGTAAATCACTGAGCCTTTGCAGTGCGGTGCCATCGCAGCGACCAACGCGTCATCCGCGTTTAACACAGCGACCCCGTCGGGGGCGACGACATCGACGATGCTGCGCTTGACCTGTGCCAGGGCTTCGACCGTATGGATGTCGGCGAGTCCCAGATGATCGCCTTCACCGAGGTTCGTGACCACGGCAACGTCGCAGCGATCGAAGCCGAGCCCCTCGCGAAGGATGCCGCCACGCGCCGTCTCGAGGACAGCGGTCTCCACCTTCGGGTTCATGAGAACCGCTCGTGCGCTCTGCGGACCACTGCAATCGCCTGCTTCGATCCTGCGCCCTGCGATGTAGATGCCGTCCGAGCACGTCATCCCCACCACTTGACCCGATTGGCTTGCCATGTGGGCCAGCAGTCGCGTCACTGTAGTCTTGCCATTGACGCCGGTCACGGCAGCGATCGGGATCCGGCCGTTTTCGCCCTCTGGGAACAGCGAACCGATGATCGCCTCGCCGACGGGTCGTGATTTGCCGGACGACGGCTCGATATGCATGCGCAGGCCAGGCCCAGCGTTGACCTCGACGACCGCCCCGTCCTGTTCTTCCAACGGCCGGCTGATGTCGTCGGCGATCACGTCGATGCCTGCGATGTCCAGCCCGATGACCCGCGCGGCGTCAATTGACCTGGTTGCCACTTCCGGGTGCACCAGATCGGTGACGTCCTCCGCGGTGCCCCCCGTGCTCAGGTTCGCATTCCGGCGGATCAAGACGCGCTGGCCCGGCGGCGGGACGGATTCAGGAGTGTAGCCTTGTTCATCCAGGACGGCGAGAGCGATCGAATTGAGGACGATCTTGCTCAGGGCCGTGGCATGGTCCTCGCCGCGCCTGGGGTCCTTGTTCACCTCGTCGACAAGTTCCGCGATCGTCGAGCGTCCGTCGCCGATCACATGGGCCGGTTGCCGCTTCGAGGCAGCGATGACCTGGCCGTCGACGACCAGCACGCGGTAATCCTCGCCCGAGTGATAGCGCTCGACGACCACGCTGTCACCCTCTTCCTTGGCTGCGGCGAATGCAGCGACGACTTGTTCACGAGTGCTCAGGTTCGTTGCCACTCCACGTCCCTGGTTGCCGAATCGGGGCTTCACAACTACGGGCGCGGCGAGTTCGCGTGCAGCTTCCCACGCGTCCTCCGCGCTCTCGACGGGACGGCCCATCGGCACGGGCACACCGACCGCACGGAGGAGCAGCCGGGTGAGGTCCTTGTCCTGGGCGACGGCTTCGGCGATCGTGCTCGTGCGGTCCGTCTCAGCGGTCCTGATTCGCCTTTGCTTATGTCCGTGACCGAGCTGGACCAAGCTCTCGGAGTTGAGCCGGCGGAAGGGGATTCCGCGCGCAATGGCCGCCGAGACAATGGCGTTGGTGCTTGGTCCGAGGCACACGCGATACGCCAGGCGCCTCAGCTTGTTGAGTTCGGCCTCGCAGTCATACGGCTCGTTGTGAATCGCGGCGAGGCAAAGCGCACGCGCGGCGTCGAGGCAGGCTCGGGCGAGCTGCTCATCGTGATACTTCACGGCCACGCGAAACACGCCAGGCTCGCTCGTTTCGCGCGAGCGTCCGTAGCTCACGGGCTTCCAGACGAGACTCTGAAACTCCAGCGTCACATGCTCGAGGACGTGCGCGAGCGACGTGTCGCCGTGGAGCTGGTCCGTCAGACCGCCCGAGTGCCCGGTGTTGCATTCGTGCTCGTGAAGCGTGGGAACCCACGCCAGCAGCCGGTCGATAAAACCGGGAATGGCGCGGACAGGGATCCCCTGGAAGGAGCCCAGATCCACCCAGGCTTCCAGAATTGGGGAATTGGCCCACACGTTCGGGCCCCGAAGTGCCAGAACCTTGCGGAATTCCATGGCAGATCCTCCCGGAGTGCCTTCCAAAGGGCTCCTCCGATCGTTGTCGCGGCTCACGGAACCGTCTCCCGAGGAAAGCGTCATGAGGGTTCTCCCGTGACCGCCGGGGTCGTCAGGAGACCGCGTCCCTGCTGCCCAGGAGTGCTTCCCGACTCCTGGGAATCCCGCCGTGCCTGAGTATCGAGATAATTTTGGATGAATGCCAGGGACGCTTCCACCGCGTCGTGCAAAACGAGAAGCAAGTCCCCCGGTTGGACTGTGTCCAGGGCAAGACGAATCGCGCCCAGTTCACCTTCAGCGTCGATGACGTCGCTCACTCGCGAACCGAGTGCCAACCCGCGCTTGATCAGCTCGAACACCGATCCCGGCGCCCGTCCTCGGTTGCGGCATTCCTCCTCGTAGAGGATCACGCGGTCCATCGTGTTGCCGATGATCTCCGACTGTCGCAAAATCGCGTCGTCGCCACGGTCTCCGTCGACCGAGAAAACCACCGTTCTGCGCTCGTGCGGGAACTGCGCGAGGGAATCGGTGAGCGCTACAAGCGCGGAGGGATTGTGGCCGAAGTCGACGACGACGGTTGCCCCACGGACTTGGAGAATGTTGAAGCGGCCTGGTACCTGGCGCATGTCACTTGTAAACGATGCCAGGGCTGAGCGAATTATTTCAAAAGGTACCTGAAGTCCCCAGCCCGCCGCACAAGCTGCCAGCACATTCTCAACCTGGAATTGCACGCGCCCCCCCAGAGTGAGGGGGACATCGGCCAAAGACCCAAGAACGGTCTCCTCAGCGCCCTGCGCCAGGACGATCGAATTGCCTCGTACGAACGCCGCTCGTCCGCCGCCGGCGCGATGCTCGACGATCACCGGAGCGTGCTCATCGAGCGCGAAGAACGTGACAGAGCCCCGGCACTTCGGCGCCATGCCCGCGACCCAGGGATCGACCGCGTTGAGTACCGCAGTCCCGTGCGGCAGCACGACGTCCACCGGAGTGCGCTTGACGAGGGCCAGCTTTTCCAGAGTGTGAATGTCGCCGATTCCCAGATGGTCGCCTTCGCCGATGTTGGTCACAACGGCGACATGACAACGGTCAAACCCGAGCCCTTCTCGCAGAATCCCTCCGCGAGCGACCTCGAAGACCGCGGCGTTGACTTTCGGGTTGAGCAATACCGAGCGCGCACTCTTCGGTCCGGCACAGTCGCCCGCTTCGATTCGCCGCCCGTCGACGTAGATCCCGTCGGTGCAGGTCATCCCCACGTGCGCGCCGGTCTGTCGCAGGATGTGGGCGATGAGCCGGGTTGTCGTCGTCTTGCCATTGACACCAGTCACGGCCACGAGCGGAATTCGGCCGTCGTCGCCCGGGGCGAACATGCTGTTGATGATTGCCTCGCCGACAGGCCGGGGCGAACCGACCGTGGGCTCGAGATGCATTTTCAGCGAAGGGGCCGCGTTGATTTCGAGGATCACGCCCCCCTGCTCTTCCAGCGGCCGGGTGATGTCTTCAGCGATGATGTCGATTCCCGCGACGTCGAGATCGACAATCCGCGTTGCCTCGACCGCACGCGCCGCGACTTCCGGATGAACGATGTCGGTGACGTCGGTCGTGGTCCCGCCGTCCCAGAGGTGCGTGTTGCGCCGCACCTGAACGCTCTGGCCCGCCGCAGGTACCGAGTCAAGAGTGAGATCCTGAGCGGCCAGACACGCGATTGCCGCGTCATCGACCTTGATCTTTTTCAGCAGCGTGGTGTGATCGGTGCCCCGGCGCGGGTCGTTGTTTGCGGCCTCCACAAGCTGGGCTACCGTGGAAGTTCCATCGCCAACCACGCGAGGGGGTTCCCGGCGAACCGCGGCGACGAGTTTCCCCGCGACGATCAGGAGCCGGTACTCCCATCCCTTCGCCTGGCGTTCGAGCAGGACGTGCTCGCTTTTCTCGCGAGCGGCGGCGTAAGCGGCCTGGATCTGCTCGCGAGTCGTGAGGTTCAGCCCGACTCCGTGACCATAATCGGCATCGCGCGGTTTCACCACGACGGGAAGCCCATAGTCGTTCGCGGCTTCCCAGGCGTCGTCGGCGTCCGTTACGGGCCGGCCCGGAGGAACAGGGATGCCGGATGAGCGCAAAAGGATTTTCGTGAGTTCCTTGTCCTGCGAGATCGCCTCGGAAATCGACGCGGTCCGGTCGGTGTAGGCGGAAAGGATCCGCCGTTGCTTGACGCCGTGTCCGAGTTGCACGAGGCTCTCGTCGATCCCCTCATTATTGAGTCTGCGCGTCGGAATTCCGCGCGCCTTGGCGGCGTCGACGATCGCGGCGGTAGGGCCCAAGCAGACGTCGTAGGACAGTTTTTGAAGGCGCTTGATTTCGCCGGCAACGTCGTAGGGAGTGTCATGAATCGCCGCCAGGACGAGTTGCCTCGCGGATTCGAGACACGCCCTGCCGAGGGCCTCTTCCTTGTACTTGATGACGACCTTGTAGACCCCTTCCTCGGCCGTTTCGCGCGTGCGTCCGAATCCGACGGGGGTGCCGGCCAACGTTTGAAGTTCGAGAGCCACATGCTCCAGGATATGCCCGGGCCACGTTCCCTCGTCGAGTCGCTCGAAAAAGCCGCCGCGGTGTCCCTCGCTGCACTCATGCTCGATCAGTGACGGAAGCCAGGACTTAAGCCGATCGTTGAACCCCGGAAGAGAGTTCGACGGCGAGTCTTTTAACTCTTGCAAATCAAGCCAGGCCTCGAGCACGGGCGAATTCGCCCAGATGTTCGGACCTCGAAGCGCTAAGACCTTCCGAAAAATCACGCCTCACGTCTCCTGGACGCCTCACGGCAATTCACGACCTCTCCAGGTGTTGGCCGCCAAATTCGAGTATGTGGCATGCCTACCCTCTCGCGCGAACCGTCCGGTTCGAGGAGGTGGAGTGATCGTCTTCCCCGGCAACGATTGTGCGGCGGGACAAGAACGAAGTGCGAGAAACGTCCCAAGTAAAAGGAAATGTCGCTAAATCGGTTTCTCGCTCCCGCCCGGAAGCGTTGCGATCGGCTGGAGACGTATGGGGCGCGGGAGGAGCCGACCTGTCTCTCCCACAATCCAAAATACGTAGAAAAGGCACCGACTGTTGGGACGAATTGGCGTTTGGCTCCCTTGGGATCGCATTTCACCCTCTCGCCCTGACGGTACCACATTGAGACCCCGCACCATCGGCCCACTGGCTAAGGGATTAACCCTTGGAAGTTGGTGTGGGCCGTTCTGATCTGGGAGGTAAGCCGGTTTCCTAGGCGCCCGGAATCCTTGACGGTGTTCGTCGACGTGTGCAAACGCCTCGGGAGGGATCGACGACCCCAATCACCGCTCCCGCGAGTGAGGGCTCTCGGAAGAGGGTGACCCTGGTCTCAAGCGTTGATAACAGTCCGGGAGGACCCAATTTAATCGGAGGTAGGAGCCGTTGGCAACAGGTCATCATGCGGGTTTTGAGACTTTTTGAAAAAGGAGCCACACGCTCAGCGCAGCGGGTGAAATCGGCTTCATCCGCAGCTTTCCTCTGTTCAAATCGGTCGCGATCCCTAAGAATGTTTGGTTCTACCGTGAAAATCGGTTCGAGGCATGGCTTGCCGAAAGCCAGGCTCTCCGTGTCCCCCCGCTCTCTCGCGTGACGAAACGACTCGTCCGAGTGAAGCGTTTTGTTTCCTGAAGGTCATGGTCCGTGCGACCTTTCCTCGCGGAGTCTCCTGCCTTTGGACGGTGGACGTGACGAGTTGAACGCGATCCCAAAGCCCTGGCGCGCGAGGTTGGCGGCCCGCCTCGAACCTGATGAGTGCGTGCTGGCAACGTTCCAGCCTGACCTGGACCTGACGTTGCGTTACGCCGACGGATTGGTCCTCCTCACGGACCGTCGCGTTCTCGTCTGCGATGCCGATCCCGAAGCTGAGCTGAAGCAATGGCCGCTCGAGGACATTGCCGCGTTGAAGCTTCGCGAACGCGCGGGCCTGGGGACGCTCGAAATCCAGTCGGGAGACGCGACGCTCGCTCGAGTCCGGTTCACGATCGTGCGGTCAAACGATGCGCACCACCTCATCGATCGTTTCGACGTTTGGAAACGTGGTGAGCATCGCAGTGACTCTTCGCAGGAAGTGGCCTGCCCACGCTGCGGCGCTGTGCTACCCGACGCGGACACCGAATGCGTCGCCTGTGCGGCCCGTCCCCAATCGCAGTCGAAGCGAATCGTTTCCTTGGGCAAGGTCAAGCTAGACGCGCCCTTGCTCCGGCTGATCTGGTTTTCCCGGCCGCACTTCCGCATGATCGCGCTCGGAATCGTGCTGTCGCTCGCGGGGACGGCGGCAAACCTGATCTGGCCGATTCTGACGATGTCGATCATCGACGACATCATCGTCCCCCAAGAAAACTGGCTCGAGCAGCAACGACGCAACGAGAGTGTCCCCGTCGTTCAAGCACCCGGCGCAGCGGGTGGGCCGAGTGCCGGGGGCGAAATACTGCAGACCGCCCATCCGGTACCGTTCCACGTTGTCTATTGGTATCTTTGGGCCCTTCTCGGCTCCGCGATCCTTGCCTGGCTGTTGCTCTGGTGGCGCACCTATGTGCTAGGGTGGGTCAGCGAGCGCGTCAGCGCCGACCTGCGCAATCGCACTTACGAACAACTCCAGCGTCTGTCGCTCGAATACTTCGGCGGCAAACGCACGGGTGATTTGATTTCTCGTATCAGTAGTGATACCGACCGTATCTGCAATTTCCTATCGATCAACCTGCTCGACTTCGCCACCGACGTCTTGACCATCCTCGGTACGGCATGGGTCATGATCGCTCTCGACTGGCGGCTGGCGCTATCGACGCTCGTTCCGTTGCCCATGATCGCCTGGCTCGTGGCGCGTCTCCGGTCGCGGTTGAAACGCTGGTTTGCCAAGGGCACGCATGCCTGGGGCGAGATGACCAGCGTGCTCGCAGACGCGATTCCTGGCATCCGAGTCGTCAAAGCGTTTGCCCAGGAACAGCGCGAGATCGACCGGTTTCACCGCGCCAACCGACGGGTGCTCGACGCCAACGACCGCGTTAACAACATCTGGGCCTTCGTTGGGCCGATGGTGGGATTGCTTACGAATCTAGGGCTCCTCATCGTTTGGGGCGTCGGCATCTGGCTCATCTTTAACGGCCAAATCACCCTGGGGCTGCTGCAACTGTTCCTGACCTACATTAGCCGCATTTATATTCGCCTCGAGTCGATGAGCCGCATGGTTCAAGCGACGCAGCGCGCTTCGGCGAGCGTCCAGCGCATCTTCGAAATCCTCGACCGCGAACCGAGCGTGGCGAATCCCGTCAACGTTGTGCCGATCCATAAGTTGCAGGGTGAGATCGCGTTCCGGAAGGTGACGTTTCGGTACGGCAACCGAGGTGTGGTGCACGACCTGGATTTGACGATCCGACCGGGTGAAATGATCGGTCTGGTCGGCGCCAGCGGCGCGGGAAAAAGTACGCTCGTTAATCTGGTCTGCCGGTTCTACGACGTCAGCGACGGGGCGATTCTCGTCGATGGCACGGACATCCGTTCCTTTCGCGTCGAAGACTATCGCCGGCACATCGGAATTGTGCTTCAGGAGCCCTTCCTGTTCTTCGGCACCATTGCCGAGAACATTGCCTACGGACGGCCGAACGCGTCGCGCGCTGAGATCGTCAGTGCGGCCCGCGCCGCGCGGGCGCACGAGTTCATTCTCCGTCTCCCCGACGGATATGACTCGATCGTCGGCGAGCGCGGACAGTCGCTCTCGGGAGGGGAACGCCAACGCATCTCCATCGCACGGGCCTTGCTGATCGACCCCCGGATTCTGATCCTCGACGAGGCAACCTCGTCGGTTGACACGGAGACTGAGCGGGAGATTCAGGAGGCACTCGACAACCTGATCAAGGGACGGACGACGATCGCGATCGCACACCGTTTGAGCACCTTGCGCAAAGCCGACCGCCTTGTTGTGCTCGAGCGGGGCCGCGTCGTTGAGGTCGGACCGCCTCAAGACCTCGTCAAGAACGCCGGCGCCTATTCGCGTCTCCACCGCGCCCAGATTGAGCTGGCCCTGGGGACGGAACTGGCCGCCGAGGCAGCGCTTTAGACCGCGTACGACTTGCCGCCAAGAGAAGTGGGAAAGCACTCCGGCTCATGGAACCTTCATCCAACGGCTTCAATGGCGCACCACGCTCCTCACCCGTGTTGCGCCTCGGACACGACCCTTTCGGCCGGCTCATTTTGACGGATGCTTCGGGTCAAGAATTCGTCGGGGTCGAGCCGGTCCGGGCGTTTCCGCTGACCGACCCGGACGGCTGGATCGCCTTTGTCGACGGCGAAGGGCACGAGGTCCTCTGTATCGAGTCGCTCGATCTCTTGCCAACGACGGTCCGGTCGATGCTCGAGGCCGAGTTGGCCGCTCGAGAGTTCGTGCCCATCGTAACCCGTGTCCTACGGAGCACGGGAGACATCTTCCCCGGGCACTGGGACGTCGAGACCGATCGCGGTCCGACGCGGCTGAATATTGATAGCGAGGACGACATCCGCAGGATCGGCTCACACCGGATGCTCATTACCGACGCGCGCAAAATGCGCTATCATGTCCCCGACACGCGCACGCTCGACGCTTACAGTCGCCGCGTACTCGAACGGTACGTCTGAGCCGCGGCGTTCCTCGGATTGATGCGTCATGACCAAATGGAGCCGCGTCGGAAACGGTCTCTTGGCGCTCGGTGGCTTTCTTCTGGCCGCCGCGATGATCTACAACCTGGCGCACGACGGCCGTCGCGGAACTCCTCGCGTCGCGTCCCGATCCGTCGCCGAGGCCGTCGTTTTCTTCCCGGACCG
>DAIDJG010000277.1 GCA_027451445.1 Singulisphaera sp.
CCCGTAGCGACCTCTCCTTCATCGGTCGTTTGAACCGGCCACTGAAGGACAATACTGGTCAGACGTTTCGGTACTCTTATCCCTGTTCGTTCTTCAGCCGGTCGGCGATATCGCGGATCCGCGAGAGCATGTGATCCCAACCGCTCCCCATGCCCTCCAGCGCCTCCGGAGGGATCTGCCCGAACGCTCGGTGGGTCAGCTTGAGTCGCGTAGCGTCGCCCTCAGGCGTCAAGCGATACTGGACGTGGTTGATCGCCGGGAACGACATGAACATCGGCCCGGATAACTCGAGCAGGCCGGGCGGTTTGATCACCTGGACGTGGCCCCAGAGGTGGCCCGCATTGTTGCCGAGATCGCGATACCAGCGCCCACCCGGATGGCGTTCGATCGCCATCGAGAACGGCTTGCCCCCGGGCATCTCGCCGCCGGGCCCGAGTTGTTCCAGAACGGCCTCAAAAGCGACCTCGATCCCCGCGGCGATGTCGATCTCCTTCACGATGTGGATCGTCTGGAGTTCGGTCTCGGCAATGCTCGTCGCCATGCTTATGGCTCCTTGTCGGTCGCGTTCCGTCCAGAGGCCCGTTCCTGTGCTTTGCGCTCAGCGCGCTCCTTGATGCGGTTGAGTTGGTTGTCCCAAAACGGCTCGAAGGTCCGTACCCAGTCGTGGATTGGCTTGAGACGGTCGGCGTTGAGCTTGTACAGCCGCTGCTGTTTCGACGTGCGCACAGTCACCAGCCCCACGGCCCGCAACACGCCCAGGTGCTTGGACACCTGTGGCTGTGCCAGACCGAGGATCACCACAAGATCATTCACCGGGCGCTCGCCCGCCGCGAGCAGGTCGAGAATCTCCCGCCGCCGCGGCTCCGCCACCGCGTTGAACGCGTCCGATGTTGTGGGCCTGCGTGCCATGCGAAAATCATATACCCTAATCGGAATATTGCAAGGGCAATTGCTCCGAATGTTCGGTCTCCCGAGGATCGGGAAAACCGGTGTCCTCCGGACCCCCTGAAGCGAGATTACCCTGCTGGAGGGTTATCGCAGAACGACGTATCCCGATCGAATCGGCCGTCATAAATGTTTTGAGGCGCATCGATGCGAGGGTATTCACACGACCGTCTGCACTTGTCCCTAAAACACCCACCACGACGAGCTGCTCATATTCTCCTCGTGGTACTGGTAGGTTCGCAGAATCCGACGCACGCGGGCGTCGATCCGCACGTCAATTCCACGGA
Organism: Singulisphaera sp.; assembly: GCA_027451445.1. GTDB lineage: Bacteria > Planctomycetota > Planctomycetia > Isosphaerales > Isosphaeraceae > DAIDJG01. The sequence goes on from DAIDJG010000277.1 coordinate 1,233, forward strand.
AAATCGCGTCATACTGAGATCCTCCGCCGTCGTCCTCAAGGTCGAAGAATCTCCCATTTCCACACGCGGGATCCACCATGTCTTCCGTGCCCAGAAGGTCGAGGGCGATTGGGTCTGGCACGTCGCAGGGCGTCTGAAAGGCTGGGCGCCGAATGGCCAGGTGAACCCGTTCGACCTCGCCCTGCCCTATTACTCCGACGCCATTCGCCGCCATTCCGACGCCGCCGTCACGGCCCAGGACCAGGCCATCGATCTGCTTCCCAGCGACAGTCGAGACGCTATGGCTTATCGCGAGCGGCTCAAACTCTACAAAGCGGGAAAGCCCTTTCGATTGGGCGCGACGGTCGACCGCTAGAGTACCGATCGCCGGAGTTGAACGCGATCGGTCGAGTGGGTACGCTCAATCCTCCTATGGCTTCCCAAACAAAGAGTAATCGTTCGCGCGCCGCGGACAGGGGACCGTCATCGCATCTTCACCATCTTCAGGCTTGTTCCCCGGCCGTCTCCGTACGATGATCGATGACCCGTGTGGATGGACCACCTTTCCGGGGCGCCAAAGTCGGTGCCTCCCAATACCGTTAGCCGGAGGACTCCGGCCTCCGAAATCGGACGGTAAGGGATCATTCACCGCGCAGGAACTTCGATCTTATGCGTCTCAAAGCCCCCTCGCTCACGACCCAGATCTTCCTCGGCCTCGGCCTGGGCATCTTGCTCGGCTCGCTCGCCCCGAGCTGGGGGATGGCGGTCCGGCCGTTGTCGCAACTCTTCCTCAACCTGATCAAGTCGATCATCGCCCCGCTGATCTTCTCCACGCTGGTCATCGGCATCGCCCATACGGGTGACATCAAGCAAGTCGGACGCATGGGGCTCAAGGCGCTGATCTACTTCGAGGTGGTAACGACCATCGCACTCTTCCTCGGTCTGGCCGCAGTCAACCTCACGAAGCCGGGGGTCGGGGTTTCGCTCGAAGTGAAAGGGGCCAAGAAGGACAAGCTCGAGATCGGCCGCGAGATCGCCCGGCTCGCGGCCGCGGGTAAGGCCGACGAGGCCGAGGCCGCGGTCCAGGCGTTCCACGCCGCCCCCGAACCCCCGGGCCACCCGCAGAGCTTCGGCGAGATCATCCAGCACCTCGCGCCCGCATCGATCATCGAGGCGATGGCCAAGGGCGACGTGCTCCAGATCGTGGTCTTCTCGGTCCTGTTCGCGATCGCCGCAACGCTCGTGGGCGCAAGGGCCCAGCCCGTGCTGAAGTGGTGCGAGTCGCTGGCCGAGATCATGTTCCGGTTCACTGAGATCGTGATGAAGTTTGCCCCGTTCGGCGTCGGCGCTGCCATGGCCTACACCGTGGCGCATTCGGGGCTGGGCGTGCTCAAGAACCTCGGCATGCTCGTCGGGACGCTCTATCTGGCTCTGGCGACGTTCGTCATCGTGGTTCTCGGCTCGGTGATCTGGCTCTTCAAAGTGCCCTTGCGCGATTTCTGGGAGGCGGTCCGCCGGCCGGCGATGATCGCATTCGCGACCACGTCGAGCGAGTCGGCCCTGCCGCTCGCCATGGAAAACCTCGAACGCATGGGTGTACCGCGTCGGGTCGTCGGGTTCGTGCTACCAACCGGCTACAGCTTCAACCTCGACGGCACCACGCTCTACCTCGCCATGGCCTCCGTCTTCGTCGCCCAGGCCGCCGGCGTGAGGCTCTCGTTCGAGCAGCAGATCATCATGATGTTGACGTTGATGCTCACCTCGAAAGGCGTCGCGGGCGTACCTCGGGCGTCCCTGGTGATTCTCTCCGGCACGCTGGCAAGCTTTGGTTTGCCCCTGGCTGGTGTCCTCGTGATCCTCGGCGTGGACGAACTCATGGATATGGGCCGCACCGCCGTGAACGTGATCGGCAATTGCCTGGCGACGGTCGTCGTCTCGAAGTGGGAGGGGAACTTCCGCACCGAGCAGCTCCCCGCCGAAGTCGTGGAGGGTGAGGGTCCGATCGGCGGCGCCGAGGAGTTTCAACCGCCGGATCCTGTTGAAGTCGCTTGAAAGCGCGCCGGCCGCAACTCGACTTTCTGGAAAAAGTCGTGCATGAAAGAGACTGTAGAAAGGATACCGGGTCTGGTTATTAGCCCCGGAGGGGGCTACCGGGAACGCCATCCGGTTTCCTTGCTACAGTGTCGATAATATTGTTATTTTAACAATTTCACTTTATGATCCCACCTGAGGCGAATCACGCCGGTAATGAATCAGGACGACCCCCCCGCGCACAACCGCTCCGTCCGCTCGCGGCTTCTCGAGCTGGGTCCTCAGGCAGCGCGCATCCCTGACCGGTCTCTCGACAGACGGTCCGCATTCCGCACAATGAGGCAACGTGATCGAGATCGTTGCACGACCGCGGAGGAGCCCGACCATGTCGGTAGGAACCACTCAAACGCCGCCCGCCGGCCCCCGACCGCCTGCGCCACCCCCGCGGCTCGTCGGCATCACCGGCGTTGTCTTCGCCGTGCTTTACATCAGTGGGTTGATACTGATTCGAATCGCTGTTCCCGCTGATCCCAACGATCCCGGTGAATGGCTCGTGGACCCCACCCTCAGGGCCTACGTCCGCACCGCGCTCAACCTGATTCCGTTTACCGGGATTGCGTTTCTCTGGTACATGGCCGTCCTGCGCAATCGGATCGGCATGTTCGAGGACCGATTCTTCGCGACCATCTTCCTGGGAAGTGGACTGCTCTTCGTCGCGATGATGTTCGCCGGGGTTGCCGTGGCGCGCGGACTGCTCGATAGTCTCGAGGCGTTCGACGTGAAGAGTGGCGTTCCCGGTCAAGTCCCGGCCTACCGGGTCGGCCGAGGGATGATCTTCGCACTGATGAATACCTTTGGAATGCGCATGGCAGGGGTGTTCATGTTCGTGACCTCGACCATCGGACTCCGCACGAGGGTGATCGCGCGGTGGGTCTCGTTCTCCGGCTTCCTGGCGGGCACAGTGCTACTACTGGCCATCACCGACGTCCCATGGATCGGGCTGATCTTTCCTCTGTGGGTCTTGCTGGTGAGCGGGTACGTCCTCTGCACCGAACTCCCCCACGAGGAGTGTGCGCCGCCGAGCGACGAAGGCTCGGTGCGTGGGATCCGCAATGCGGAATGACGCCGGGGCCACCATCGATCGGGTAACCCACAAGGTTCCCAATAGGGCGGGACGCGAGAAATGGGGACTGGCTCCGGACGTCTTCGGACGGTGCCTGTCCCCATTTCTCGCGTCCCGCTCCGCCGGAAAACGGGGACAGGCACCTCGAAGACTCGGAGCCAGTCCCCGTTTTCCGGCTCCGCTCCACTTCCGGGACAGACCCTAAATGATCAGAATCATATTAATACTTAAACTATGTTAATTTCTCATGCTTTTACAGTGCTCCTCACCGACGGCGAATCGGTCGCCTCTTGCACCGCGCTTTTTTTGGACATAGCATTTTTGTATCTCCTTGATTTGGTGCCCATCGAGCCGTCCTGTTGACGTGGGCGCCAACGCGTCCGATCCGTCTGCAACAGGAGAGTCTACGGTGGCCGTGGCCGATAAGTTGCGCTCGAAGGAGCGCACCCAGGCGAAGAAGGCATCGCGGAATTTCGCGTAGGCATCAAGGTCGCGATCTTGAAAGCACTCGGCCTCGCAGACGCGGCAATCCAGGCCTTACGTCGTTCCACCACTCCACCCCAGCAGCCCGCCCGGCTGACATCCATACACCAGGAGCAACCGATGGAAGACTTGAAGAAAAAGCAAGAAAGCAAGAGCGAAAACATCATCCTGCTGGAGGAGGAGACGGACCTCGACGAGGCGGATTTCTCCTACGACGAGGAGGAACTCAACGAATACTTCAAGTCCTTCAACCTCTTCAAGAAAGAGCAGAAAAAGCAGGTTCGGTTGAAGCGCAAGGAGCGCCGGGAGGGCATCATGTCCAACCTGGCGCCCCCCAAGAATTCGAACGATGTTTCAAGTCTTGGCGACCGCGTGTCCTCGGAGAAGGAGAAACTGACCGGTGTGCTCTCCAGGTCGGTCGTCAGCAAGACCATCATTCCCGTGCTCAAGCGAAAGCCGGAGGATGTGTCGCGCAAGAACGAAAAAGGCAAATCCACAAGCAAAGATAAAAATTACAGGAAAGATGTCATCGACGCGACCAACTCTGTGTTGAAAGAGGTTGCGCAGGCTTTGAAGGACAAAGGGGGTGATCCCAATGTGCGCGGCGCCCAGATCGAGAAGTTGATGATTCATCGCACCGTGCTCGTCAACAAGCACCAGCACTACAGCAATACGGAGAACGCCCAGAAGAAATTGCAGCAGGACAAGATCACGGAAGAGGAGTACAAAGCCTTTCTGGAGCAGCGCAAGCTCAAGTGCACGGGGATCGAGCAGCGAATGAACGAGATCAACAAGGTCATCCAGCGGATCGACCAGATCGACGCCCGCGCCGAGGACGAGATGGCCCAGTCCGTCAGTTCCTCGATGAACGGCCTCTCCGGAATCAAGGATGATGAAGAACGCGAGAAACAAGCCAAGTCCCTCGCCGCATTGCTCGATAGCAACACCGAACCTACGGTCACGTACACGATTTCCGGTAAGAAGACCGACGATGAGGAAACCATCAAGCGAAAGAAAGTGGAATCGCAGTTCAAGCAGAAAGTGTTGGCAGGTTCTCGCGACAATGAGTCTTTGATCAGCGTTCTGAACCAGGTGAACACGACCAACCAGTCGAGCGTCGTGAAAGAGTTGCTCGCGGTGCATGGCAAAAATACCGCGCGGATGGACGACCTGTGCGAGAAGGCGTTCGCGGAGGAACTCAAGGAGTCGAAAAAAGAGGGCGACTACCTTCGTCATGACAGTCTGGCAACCAAGCTGTCGGGCCAGTATCACCGGAACTGCCCGAACGGCAAGAAGTACCTGTCCGCCACCCTGAACGCTTCCAAGGAGGAGATCCGCAAGCTGCAGAAGGAGGATCTGGAGATCGACCCCAATAAGGTGAGGAACGAAGAAGACAAAGAAAAGATCCCGAAGCGGAAAGAGGTGCTCAAGAACCTGACGATCGCGACCGTGCAGTCGATCACGAAGACGCCCCCCCCTCCTGAGATCAGCAAGGTCTGCACTCAAATTTACGATGACTATATGGAGAAATTCAACGATGAGCGAGGGGCCCTCGTCAAGGTCGGGGGTCATCTGCTGCTGCGCTGCGTCAATCCGGAGCTGACCGACGCCGTCAAAAATCCGGATCCCAACGCCAGCGATGAAGAGAAGAACATGAAGAAAACGACGACCCTTCTGACCAAGGTCCTTCAGAACATCTCCAACCAGGTTTCCTTCGGCGTGAAAGAGAAGCACCTGGACGATTTCAACGAACTGGTCGGGACGACGAAGGAAGAAGACGACGGGACCAACACGGGAAAGACCAAGAAGGTGTTCAAGCCGGGCCCACTCACCGAGATGATGCAGGACTACTTCAAGACGGTCGTGGAAGAGGGGCGGAAAGCCAAGAAGGGTAACGTGGAGGACAAGAAGGAGGAAGAGGACGAGTCGAACAACAACAATACCACCACGAACACCACATGGACGAGCGCTAAGAAGAAGGAGGAGCGGGATCAGTCGGAGATGTCGGAGGAGGAACTCTTGAAACTCAAGCAACGGTTTGGCCAGCGCCGGCGCCGGGAAAACGTGAAGATCGAGAAGTCCGAACGGGAGTCTTTGTCGCTCGAAGAGGAGACGGTGCTCCCGCCCCAACACCTGCAAGAGCTCGAACAGACCGTGCAGTATGGCGATTTCAACAGGGCCCACGGGATCATGGTCAAGCTCCTGAAGCTTGACGGGTCCCTCAGCGAGCAGGTCGTGCAGTTCTGGGAGAAGGTGGCGGGAATCTACAACAAGGGGATCCAGCCCGATCAGGAAATGTGCGATTACATGACCAAGCTCGTCAAACAGCTTCCCGAGGAGGTCGCGTCGATTTTCGTGACGCACGTCCTGAGCTACCTGACGAAGTAGCCCTTTCGAGTGCGGAGGCTGGCCCGCGATGTCGACTGCCGTGCGCCTGCGCTATCTGGCCGACCATCCCGAGGTGGTTGACGAGCTCGCCGACTGGGCGTTCCTCGAGTGGTTTCGGGGGGCCGGCATGACCTGGGACGATGCGTTCGAGCGGATGCAGGAACGCCAGCGGCGCGATGATCTGCCGCTGGCGCTGGTGGCTCTGGAGGGGCGCCGGCCTACGGGCACGGTGAGTCTGCTCCGGACTGACGCACCGGGGGCCGGAGCGGTCGCGTGCTTGACCGGTCTCTACGTCGCCCCTCCGTGGCGGGGACGCGGCCTCGGCCGCCGACTCTGCCGCCGCGCGCTCGTCGAGTCGAGGCGCCTCGGCTGGGACCGCCTTGCGCTCTACACGACCGACCACGAGCCCTACTATGCCCGGCTCGGATGGTCCAGGCGCTCGGTGACCATCGTGGAAACCGGCCCCCGCCTTCAAGTGGCCGCCTTCATGGAACGTCCGGTCACCGGACGGCTCCCTAGCGCCCGCTGCTCGTGCGACCCCCTTCGGGTGCGATGTTGAAACGAATCGGTCAAACGCGTTATCGGTTCCGCCGGTTTTGTTGCGCGCATGGCCCTGGAGGCGTCGGTTAGAGCGCTTAACGGTTGGGTTGCACACAATCAGCCACCGACGGTCCCCGCTCTACATCATCCCAAACTTCTGGGGGGCTGTCGGTTTCAGTCCGAAAGCGTACCACTTTCTCGGTGGGGTGGGATCCAATCGCACGACGCCGGTCCTGTCGTCCCAAACGCCCTACACCCTTGTGCTGAGGGCGTTTGGGACGACAGGACCGGTGTCATTGGAGTGTCACTGGGTGGCTCCCTCTGGCCGAGAAACTCGTACCCTCGCTCGCCGTTACTGACAGGACGCGCCTAAACGTTACGGGCGTGGGTAAAGCTTCCTCCCTCCCCCCATCGTGGGGGAGGGCTGGGGTGGGGGGCCGTCACACGGCCATGGGTTGCCCGGAACCCCCCACCCCAACCCTTCCCCCACAAGGCGGGAGCGGGTTCTGATGCTCTCGTGTTTTGATAAATCATGATCGTGCGCAGCCCAATCGTTACGCGCTCCAAATCGAAGTGCCCCGGCAACGGCGCAATCCTCGTTGAACACCCGGATTTCACCCGTGGCGAGAATCGAGGTCTGAACAATCTAGGACTTCGTCACCGGCCTTTGGTACAATCAGCACTTCCCCAAATCCCTATCGGAGCGAGCCATGAAGTGCGTAGCCACGTTCGCGTTGGTCGTCCTTTCCTGTGTCCCCGCGATGGCCCAGTTCGGCGGTATGGGAGGTATGGGCGGCGGGATGCCGGCACAGCCCAAGAGCATCGAGGTCGAACTCCTGGAAATGGAGCAGGAAGCTGACAAAGCGGCACTGAAGGAGGCGTTGGCGCTTCAAGCACGGCAGGGCATGAAGCCGGCGCACAGGGGACAAGCGGACGTCGCCGCTCTGCCCGACTTCATCGCGAAGAAAAAGGAAGCCATCACGGCCCGCGACGCCGAGTTGCGCAAGCTTTCCGGCCCCAGGCCACCGGCCGCAACCGCGGCCCAGAAGCAGCCTCAAGTCGACTGGCAGGCCAGTATCGAGAAATCCGAGAACGCCAGGATTGAAGCCCAACTGCTTCAGACTCAAGTCACCCTCCTGGAGCCCGAGCTCGCCAAGGCCATCCAAGCGCTCGCCGCCGCCGAACACGAAGCGAGCGCTGACGAGAAGCAACGCGCAAAGGCCGACGAAGCACGCAAGGGCTATGAGAAAATCAAGACGGAGTATCTCGAACACAGCAAGCGACTCCGCATGGAGGAACGGCAGTCGGGTGGCATGGGAGGCGGCTTTGGCGGAGGATTCCGGTAACGGCCCTTCGGCAGCGCACCTGCACACCACACCACACGATCGGGGGCAGTTCCAGACGGGGCCAGGATCACGCTTGGCCCAGTTCCGTCAACAGGGCCACCCGGGGGGTCAGACTGACCCCTTGTGATTCCGCTCTGTGATCCGGCTCACATGCTGCTTGGCGGCGGAGGTTGCGGATGGGACCTGATGAACGAGCAATCCGCGAGTTGCATTCGACCTGGACCGATGCCGTCAACGCCGGCGATCTTGGCCGCTTGCTCACCATGATGGCGGACGGTGTCGTGTTTCTCAATCCGGGCCGGCCGCCGTTAGGCCGGGATGAATTCTCCGCCGTTTTCCCGGCCGCCCTCCAACAGGCTCGGATCAATTGCATCAGCGAGTTGGAAGAGGTCGTGGTCGTTGGCGACGTCGCCTATACGAGGAGCCGGGACTCGCTATCCGTGATCCCGCGCGCCGGCGGAGAAACGATGCAGCTCACCGGCGATCGTCTCACGGTATACCGCAAACACCCCGACGGCCGCTGGCTCCTGGCCCGCGATGCCCACACGTTGTCCCCAGTGGAGAGGCTGAGCTCGTGAGATGGTCATCCTCGGCGATTGGGAACAAGGGCTGGCTCCCGCGACTGATTGGCGAGTGAGCCTTCGAACCAGGCGCTGCACAAAAAAGCATGATTCCTCGGCGCGTCATGCGAGTGGTTCGCTTACCTTCGGCTTTCCCGTATCCTCCTGTCGGTTCAGTGCCGCTGCGCGAACGGCTCGGCGATTGTACCAATTGCCGACCATGACAATCGCGATCGCCGCCGGGAAGAGAAGGCGTGGCTCCGTCGAGCCTTTAAGAACGTAGCCGGAATTCAGCAACCAACCAAGCACAATCCCGATCGCAAGCCCGTGGAGCAACCCCCCGACGTAGTGTCCGATTGCTGGCTTCATCGCTCAGCCCCCTACCTGCTCGTTCCGTCCCAGTCTCGCGTTCACCGTCGAATCCGACAAGCGACCGGGCCGCGAGGATGAAGGATACGCGGTAGGAGGGTTCGAAGCCAGCAAGACCTGCCCCAAAGAGCCCGAGGACACGCATTGTGACGGCGGGGGCCGGCACCGCGGAATCGTGCTTCGACGCCAGCGGTACACGTACTCCAACTCATCCGTTGCAACTCGGGGGCGAACACCGCGGAATCGCGCCCCGGCGCGCACGAATCACACCCTTACATTGGGGTCCAACGCCAATTCCCCTGAGCAAAGCGCCAATGGTGGAGCATGGGGACAGTCCCTACCGTTACCGGCGTTGCCGTAATAACATGCAACGTCTCGTTACAGTATATTAATGTAATATCTATACCATTTAATACTATAACTATTTCACTAGCCTGACCCCATGATTCCCCCCCCCGGCTCAGGCAACCGCGTGCCGCCCGAGCCGAAAGCCCGGCTGCTGGCCATGACGGGAGCTGCCGAGCGCTTGCGATCGGGAACGCGGTTGCCCGAGCTCCATCGAGCGGAATCTATTTCACCGCGCTGGTTTCTGATATGGTCGTGAGGTCGCTCGGGCGGGCCGGTCCGCTGAGCTTGCACGCTGGGCGGACGGGCGTTCGTGCCAGGGTGGATCGGACGGACGCGACGGATTTTGGCCAATTGCGCGGGCCTGGATCGAGGGCCGCGCGGCTCGACGGAGCCGGGGGTGTGCGCTTCGTTCTCTTTGGGATGACCGGATGAAATCGAAGAAGACCTCCATAACGAAGAAAGTCGCGGACTCAGCAGAGCTGCCGACCCTCTCATTCGACACCCCGCGCGCCTTCTCCGACTGGCTCGCCGACCACCATGCCTCCTCGCACGGCATCTGGCTCAGTCTCGCCAAGAAGGCGTCGGGCACGGCGTCGATCACGTACGCCGAGGCGATCAACGTCGCGCTGGCGTGGGGCTGGATCGATGGCCAGAAACAGCGCGGCGACGAGGCTTCGTGGCTCCAGAAGTTCACGCCGCGAGCTGCGAAGAGCGTCTGGTCCAAGATCAACCGTGAGAAGGCGCTGGCGCTGATCGAGGCGGGCGCGATGCAGCCGGCAGGGCTCGCGGAGGTCGAGCGTGCGAAACAGGACGGGCGCTGGGACGTCGCCTACGACCCGCCGAGCCGCGCGACGGTGCCGGACGATCTCCAGGCGGCGCTCGCAAAGAATGAAAGGGCGGCAGCCTTTTTCCGGACGCTGGATGCGAAGAACCGGTATGCGGTGCTATGGCGGGTGCAGACGGCGAAGAAGGTCGAGACACGCCAGAAGCGAATCGCGGAGTTCGTCGCCATGCTCGCACGGGGGGAGAAGGTGCATCCTTGAGCAGCAGCAGGCGGGCGAAGGGGCGGGTGCCACCCAATAAGCGGCGCCTGACGGACGGTACCGCGCGTTTCGCGCGGGTCAACAGCCTGTTAACGTTGGTACGTTGGGCAGACAGTCGCCGTGGTTATCGACGCTGGGCGAAGCAAGACCACGATTTTGCATGCGGGCAACCTCGATTCGCTGCTCCAGGGAAAGGACGCGTTGAAAGAAGCGGCCGCCGCCCAGGTCTCCGCAACAGGACTCGAGGGGGTCAGTCCCTTCCGCCTAAGCGGTAGGGACTGACCCCATCCCTCGGTCGATACGATTACTCCAGTGTGGCGAAAGCCACGTCAATACCCAAAAAAAAAGGAAATCCTAAAGACCAATGATTTCTCAACAGAACATCTCGGCCAACACACCCATGGGCGCGAATATCGTGTCCGGTGGGGCAACATTCCGTGTCTGGGCGCCTCGCGCGACAGCGGTTTACCTCAACGGCGTGTTCGGTGGCGTCGCGCGATCCGGACAAACTGACGATCTTCTGCTCTCGAAAGACGCCCGCGGATATTGGGGCGGCTTTCTCAAGGGTGCCAGTGACGGCGACCTATATCACTTCTGGATAAACGGACCTGCGGGAGGCACCAATGGCCCGAAGCGCGACCCGTACGCCCGAGAAATGGCCAACGACAAACCCTTCCCGAACTGCAACTGCGTAATCCGCAGTGGCGCTGCCTACCCTTGGCACGACGCCGGGTTCGTCACGCCGGACTACAGCAACATGATCGTGTATCAACTCCACATCGGCGTGTATGCGATCAGCAAGCCGGGCGTCGCCTCCACCTTTCTCGACGTCATCGGCAAGATTCCCTACCTCTCGTCTCTGGGCGTGAACGTGATTCAGCCGCTGCCCGTGGACGAAGTCGAGTCCGACCCATCGATGGGCTATAACGGCGCTGACTACTTCTCGCCTGACTTACCGTTTGTCGTCACTGACGACGGCGAACTGAATACCCACCTGGCCATCATCAATTCCTTGCTGGCTGCCAAGGGGCTGCCTCCCATTGTTGTCGCTGACATTCGATCGGGGCATGCGCAGTTGCAGGCACTGGTTGACCTATGCCACGTCTACGGACTGGCCGTCGTTTTCGACGTCGTCTACAACCACAGCGGTGGGTTCACTGGTGACGACGAGTCCATATACTACTACGACCGCTTGCCGGACAAGGGCAATCCCAATGACAGCCTGTACTGCACCGATCAAGACCGCGGTACAGGAGGCCTTGCGCTCGCCCTTTGGAACAACGACGTCCGCCAGTTCCTGATCAACAACGCGCTTTACTACGTCAATGAGTTTCACGCCGATGGCTTCCGCTACGACGAGATCAGCATTCTGCTCTCGACGAACAAAGACTCGGGTTGGAGCTTCTGTCGCGATCTCTCGGGAACGCTACGATTCGTGAAACCGAGGCTGATACAGAATGCCGAATTCTGGCCGGGCGAGTTCGGCGACTATCCGAGGTCGCGGCAGGACATCGTCACTTCAGCGAGCAGTGGCGGTGCGGGGTTCGATGTTTTGCAGCACGACGGCTTGCGTAGCGCGATCCGGGGTGCCGTGAACGCGGCATCGTTCGGGCAGAATTCCGAAGTCAATCTCCGTGCAATATCAGACAATCTTTATCCGGCTGGACTTCTCCAGACCTGGCAAGCCGTGACTTGCATCGAAAATCATGATGTGGTGAAGGCCGGACGCGAGCCGCGTATCCCTGCGCTGGCCGACGGCAGCGATCATCGTTCCTGGTGGGCTAGCAGTCGCTCTCGATTCGCCATGGGCATGCTTCTGACTGCCCCCGGAATTCCCCAGTTATTCATGGGCCAGGAGTTCCTGGCGGACAAGCCGTGGGACGTACTTCCGAATGGGCCGAACATTCTAGAATGGAGTCGTCTTGAGTCGAACGAGCCTTCGGCGACGCAATTCCTCCAATTCACGAAGGACCTCATCCAACTGCGGTGGAGTCATCCAGCGCTGCGCGGAGAGAACGTTCGGCCGTCCGTCAGCAGAAATAATGACCGCGTCATTGCTTTCCATCGCTGGGTCGATTCGGGCGATGACATGATGATCGTCGGCACGCTGGCGGAGAAGACGTGGTTCAATTACGCCATCGGCTTCCCAGCAGCCGGGCATTGGAAGGAAGTATTCAACAGCGATGCCTACGGAAGCTCGCCCGTGTCAGGGAATGCGGGCGGCATTTTCGCAGGAGGACCGCCCATGGACGGCTTTGGGGCATCGGCGTCCATAGTCATCCCGGCGAATGGGTTTGTAGTCTTCGCCCGCGGCTAGCCGTCGTGCTGTCAGCCATCACATTCCGGAGTTCTCGTCACTGCGCAGGTTTGATCTACGAATCGCTGCGCGAAGGCGGTTGAATTCTTCGGAGCGCCAAACCAGCCTGGGGCGAGAGGAGGTCAGACCAGGGAAACAGGAATATTTTTAAGGAAAATATTTATTTACTTACTCCGGCCCCATGATTCCCGGCGGTAGGTCAGCGTGTCATTTGGCGCCACGAGGAACCCGATGATCGGCAATATCGTATACTTTCTCATTCTCGCGTTTTTGACGATCTTGGTTTTCACTGTGTTTCTCGTTGTCCTGGGGCTGCTGGCTTCTTGGATATTGCGAGTCTTCTTCAAAAAGCCCGAGAACCCCGAAGACGACTACGGACCTGTGTTCGGCCAAGTCCCGACATGGGAACCGATCCCGCTCAGCACACAAATTAGTGTCTTCACTGTCCTCATCCTCTCGGGCTTTGCGTCGCTACCGATCTCACAGTGGGCTCTGAAGCAATCTGGCATAACTGCGCCTTGGATGAAGCCGGTTACCCCGGAGGGGTACGAGGAGCGCCGCAAAAAAGCAGAAAACGATTTCCTTTCTAGAGTTCAGAGTCTCGAAGCCTCCATCCAAGAAACGAAATTGGAGAATGATCGCGTCAGGGCGGAGCATGATCGAGTCATGAACGACCTGCGTGCTACAAAGAAGGCGTTGAGCGACCTGCAGAAGTTGACGGACGAGGAACGACAAGCAATTGCGAATTCGAGTTCAAAGAATAAGGATCTCGCCTATTGGAGCGGTGTTAGCCAATCGATTGTCGCATCGGTTATTGTGGCAATTGCCGCATCAATGTGGAAACATGCGCATGGCCGATATAAGAAAAGCAGCTCAGGTGCGTCGGCCGATCGGCAGAACAATTAGCGCAAGAGCGAGGAGGCCACTTACCCTGGCCACGCAGCGATATCCTCGAATAGCGATTCGATTTCGGACGGCGAGTACGCGGTGTAGCTGAATTCGCACGTCACGGGGGCAGACGAGGGAAATAGGGAAATGTCTCACGAATTGAGTCTTTAGCATCGTTACCGGGCGAGTGCGCCTCTCGGTACGGCGGGGCGCACGCCGGACAGCCCACCGCCGCGCCCAAGCGACGGGACCTGGGAAGTGGCCTCGGTCCCTCGCCTCTGGCCTCAAGGGACGCGGAGGCTACAAGGGCCAATTCCTTGAGGATTTCACGTCGCCAGCGGACTCCGGATGAATCGCTTGCGGTGCGACGAGCAAACCGTCGTGGCAGGCACCCCGGTAGCCGTGCTACAGACACCACGAATTTCCCTATTTCGCTAGCCTGACCCCGGAATCTTTCTCGCACCGTTGTTTCGCCGGGTTGAAATCGCCAGGAGACCGCCGAACCCTGATCAGCCACCAACGGCCTGATAGTTCCAGAACTGCACCACCCACCCGCGGCGCTTGCTTCCTCGCGCGTGCATGTCTGGGTACGACGTGATTGCGAGGGCCGTGCGATCGCGCGACAGTGCGAGGCGGAGGATCGGCGGGCGACCTGGCGGCTCGAACAGGACTCCGGAGTGCCCGGAGGCGAGGTCGAGGAAGTGCACGCGCCCATCGAGACCGCCGAAGAGGAGACGGTCACGAATGGGGTCGTGGTCGAAATCATACATAAAACCAGGACGGTTCGCCGAGCCATGCTCCGTTTCCACGGAGGTTTCCTCTCCATCAACCGCGAGTGCGGGGCGCAGGAGGTCGCCGTCCGCGTTGAGGATTTCGTGCCAGGGGTAGACGCGTATTCCCGCGGAAGTCGCGAGACAAACGCGTTCGCCCGACGCGTCGAATCCGATGCGAAAGAGGATCTCGGAGCCTCGGTCGTTTGCACCTTGCCGCGAATGCGGACCGTCCTTAGCCCACTGCTCTTGAAGGGTCTGAATCTGCTGCTCGATCGCGCGCTCGAGGTTTTCGATCGCGGCCGCGTCCGGCGGCAAGCCGGTTCTTGCCAACATCTCCAACATTTGCTGACGCGCACGCTCTTTGACCGCGTCGAGATCGAACGACGCAACCGTCGATTGCACCTGGCGCATCATGGCCTCGTCCTGCGCGGTGGGAACTTTTCGTCCGCCGACGAACCGGGTCCGCGCCACCTTGCCGGTGGCCATGTCAACGACGAGAAGCCGGCCCTTTTCATCGGCCACCAGGAGCCACGACCCGGTTGGGTCGACCGTCGCGAGCTTCGCGTCGCTGATCTCGAAAACGCGCGACTCTCCCGGACCCGTGGGCGTGATGATGACCCTACCGTCCGCGTTGTCCGAACTGACGGAGAACATCGCCGACTCGTCGGGCAAGAAGCCGACACAACGGACCGCGTGAACCTGGGGCACATCCGCGACGAGCCGGGACTCCGAGAGATCCCACAGGCTCGCCCTCCAGTCGCCCGCCGCGTGCGCCGCGGCGAGATACCGCCCTGTGGGACTGAGTTCCATCCCAAAGACGGTACGACCGACCTCCCAGCGCGTGGGCTTCGGGCCCGCCGACCAGGGAGGTCCATAATACTCGATGTTCCGGCGCACCTCGTGCGAATCGTCGTGGCTACCCCAGGCGACCAGAAAGCCCTCGCCATCGCTCGAAGGGCACCACCATGCTGATGGGCTGTGCAAACCCACGAAACCGCCGCGCTCGGCGAGCAGCCGGCCCTCCGCGATCAGCCGCTGTTTCTCCGCCCAAAGCGCTTCTTCGCCCGCGCGCCGTTTCGCCTGCTCCTGGCTCAGGTCCGGCACGTGGACGAACTGATCCCAACCTTCGGTCTCGTCCGTCTCGTCGTTCTCCTTGAGGTACTCGTAGCTGGTTAGCGCGTTCTTGATGCCAAGCACGCCCGCGAACTCCTCGAGCAACTCGGAAGCGAACACCGAGGGAGCGTTTGCCTGACCGGCAAGCCGCGTCGCGAGCGCGTCGAACCGCGATGGATCGTGCGCGAGGTGCCGGAGTGTCGCAGGCCGGCCTCGGAGCTGCGCTTTCTCCTTCTCCGAGACGGCGCCGAAGTAGTCGGGCATGGAATTGTATTGGTCGATGCGTTTTCCGTCGCGGTAATACTCGTAAGCGAAGACATCGTCGTCGTGAACGAGCAGCGCCACGAGCTCACCACCCAGCCGGCGCGCCAGCGTGCGCGCCACACCAAAGTCCTGCCCGGCCCCGTCCGGGTAGACGCCGACCCATCCGTTCAAGACGGGCCCGAGAAGGAAACGGTTCTTCTTCCCAGAGAGATCGTCGAGGGCAGACCGCACACGTTGGCGATCATCGCACCGGACCTGCACCGAGCCATAGAAGCCCCCCATACGCTTGCTCCCGTCGGACGAAATCGATGCCGATCATCCACGTGGGCAAGTCGGTCGATCCGGCGCTCGCCTGGGATGAACCGCCAGCGTACAAGCTTCCGTCGCGAACTGCCACCGATGGCGATCATCCCACGCAGGGAGCATAGGGTCGGAGAAGGGAAATAGGGGCATTTCAAAAAATACCCCTATTTCCCTGCTCTGACCCCAGAATCTTTGGCTTGGAGACAACTTGCTAATAGGACAGTTGTCGAGAGAAAAATCAAAACACAGTCTGACCTAGGTTCTCCATGAGCACTTGATGAGTAGCCACGGCTCGCGTAACGAAGATGGAGCGGCCGAAGCTTCTCGCCGCGCACGGGCTATCCGAAAACGGGCGTGCTGTGGTACGCTGAGAATTGTTAGGTAGGTCTGACGACCGAGCGGCAACGTCCCTTCTGGCCCTTGCTCCCCTCCCTCGCCTTTCCCACCCGGCTCTCAACGAGCCACTTTCTCCTCGACCCTGAAAGTTTTCTGCGGGTCGCGCCCCCCCATCGGGAGAGTTTAATCGTGGCGAAGAAATTGTACGTGGGCAATCTGACGTACGGCGTGGACCAGACCGCCTTGGAGGGTCTATTCACAGCGTTTGGCACTGTGGAGCGTGCGCAGCTCATCACTGACCGGGACACCGGCCGTTCGAAAGGATTCGGATTCGTGGAAATGGCGTCGGATGCCGAGGCCAAGGCGGCGATTCAGGGCCTGCACGAGCAAGAGCACAACGGCAGGCGGCTCATCGTCAACGAGGCGAAGCCGCGCGAGGAGCGTAGCGGTTATGGCGGCGAACGTGGAGGTGGCTACGGCGGGCGGTCAGGTGGTGGCCGGTATTGATCCACTCCACGAAGGGTCGCAAGTGCGGCCCTCTTTGTCTCGAACCACTGGAGCGCCTTCACATGAATCCTCGGTCGTATCGAGCGCTGATCTCGGCAGACAAGACCCGGCCACGCTGCCCGGTCTGTCAGCAATCCGTTTACTCTCTTTCGGGCATTCATCCGCAATGCGCCGTTAAGCAATGCGACCCGCCGAAAGCGAAGCGCGTGGAGTCGGCAATCCCGCCCTCCATTGAAGAGATTCCATGATTGAACTTTGCGCGAACGCGGGTTCGGCAGAGCCGACGTGATGTCAAACGAGACAACTTCCGCGGAAACCGCCCTGCGGCTGCGGAAGGCAACCGCGATGATCATCCGATGGCTCCGCGAACGCGGCTCGGACAACGCTGCGGTGCGGACACAGGTGATCAGTGCATTCCGTGGCGCGGTCGCACCGGGTCCTCTTCCTGTCACCGTGTACCAGTCTGAGGATAAATCCGAACCGTGGGCACCTCTGGCAGCAGTGTACCGCATCGTATTCGACGATCAGGGCATCGACCGCCAGAGTCAATTCACACAGGAAAGCTGGTTGGCGGTCGTGCAAGACGAACTTACAGAAATACTTGGATGAAAAACAATTAATGTTAATTTAGTTTTCATGGTAGGATCGGGGTCTGATTAGGGCAATAGGGGAATCCTTGGAAAATCCCAATTGCCCTAAGCAGGTCCGCAGAACTTTTTTGACACACCGTATGCTCATCCCTATCCTTTCATCAGGAGGAGGTGGAGATGAGCCGGTTAAAACTCACGCATTGGCAACGCCGACGTCTCCATCAGCAGCTTAAATCCGCCTCGGACGCTCGCGCTTATCGCAGGACCCTGGCTGTCCTGGAACTCGACCGTGGGCGATCCGCTGCCGACATCGCCGTCATGCTCGGCGTGACCCGGCAAAGCGTCCATAACTGGGCGGCGGCGTTCGCCCGCGATCCAGACCCGTTGACGCTCTGTGACCAGGACCGCAGCGGCCGACCAGCACTCTTGGCCGAGCAAACCGACGGTCTCCTTCCGTCCTTGATGGGCCAATCGCCCCAGGATCTCGGCTATCCTCACTCGGACTGGACGGTCCCTCTGCTCCAGCAGCAATTGGAGAAGGACCTAGGGCTACGACCTTCGGACGAGACGGTGCGGCCTGGGCTCCGGAGGCTCGGTTATGCCTGGAAGCGGCCACGCTACTTGCTTGACCCGGACCCGGAGCGCGAGAAAAAAACGGCGGATTCGCCGGCAAATCCGGGCCTTGCCACGTCGGAGCGTCGTGCTGGCACAGGACGAGACCGACCTGATGATGTTTCCACCGTTGCGGGCTGGTTGGGCACTGAGGGGTGAATCGGCGCAGGTCCGCATCAGTGGTCGGAACGCCCGGCGGGTGATCTTCGGAGCGATGAACTTGGTGACCGGGACACGGTTGATGCTGCCGCGGCCCAAGGGGCGAGCCGGTGACTTCCAGGCGTTCTTGAGCCACGTTCGTCAGCACTACTGGGGTCGACACATTGCACTGTTGCTCGACGAGGACCCCAGTCATACGGCGAAAGGATCGTTGCGAAAAGCCGATGGCATGACATTGTTGTGGCTGCCGAAGCGATCGCCGGAGTTGAACCCGATGGATACGCTGTGGGGCCAGGCCAAAGACGTGATCGCCGCCAACAAGCAATATGCGACGATCGAGGACCAGATCGACCGCTTCCTTGCCTTCCTGGACAGCCTATCGGGGCACGAAGCGTTGCATACCTCTGGCGTCCGCTCTGCTGACTTCTGGCTGAGAGAAACCCTGTCAAAAAAGTTTTGCGGACCTGCTTAGTCAGACCCCGAGGCGCCTTCCGCAGAGTAGATTGTTTTACTCTCGGCGTCCTCCGGTGCACTGGCGACTTCGATTGAAGAACGCGACGGTTTCGCTGCATGAGTGCAGCCCTGCTCGTGACGTTGACTGTCCAATGTCCCTACTCGTCTCCCAGTCGTTGGCTCCCGCCGCGTTGAACCGTTGAATCCTCGCCCCATGGCGGGGGTAGGGGGTGGTGTGCCCATATAATCGGCACATATCACACGATTTTCAGAGTAGTTCATTTTGTTTCTCCGAAACAAAATGAACTGACACTAATTTTTCCC
>DAIDJG010000278.1 GCA_027451445.1 Singulisphaera sp.
TTTCTGCCAAGGGCTTACGACGAAACGCACTTAGTGTGCTTCCGTCTATGTCGCAAATATGGAGCGGGGATTATATCGCCGAACTCATTGTGGCATAAAGACTAACGGAGCGTAATCGTCCGCGACCTGCGGAAAGTGGGATTAATCGCGCGAGCGAAAGGAACGTCCGTTAGTTTCCACCCCGCGGTCTCGATGCGTCAGTGAACGGAGCGCGGATCGGACGAGAATTCGTGTTGGCGATTCCCGAGGGAGCCAGGAACGGGAACTCGGCAGTCTCGGGCCCAAGCGAAGACGCCAGCGTGGTCTCGAGCGCCTTGATCGGCTCTCGCAGTTGAGCCAGGTCAGACTCGAGATCGGCCCGGTAGCCCGTCATCCATTGGGTGAGAACCTGCTCCAGTGCCTTGCGCACGGTGCGAGGTCCAAGAGTCGTGCCGAGCCACTGCGCGCCGCGTGGAAGGGCGAGATCGACGACGCCCTGGAGTACCAGGAGGAACAAGACGATCATCGCCAGGCCATGCCAGAAGAGCGCGAACCCCTCGTAGCGGCCGGCGAAAAGGTCGCGGGTCATGATCAGGAGCGCGATCAGGACCATCCCCGACACGACGATACTGCCGAGCGCACTGACGACCTGGATCACCTGGCGGCCCCAGTGCGGTAGCCTCGCGGCACTGACTTCGAAGTGGGCCTCGATTTCGGCGGCGACACGGGCGAGCAAACTTGACGCGGGCGTCCCGACGGTGACTTCACGCCAGCGTCCGATCGGTAGTCCCCGCGTATAGAGCAGTTCCTGGATCGCGTAGGTCTCGCGCTTCAGCAAGTCGTCGACCGCGAAGGCGCTCCCTTGTGCGAGGACGCGTTCGATCAGCCCCGCACGGTCGGCCGGCATTTGGCCGGCGTAGCGGCGGACGAGGCTGGTGATGCCCACCGTGACGAAGTCGGTCATCGCGAGCCAGGCCCGGAACGGTCCCCAGAACGGCTCGTGCCGCCGGAGCATCAAGGCGGGCGCCATTTCGGCTTCAACGGCCGACAAAGGATCACGCAGCGCCTCCGCCAGCCGTCCTGCGGACGCGTCGGTCCGCTGCGCGACGATCGTCGCCACCTCGTCGAATCGCTCCAGGAGCGCCGCGGGGACCACGCTCTCAAGCTCGCCTCGGAGATGCTCGATGGCGAGTGCCCGCTGAGCCCGAATCATCTGGGCGATCTCGCTGGCCTGGAGCTCGTGCTCGATGTAGGCGCGGAGGGCGGCCATGTCGTCAACGAGCGGCGGGGGACCGTCCAGAGTGCCGTCGACCCGAGGGACATGGGCTCGCGCACAGATCCGGAACAGCCGGATGCCCGACAATCCCAGACCGCTGAAGCGTTCGCGCAGGTCGTCGCTGATCTGCTCGACCTCACCTGGAGAATCCAGGCGATCGACCTTGTTCAGGACCACGGCACTGGCGCTGAACTCCGTTTCCTCGCGGAGGACCGACCAGGTGCGTTCCTCCAGGTAGCGCTCGGGGCTGAAGACGTAGAACACCAGCCCGGCACGTTTGAGGAGTGCGCGTGTCGTCGCGCGGTGTTTGGTGACAAAGCTGTCCAGGTCGGGCGCGTCGACGATCAGCTTCTGCCTGAGCTCGGGACGGTCGTGCGCCACGAAGGTGGCTTCGGTCGCGAGCTCGGCCGTCCATTGACCGACGTCGTCTTCGCGATGGTGATAGACCTGGATATGGCGCGTTGTGGGACGGATCTCGCTGGCCTCGGCGATGGTCTGTCCGGCGAGGGCGTTGATGAGCGTGCTCTTCCCTACGCCCGTGCCGCCCGCCAGGACGAGTGTCAGGACCGGTTCGGACGGGCCGAGGAGCTGAGCGCGGATCCGCTCGGCGGCGGCGAGGAGCACGTTGCGCTCCTCGGCGGAGATGCTGAGCGCGCGGGGCGTCTCGAGCGCGCTGGCGAATCGCGCCAGGGCGGCTTCGACCGACTGTCTCCGGAGATCATCCGTCATGAGCGGCCTCCTGGAGGCGTAAGGTTGCCGCCTCGTGGACGACGGCGAAATCGCGACGCGCGGCGAGCAGATCGTCGGCCCGAGCACCGCCCTGGAACAGGTCACGCGCGGGAAGCTCCAGATGATCGGCGACCAGGGATGAGACGGACTGGAATTGTTGCTCTTTCAACCCGGTGCGCTGACTTTCGAGGACCTTCCCGAACCCGCGTTCCACCAGGCTCTGGTTCAAGGCAACCACAGCCGGCCCGAGGACCACGTCCCACCAGTTGAGGCCCCCCATGTGGACGACGAATCCGACCGACAGGACGTTCGCGGCGAGATTGGCGACCCGCAGGGCATTCAATCGTTTCGGACTTTCCTTGAGTTTGGCGTAGAGCGAATCGGCCCGGCTACGCACCAGAGTTTCCAACTCCGCCTGATAGCTGCGAAACGCCGAGTCGAACCGTTCGCGCAGGCTGGCCCGGAAACGTGGTGACTCGATCTCACGGATCAGGGGCGTCCAGGCAGGGTGGTTTTCCCGACTGGCCTCGAGCTCGGCCTCGGCTTTCAACGCCGTGAGCCAGCGTTCGATGGCCTCGTCGAGAAACTTGCGTTCCGGCGGTTGGTCCGATCGCGTCTCGGAGGCCCTGGAAAGGCGCCGGAAGGCGGAGATGAGGAACTTGCTGGGCCAGCGCACGATGCGTCCGGCGAAGTCGAGCGCGGGGCCGATCCAGGGTACTTGCAAGAGCTGCATCAACCGAGCGAGGGCGCGGTTGAAATCGGCGTAGCTCAGACCTTCGAGGTACTCGCGGCGGTAGGGATCGAGAATGGCCTCGTTCGTGACCCGAGCGACGGTCTCACCCCAGCGCACGCCTCGTTCCGCTTCTGCGGCCAGGGGCCGAAGCAGATCGTGCCAGTGGTGCTCGATCAGATTGAGGGCACCGGCGAGGGCTCGCTGCTTCAAGACGACGCCAAGGGCGATTTCCTGCTGGAGCGCCTCGCGCAGAGCCGTCGCGCTGCTCGACGGCAGCAATGCGGCGAGCCTCGCGGCCGGATCGGCACCGCGGGACTGACTCAGGCGGTGAACCGGCGCCGCAACCCTGGCGGAGACGCGGAGGGTCTGAACGATGTCGTCAAGCAGCGCCGGGCTGACCGGTTCCGGCAGCTTATTCGCAACCACGTGCAGGGCCACCCCAGACTCCTTGACGAGTCGCAAGAGTGCGTGCCCGCGGTCATCGGCGTAAGACTCGTCCGTCATGGTGAGGACGACGACATCCGCGAGCGCGGCGACGTCAAGCACAGTGCCGAGGTGGAGCAGCGATTCCTCGGTCGAGAAGTCCGGGGCGTCCCAGAACACGGTTCCGGGTGCACACGGATCGGATGTCGCCCCGTTGATTCGGTTGATGTCGAACAGGGCGAAGCAAGGGCGATAGCCCTCCAGACGGAGTTCGGCGTCAGTCTGTCGAGGCGGGCTGGCGTCCTGGAAGCGGCGATAGCCTTGAAATCGGGTCGGAAACGCCGAGAGCCAGCCGTCGTCGGCCGAGGCCGTTCGATAACCTTCCGGGTGTTGGCTGAAGCGTGCGAGCACGCCCATCCCCGCGGCGGGCCGGCCGAGCAGTACATTCAGAACGGTCGACTTCCCAGTGTTCGTGCCCCCGAAGAGCGCGAGATGGACGGGATCATGTTCCGGCCAACGCGGATCGAGTGCGGGTGCAATCCGCATCCGCAACTGGGCGAGAACAAATTCGGCGAGAGGAAGACGGACGGAATCGTCCGTCGACAACCGCCCTCGCTCCTGCAAAACCTTCGAACGTTCGAACAAACGCACGAGGCGCTGGCACGCTGCGACCGGATCGTTCGTACTCATGAGCTTCGAGGTCGAGAGGGCGCCGCGCGGGAGCGCCGCCGCGGCGCTCGCCTTTGGAGAGAACCTAACATCATGCTCATCAAGCAATCGTGATTCCAGCCCAAGTTGCGCCCGCCTTGCACAAAGAAAGTGACCGGTTTCAACGATTTGAACGATTCTCGAATGTGGTTGTGAAGGGGGAGCGACCCTCCGCAGCGCGCGTCGCACCCGTACCCGATGTTTGTCTGTTCGCTGAATTTCTGGTCTCTTGAACGCGAGTGCATCGACACGGTTGGACACGTTCGTTAGAATCCACCCCAGAGTGAGGATTTCATGAATGGACAGCGAGGCGGAGCCCTGGAACTGCCCGCTGTCGGTCGCACATCATTCGGAGGAATGGTGAATGGGGCCCGCTGAAATTGTCGCGAGCTTGAAGGAGTTGTGCGAGGAGCAAGGTCCTCGGCTCACCACGGAACAGATTGTCGCCTGGATCGAGCAACACGGCGGCTTCGAGTCGGAACGCGAGCTGGTCATCTTCGCCAAAAAGATGAAGGCGCGCCAGTATGCCCGCTTGCTGGAGTTCGAGGACGAGGAAACTCGGAGACGGATCAAGCGGCTCTGGAGTTTTCACGACTCAGAACAGAATCGCCGTTTCTACGCCGACATCCTGGAGATGCCCGACGACCAAAGGCGCAACCTGGTGCGGGAGTACGTTCGGTTCACCGAACAACTGCGCAGGGTCCGTCGCGCCATGGCCGACTACTTCGCCGGCCAGCAGTTCTTCGACTTTTACACCGAGGAAGACGCGGAGGAGCCAGCATTGAAACCGCGGCGTCAGCACGCCTGACCCTGCATCAACGCTTCGCCACGTTCAACGTGAGAAGCCGGCGCAGTTCCGTTTCCAGAGCGGCGGCCTCGGCCGGAGAGAGCGTATCGGGCAGAGTCCAGCGCCGGAGTTCGGGTGTTGTCCTAAGCACTCTCCCGGGAGGAAGTTCCGACAACGCGAAGGACCAATTGACCGGTACGGTTGCCAGGACACGGCTGGCGGCCACGTCCATCGTCCCGTCGTGCAGCAGACCGGGTGGGAGCAGCGCGATGCGCTGAGGGGCTGCGCGGTCCTGCGGTTGGAGAGCCTGCGGCCAGAGCAGCGTATGGAGATCCCCCGTCTGGGGATCGACGAGCAAGGCATATCGCAACACCATCGGAGCATGAGTAGCGCCGGCTTTCATCACGGTAGGGCCGCTGAAGAGCGCGAACGTGGGCGTCCTGGCCTTGATCCGTCCTCGCGCAAGTTCCTGCTCAGCTCGCTCCAGCACCCTGCTCCCAACCAGGCCGAGAGAAATGCGTTGCTCATTGAGAGTGACACTCGAAATGACGGTGTCAACGCCGCGGACCGGCGTGCAAAGGCCGAGCCCGACGCGACGTAAGACGTAGGGCGCGCCGTTTGCTGACACACTTCGGACGTCCGCTAACATCGTGGTGCGGAACATTGTGGCAGTCGACTTCGCGACGGCGGGGAGTGTGCCCAAATCGCCCGATGCGAGCCTCGGGATCGACTTGATCACGAGATGACTCCAGCCATTGGGGAGTTGTTGCGCGCTTTCGACTCTCGTACCGGGCCTCAGGAACACCAGGGTCGGCAGCGAGCCGCTCGTTCCGGCTTGGGAACTGGTCGGTTCCCTCGCATCGGTGTGCGCCCCTGGCCCGACGAGGAGGATACAGATCAGGGTCCACCTACCCAGGTTTGTTGCCATCTTCATGAAGGCCCTCCTCCTGCCCGATGCCTCCCTGCCCCGTCGCCATCGTAACCCAACCTGAGTTTCCGTAAAGATCGACATCGGGCTCTTTTGGAGAACATAAGCTTTTCGTATTCTTATTATCTCGTGCGGTTTGACTCCTTTGACTCTGGCTCCGTAAGGGTTAAACTTCCCACTGGAACGTCGAGAGGAATCGGAACCGGTGTGTTGGGGGCGGAGTGCTTTACGTTGGGCGCGAGTTGCTCACCTACCGTGGCTGACCAACCTGAGCGCCCAGCGTAATTCATTATGGACTAACAACTTCAGGTTTCGACGGTCCCGGTGTTGACGAAGGAGTAATCGTCGCTCATGCCACGGATTCTGCCGCGTGTTGTTGCCTTGTCGCCGGGTGGCATGACGGATCCGTGTCTCTCGATCGCCGCGAGTCGCGCGGGTGCGCTGGGCGTGCTTGATTGGGGATTCGGGATCGACGTGGAACGGGCGATCGAGTCGGCCCAACGGGTGGGACAGTTCCTGGTCGACCGACCGTTCGGGGTGCGCGTGCCACCAGACATGGTGGCCGAGGCGTGGCTCAGCAGGCTCCCGCCCCACTGCCGCGTGGTTTGGGTCACGGAAGGGACCGGGGCGGATATTGCTCAGCTGGTCGACGTCATCCAGGGCTCGGGCCGATTGATGGTGGCTGAGGCGACGTCGCGGGAGTCGGCCTGGTCATCGGCTGCGGCGGGGTGTGACGCGCTGGTGCTGTCGGGCCAAGAGGCGGCAGGTTTCGGAGGGGAGGAGCCGTCGTTCATTTTATTACAGGCCGTGCTCGCTCGATCCGTACCGCCAGTTTGGGTTCGGGGTGGGATTGGGCTCCACGTGGCGTCGGCCTGTCTGGCGATGGGGGCCGAGGGGGTCGTGGCGGAGGGAGCGTTGCTGCTGGCGCGCGAGTCGCCGTTGAGCGAGGAGGTTCGGGAGCGTATCGAGCGGTGGGACGGGAGTGAGACGGTTGTCCTGGGGCGCGGGACCAGTGCGCAGGTGCGCGTTTACGCGGCGCCAGGTGCTCCGGTTCTGGAGCGGCTGAAGCAGGCGGAAGCCGGTGATCGGGAGAGCTGGCGGGAGGCGGTCCGTGCGAACGTGGGGTGGCAGGCCGGCCAGGCGTGGCCGGTGGGGCCCGATGCATCCTGGGCGGGGACGCTGGCGCGCCGGTATGTGACGGTCGGCGGTATCGTGCAAGCGCTGGAACAGGCCGCTCTCGACGGCGTGGAACTGGCGCAGAGCCATCGGCCGTTGGGTGAGCATTCACCGCTTGCCCACGCGCATTCGACGCGCTTTCCGATCGTTCAAGGGCCGATGACGCGTGTCAGCGATACGGCGGCGTTTGCCGATGCGGTTGCCGAGGGGGGCGGACTGCCGTTCCTCGCGCTCGCGTTGATGAGAAGGCCGGAGGTGCGAACGCTGCTGGAGGAGACGAAGACCCGGCTCGGCGAGCGAACATGGGGCGTCGGGCTGCTCGGATTTGTGCCTCCGGAACTGCGCCGGGAGCAGATCGAGGAGATCCTTGCGGTCCGCCCCCCGTTCGCCTTGATCGCCGGCGGCCGGCCGGACCAGGCCCTCGCATTGGAAAAGGCGGGGATTGCGACCTATTTGCATGTGCCCTCGCCGGGCTTGTTGCGCCAGTATCTCAATGACGGGGCGCGTCGGTTCGTGCTGGAAGGTCGTGAATGCGGCGGGCACGTGGGACCGCGGTCGAGCTTTGTGCTCTGGGAACAGGCAGCCGAAGTGATCGGGCAGGCCCTGGATGCGGGCCTGTCGGGAGAGCAGGTGCACCTTCTGTTCGCGGGCGGTATTCACGACGCGCGATCCGCCGCGGGCGTCGCTGCGCTTGCCGCACCCTTGGCTGCGCGTGGCGTGAAAACCGGC
>DAIDJG010000279.1 GCA_027451445.1 Singulisphaera sp.
GCGCTGAACGATTCGAGCTTTACGTTCGAGCCTGAGACGTCCGACGCCCTCGGCTTCGGCTTCCGTTGCGGGTTCCTGGGCATGCTGCACATGGAAATCGTCCAGCAGCGGCTCGAGCGAGAGAG
This sequence comes from Singulisphaera sp., assembly GCA_027451445.1. GTDB lineage: Bacteria > Planctomycetota > Planctomycetia > Isosphaerales > Isosphaeraceae > DAIDJG01. The sequence continues at coordinate 126 of DAIDJG010000279.1, forward strand.
CAACCTCTCGCTCGTCCAAACGGCACCCAACGTGACCTACGAGATCGTCACCAAGAAAGGTGAGACTCTGCACATCTCGAACCCGACCCGGATCCCCGATTCTGGCGACATCGAGGAGTTCCGCGAGCCGATCGCCCGTTTGAACTTCATTATCCCGGCAGACTGCATCGGCGTCATCATGCAGCTTTGCGAGGATCGGCGCGGAACGTACCTGAAAACGGAATACCTGACGCCCACCCGTGCAATCCTCTCTTATGAGCTGCCCCTGGCCGAGATGATTTACGACCTCTATGATAAACTCAAGAGTGCCACCCGCGGCTACGGGACAATGGACTACGAGGTGCTTGGGTTCCGGCCCAATGACCTGGTCCGTCTCGACGTCCTGGTGGGCGGCGAGCGAGTGGACGCACTTTCGATCGTCGTTCACCGAGACCAGGCCTATCGGCGTGGTCAACGACTGGTGAAAAAGCTCAAGGGGGAGATCGACCGGCACCAGTTTGAAGTCGCCATCCAGGCTGCGATCGGCAGCAAGGTCGTTGCCCGTGAAACGATCTCGGCGCTCCGCAAGAACGTCACCGCCAAGTGCTATGGCGGCGACATCACGCGGAAACGCAAGCTCCTCGAGAAGCAGAAGGAAGGCAAGAAGCGGATGAAGCAAGTCGGTAACGTCGAAATCTCCCAGGAAGCCTTCCTCGCCGTGCTTGACGACAGCGAAGATTGATTCGTTGAAGTTGGGTGAGTCCGCCGATGAGACACGCGTCTGACACCAGTTCCAATCCGGGCTCCCCGCGCCCCCGAGTGGGAGTTGTCCGCCAGACGGTTGAGTTCCTTCTAATCCTCAGTGTCTGCATCCTCGTTTTCCGTACCTTCGCCGCCGAAGCCTACATCGTCCCCACCGGTTCGATGGCACCAACCTTGTTGGGCAACCACAAGGAGGTCCCGTGCCCGAACTGTAGTTATCGCTTTGCGTTGGGGCAAGATGACGAGGATCGGGCGGGGCGGGCGATCTGCCCCAACTGCGGACAGGCCGAACTCGAGCGGGTTCCTACGATCGATTGCAACGGCGACCGCGTGCTGGTCCAGAAGTTCGTCTACGACTTCCGGCGCCCGAGGCGCTGGGAGGTGGCCGTGTTCCACTTCCCGAACGAGCCCTCGCAGGCCTACGTCAAGCGTGTCGTGGGCCTGCCGAACGAGTCGATCCAGATCCTGGGGGGCGATATCTACGTCGACGGCCAGATCGCGCGGAAGACGCTCAAGGAACAGCGGGCGATGCGCGTTTTGGTTTTCGACAATCACTTCGTGCCGAAAGACAGCGACCGTTTCCCGCGCTGGCGGCCTCAGCAAAAGGGATCCTGGTGCATGGAGGGCGATCAGCTTGTCCACGACACCAAGGAGGTCGCCGAACCTCGTCACCTCGATTGGGTGGAGTATTGCCACTGGGATCCGGACCGCGGTAAGTACTGGCCGGTGTACGACTTCAATCCCTATAACGGAGCCGACCTGCGCGGCGAGAATCGGGTTGACGACCTGATGGTGGAAGCGAATCTAACCGTCGGGGACGACGTTCAGTTCCTGGCGATCCGAATCAATTCCGGTTCCGACCAGTTCGTCGTCAAAATCCCCGCCAATGCGGCCGATCACGTTGGCGCATTAGGGTCAAAGGTAACCCGGTACGGGAATGGTCATCTCCACTCCGAGTGGCAGTTCGACTCCGAGCAGGTCGCTCGCGGCCTGCGCGGGAAGTCCGTTCGACTGGAAGCGTCGGTGATGGACCACCGGCTCAGCGTGGCGCTCGACGGCAAGCTGCTGTTCGACCCGATCGACTACGACGATCCATCGGTTGGCTCGGGCCCCGGCGCCCACCCGATCGCGCTTGGGGCGGAGGGGGGAACGCTGACGGTCGGCGATCTGCGCATCTTCCGCGACGTGCACTATACGAGCGTTCTGGCGCACACGCCGCGCAAGGCGTTTGGGGTCGACGCGCCTTATGTACTCGGGCCGGATGAGTTCTTCGTGCTCGGCGATAACAGTGCCGTCTCCAACGACTCGCGCTTCTGGGCCGGCAGTCCGGTCGTGCAAGGGAAGTTGTTCCTGGGCAAACCGTTCCTGGTTCACCTGCCTGGGCAGGTTGTACCGCTCGAGGTGTTTGGCCGTTCGGTGTACTGGGTTCCCGATCCGCGCGAGATTCGTTACATTCGATAAGGTTCACGCCTCGAACATTCCGCCAATTGTGAGGGAAGCCGTACCGATGACTCGGACCTACGCCAAGGGTAGCGACGCGCTGGGTGCCGAAGCACAGGAAGCGGCCAAGCCCCGCAAGGAAAAGAGCAAGAACAACGAGAAGGAAAAAGAAGGGTACCGCGAGACGGTCGAAGCGATTGTCGTGGCGATGATCCTGGCCCTCCTGGTGCGCGGGTTCGAGGCGGAAGCCTTTGTGATCCCCACGGGCTCGATGGCGCCCACGTTGATGGGTCGCCACAAGGAAATCACATGCCCGCAATGTGGTTACGTCTTCACGGTCAATGCCTCTGACGAAGATGAAGGTGGCCGAGGCCACCGCCAGGATCGAGGGGGGCAGCACCAGTGGGTGGTCGCCGGAACCTGCGTCAACTGCCGCTTTCAGACCAGGGTCGTTGACGAGCCGACATTCAACGGCGACCGCATCCTGGTCATGAAGTTCCCCTACGACATGCCCTTCCTCCCAGGCGCAGGGGGACCGAACCGCTGGGATGTCGTCGTCTTTCGCTACCCCGAAGAGCCCGAGGTGAGCTACATCAAGCGCCTCGTGGGACTGCCCGGTGAAGAAGTTCGTGTCTACTTCGGGGATATCTACATCAAGCCCCCTGGCGGCAACGACTTCCGCCTCGAACGCAAGCCCTTGCGCCACCAGCAGGCGATGCAAATCGTCGTGCATGACGACCGCTACCGTCCCGAGGCCTTCAAGGGCCAGCCCGAGTGGCGTAGGTGGACGTCTCCAGTTCCGGGAGCCTGGAAGGAAACGGGCGATCCGAAGTCGGGCCCTTATGCCTATGTCGTGACAGCGCCCGCAGGTCAGGAGGCCGAACTGCGATACCATCACCTTGTGCCCGATCCCGAACAGTGGCAAGCGGTTCTGAGCGGCGATAAGCTCCCGCGCGCACCGCGGGCCAGCCTGATCACCGATTTCTATTCGTACAACAGCAACCTGACGCTCACCCTGACCGGCAAACAAAAGGACGCCGGTCTGCCGGTCTTCCGAGACACGGAAGGGGCCGGTTACCAACCCCACTGGGTCGGCGACTTGACGGTCTCGGGTAAGCTCGAGGTCAAAGCCCCCGGCGGCTTGGTGCGGTTCGAGTTGATCGAATCGGGCGTCTCCAACCGCTGCGAAATCGACCTCTCGTCGGGAGTCGCAACACTCTGGCACGGCGACACTTCGCTCGGGCAGAAGGTCTCAAAGATCAACGGTACCGGCACCTACGACGTAAGCTTCGCCAACGTCGACGACCGATTGACCTTGCTCGTGGACGGACAGCCGCTGTTTGGTGATGGATTGACTTACGATGGCCCCGAGACACATGGGGCGCCGACTGCGGCCGATCTCTCGCCAGTCGGGATCGTGGCCCGAGGAGCATCGGTCGCGGTGAGCGATCTTGTCCTGAAGCGTGATATTTACTATACCCAGAGCCCGGGAAAGTCGGATTACAGCGGCGGCTGGGATTCGGGCTTCGCGCGCACGGCTGCGGAAACTCTCGACCAGCTTGCCGACCCGTCGCGGTTTCCCGATTTGGGGAACCTGCAATGGCACGATTTCCCGATCGGCCCGACCAGTTACATGATGCTCGGAGACAATAGTCCACGCAGCAAGGACAGCCGAGGTTGGTCCACGATCGACCACTTCGACCCAAACTACCCGGGCTCCGGTTGGGACACTTCCGACCGGAAATCGCACGAGGTGCCGAGGGCCATGCTCACTGGTAAAGCCTTCTTCATTTACTGGCCCCATGGCAAACCGTTTTACCCCGATATTGCGATCAGCCGCGATATTCATATTCCTTTCCGGCCTTACATCGAACGAATGAAGTGGATCCGTTAGAGCCAAAGACGATGAGCTAAAAGGACGTGTGAGGCCAAAAGGCCCCGCGCTCATCGTGGGTCCGCGATTACCCCCCTCGGGCTCAATCAAGGAGGATCGACCCATGGCCCTGCTGGAAGTCCGCGGTCTCGAGAAATGGTACGGACGCCGACAGGTCGTCAACGGGGTTGAGTTCGACGTCAACCTGGGCGAGGTCGTGGGACTGCTCGGCCCCAACGGGGCAGGCAAGACCACCAGTTTCCGCATGACGATCGGCCTCATCGATTCCGATGGCGGAACGGTGATGTTCGACGGCAAGGACATCTCCCGGATTGCGATGTTCGAGCGTGCCCGTGCCGGAATGGGCTACCTGGCTCAGGATTCGAGCGTATTCAAGCTTCTGTCGGTCGAAGACAACTTGATGGCGATCCTTGAAACTCGCTCGGACCTCACGCGCAAACAGCGCAAGGAACGCCAGAACGATCTGCTCGATCGCTTCGGTTTGACCCACATCCGTAAGACCAAGGCCAACCGGGTCTCCGGCGGCGAGCGCCGACGTCTGGAAATTGCGCGCTCGCTGATCACCGAACCGAAGCTCATCATGCTCGACGAACCGTTCGCGGGCATCGACCCGAAAACAGTCGCCGAGATTCAGGATCAGATCCGCGACCTGGCCGATAAACACCATATCGGGATCCTGCTCACAGACCACCAGTTCCGCGAGACGCTCGAAGTCACCGACCGTTGCTATCTCATCCGCGAGGGCCGCGTCTTCGCGTACGGGAACCGCGAGCAGATCCTCAACAATCCCGATGTTCGGCGCTATTATATCGGGGAGCGGTTCGACGCCGGCCACCTCCTCGAACGTGCCCACCAACGCGGGCTGCACGGCGGTCGCGAACCGGGCGAAAACTCGCACGAAGTTGTGATCGACCACGTCGACGACACCGGCCCCCCAGGGCAACCGAACCAGGACGGACCAAGACCCGACTCGCGGATCTAAACCTGCGATCTCTCCGAGATCCACCCGAACCGCGAGCCGATCTCTTTCAGAACGAGGGAGCGTTTCCACCATGGCGCGTCTGACGATCGAGGCCGAGCACGCCCGGAACACGGCCACCGATGAGATGCTGGCCCGGCTCGAATCGGGCGATATCCTCTACTTCCCCACCAACCCGATTCCGGTGCCAGACGACGATCGCGCGTTCCTGCTGCAACAAAAGCAGTCGACAGCGTTCCATAAAAACATTAGCTATCGTCCCTTGCAAGATCATCTCAAAGGCGTCGATCAGAAGGACGGCGAGGCCCTCGCACGCGCCCACGAGATCATGCGGAACTACTCGCGCAATGCAATTGGGTTCATGAGCAGGTTCCTGTCGCCGTATGCGCGTGACTGGAAGATTGATTTTGCGAGCTTTCGTCCCATCGAGGAGGAAGGGCGAAGCGTGTCGCTACGATCGCGAAACGACTTGATCCACGTCGACAATTTCCCATCTCGCCCCTCCCACGGCGATCGGCTCTTGCGGATCTTCACGAACATCAATCCCGAGCGCCCGCGCATCTGGGTCACGTCCGACAGCTTCGAGCCTCTGGCGTGGCAGTACGCAGCAAAAGCGGGACTTCCCCGGCCGGAGACCGC
>DAIDJG010000280.1 GCA_027451445.1 Singulisphaera sp.
ACGTCGCCTCCGACCGGCATCTGTCCACCAACACCGATCGGCCAAAGCCACGCGCCGACTCCGAAGAACATGGCCAGGACCGTCAGGCCCGTTCGACCCCGATTGAAACGCGATGGTCTGCTGCCGACGGAGTGGGAGTCATTGCCCTGGTCCGCCACACTCGACTCTCCAACGGGTTTTCACTGAAAAAGTTAAGTCCGACTCATCGACACTCGTTTCGCCCGGCCAATCCCGCGTCCCGCGCCGTACTGAATCTAACATGTTCCGTTCGGGCGGTCGTCGGTTGTACAAATCACAAAGGATCGGCACAGTCTTTTCCGTCCACTTGATGTATTCTTTACAAACCTGCCCGTCGGGGCTGGAGGCGCCGGTTTGCGACGTCTTTACTCTCGTTTTTTAGGCAGATCGTAACAGCTTATTTCCTATGCGGTTCGGTCGGTATCCTCGAATCTCAAGCGGTTCGGACAGGGTTCGGCACACGAGATGCGACAATGCTTCAGCGAAAAGACGAACTGGCCGCTGTGGAGTGTTCGGGTGGGAACGCGACGAATCAGCGGTGATGACCACGCAGATCACACTCACGGAGGAGTGCCATGCTGGTACTGAGCAGGAAGCTGGGGCAGAGTTTTCAGGTTGGGCCCGACGTCCGAGTCACGATTGTGAAGATCGACCGGACTTCGATTCGCATTGGCATCGACGCCCCTGGCGACGTGGCGATCAAGCGCGAGGAGATCAGCATTTCGTTTCGCCCGGAAGAAACAGAACCGAGCGCGGGATTGGTATGAGCTGATTCGGCGACTCGACGCTGTGTGACTGGTGACGATCGATCGCTTCCACGACGCCCACCCTCTTTAGCTCTTCGCTATCTCGAAGATTTCGATAACATTTCGTCAGAGTTCACGCATTCGCCGCAACATCGTGAGTCCGGGCGGGCGCGTTGGAGAAGGTATGCCCTTTGCGTTATGCTAGCCTCGGGATTCGTGCCGAGGCGGCTCGTTGGGGCGTGCGATGAAGGTCTTGATTGCGCCGGACAAGTTCAAAGGCAGTCTTTCCGCGCCTGCCGCGGCACGCGCGATCGCGCGGGGCATTCGGTCTGTCTCCCCCGGAATCGAGATCGACGAAGCCCCCATGGCCGACGGCGGCGAGGGTACGGTCGAAGCGCTCGTCGTTGCGACCGGTGGTTCCTTTCGCACAGTTGAAGTGACCGGGCCGCTCGGTGAGCGCCGGCAAGCACAGTTCGGTCTCCTGGGCGACGGGCGGACGGCCGTCATCGAAATGGCGTCGGCATCCGGCCTAGTTCTGGTGCCCGAGGACCGTCGCGATCCTCGTGTCACGACCACGCGAGGTACGGGGGAACTGCTGCTCGCCGCGGTTGACGCCGGTGCGCAGCGGGTGATCCTTGGAATCGGCGGGAGTGCGACGAACGACGGAGGCGCGGGGCTGGGCCAGGCCCTCGGCTTTCGCTTGCTCGACGCCCAGGGCGCAGACATCGGCCCGGGAGGCGGAGCGCTCGATCGACTTCGCAGGATCGACGAACAGGAACGTGACAAACGCCTCAACGGAATCGAAATCGCCGTCGCCTGTGATGTCGACAATCCGCTTTGCGGTCCCGAGGGCGCGTCAGCCATCTACGGGCCGCAAAAAGGCGCGACCCCCTCGATGGTCGCTGAACTCGATCGAAACCTGGCCCACTTCGCCCAGGTGGTGGAGCATGATCTGGGCCGATCGATTCGAGACCTGCCAGGCGCTGGCGCCGCGGGCGGACTTGGCGGTGGTCTAGCAGCCTTCGCGGGCGGGCGGCTGGAGCCGGGAATCACGCTGGTGATCCGCGCAGTCGGGCTCGTGGACCGGCTGCAAGGAGCCGATCTCTGCATCACGGGCGAGGGCGCGATCGACGCCTCGAGCGCCTTCGGCAAAACCGCGGTGGGCGTCGCGCGCCTGGCTCACTCGCTCGATTGCCCGACGATCGCCCTGGCTGGCTCGATTGGACCAGGTGCCGCGGCGGTTCTGGATCAAGGAATCACGGCGTACTTCAGCATCTGCAACCGTCCCATGCCGCTGGAAGACGCGATGTCGCAAGTTGACGTCCTTCTGGAACAAGCGGCCGCTCAGGTGTTTCGCGTTTTCCTGGCGCGAAGCAGCTACAGTGAGCCCCTCCCCGACGTACCACTGATTCCCGGTGGCGATTCCGATGTCTGAAGACGCCGTACGGACTGAATTCGAATTGATCCAGTGGATCCGTGCGCGGGCTTCGGCTCAAGGGCGCACGGTCGTAGGCATTGGCGACGACTGTGCAGTCCTGGACACCGGTCCGGACCGCAAACTCCTCGTCACAACCGATATGTTGATGGATGGACGGCATTTCCATTTGGATCGCGACGGCGCGGAGGCCGTCGGCTACAAGGCCCTCGCCGTCAATCTGTCGGATATCGCGGCCATGGCCGGCAACCCGACAGCCGCCGTCGTTTCGGTCGCCTTGCCGCGTGCGCGGGCGGTTGAAGTCGCGCAAGGTCTCCATGAAGGGATTCGACCGCTGGCGAATCGATTCAACGTGGCGCTCGTGGGCGGAGATACAAACGCCTGGGATGGACCGCTCGTGATCAGCGTGACAGTCCTCGGAGAGACCATGTCCGCAAGACCGCCGGTCCTCCGGTCGGGAGCGCGTCTGGGCGACGTGATTTTCGTGACCGGACCGCTCGGCGGCAGTCTCCTGGGACGCCACCTACACCCTGTGCCGAGAATCGCGGAAGCGATCGCCATGCACAGCGAAGTCGAGATTCACGCCCTGATCGACATTTCCGATGGGATCGCGTCGGACCTGGGCCATATCCTGGAGGAAAGTGGGAGGATCGGAGCGGTTCTGGATGCCGACGCACTACCGATTCACCCCGATGCACGAACAATGAGCGCTTACGACGGACGTCCCGCGCTCGAGCACGCGCTGAACGACGGCGAAGATTTCGAGCTTTGCGCGGTGATCGACCCGACGGACGCGGATCGCGTCTCCCGACTCTTCCCCTTCTGCCACCGTATTGGCACGATCACCGACGCCCCGGGGCTCTGGTCCCGGGCCTCGGATGGCGCTTTGTCCCCCATTCGTGCCGAAGGATTTGACCACTTGTGCTCCGGGGAACGTTGAGGTGGCGGGATTCCGGCGCTGATCCTGAGCTCTCCGAACTGAAGCGGAAGGCAATCGATGAAGGTGAGTCGCGAGCCGAACCGGCTGACCGTGGAAGTCGACTCGGAAGACGAGACCGACGCTTTGGGACGGGCGTTGGCCGAAACGGTGGTGCCGGGGCTCGTCATCGGCTTGGTGGGTCCCCTGGGTGCGGGAAAGACCCGGTTGACCCGTGCACTCGCCGAAGCGCTCGGGGTCGTTCCTGAGGCGATCGCGAGCCCGACATTCGTCCTGATCCACGAATACGAGGGCCGGATCCCCGTTTATCACTTCGACACCTACCGCCTCCGGTCGACGGAGGAATTCGCGATGCTGGGCGTAGCCGACTACTGGTCTGGAGGCGGAGTCTGCCTTGTCGAATGGGCCGACCGTGTACGGGATCAGCTACCGAAAGACGCCTGGATGGTCACCATTTCGCGAATCGGGCACCAGGCACGCAGGTTTGAGATCCTGATTCCCCACGATGCAGCCCGGCTTGAACGGCTTGCGGACCGGCTTGCGGCGTTTGACGGCTCCCACCGTGGAACCTAGAGTTGGCGCGAGGTCGCGTCGGCTTTACCGTTTGGGAGTCTATTAACCGTGAGCGCTGCTTCGATTTCTGTTTTGCCTTCCTTTGTCAAAGCACCGAAAGCTCCGTTTCGCCCCCGCGCGGTGAACGATTTCGATGAAGCGGGTTTGAACTACACGCAGATCGAGAGCCTCATTCTCAAATACCTCGCGACGATCGGTGTGGCCTCGGGCCGTATGATCGCCAGCGAGTTGGGTCTGCCGTTCGGACCGTTTCCCTCCTACCTGCGGAACTTGAAGAACCAGCAGATCGTCGCATACTGCAACACCGGTTCCGTCAATGACTACGAATATACGCTGACCGACGCCGGTCGTGCGCGCGCCAGTATGTATATGGAAGAGTGCTCGTACGTCGGCACGGCCCCTGTGCCGTTTGATGATTACGTTGCCTCTGTCATGGCCCAGACGATTACGGCCGAGCAGCCGAAGGAAGAGGATCTTCGGCGTGCGTTCTCCGACCTCCTGATTTCCGAGGAAATGTTCCATGTTCTCGGCCCGGCGATCAATTCGGGCCGCGGCATGTTCCTGTATGGATACCCCGGCAACGGCAAGACGAGTATCGCGGAGCGCATCACACGATGCTTCGGCACGACGGTCTGGATCCCGCGCGTCGTTAACGTCGAAGGCCAGTACGTCAAACTCTTCGACCTGGCCAACCACGAAGTGATCGAGAAAGGCCCAACGGGCCTCCTGCGCGACGACGACTACGACCATCGCTGGGTCGAGATCAAACGCCCAACACTGATCGCGGGCGGTGAGCTGCGCATGGAGGACCTGGAAATCCACTTCAATCCCATCACGAAGGTCTGCGAAGCTCCGCTGCAGATGAAGAGCAACAACGGCACGCTGCTCATCGACGACTTCGGCCGTCAGCGCATGCCACCGATCGAGCTGCTGAACCGCTGGATCGTGCCGCTCGAAAAACGGTACGACTTCCTCTGTCTGCCCAACGGGAAGAAGATTCGCGTTCCGTTCGATCAGCTCATCTTGTTCTCGACGAACCTCGAGCCGAAGCAGCTCGTCGACGAGGCATTCCTCCGCCGTATCCCCTACAAGATCAACGCGGTGGATCCGACCGAAGAGATGTTCCGGGAGATGTTCGAGATCTTCGCGCCCAAACTCGGTTTCCCCGAAGTCAACGAGGAAGCCATCGACTACCTCATCGAGATGCACTACCACCGCGTCAATCGGCCGTTCCGTTGCTGCCAGCCGCGCGACCTCCTGCTTCAGATCCGTAACTATTGCGTTTATAACAACCTACCGCTCGTTCTGAAGCCCGACTATTTCGACTTCGCGGCAGCGATTTATTTCACCGTCATGTGAGCGCTTTCGGGAGACGAGGAGGCCTGGGCCTCCTCGATCTTTTCGAAGCACTTCTGAAGCTTGTGCTGGTGCGCGCGGGCGACCTTGCTGTAGCGTTCCGCGAGTCGATCGAGTTGCTCCTCGGTCAAGTGTTCGATGTCGATCATCTCGTTGCGGGCGGCTCGAACGCACAGGATGAGCTCATCCAGTTTCAAGTGGATGGCCTTTGATTCGCGATTCTGCGCGTTCTGAATCAGGAAAACCATCAAGAACGTGATGATTGTCGTGCCCGTATTGATCACGAGCTGCCATGTCGACGAATAATGGTAATATGGGCCTGTGATCGCCCAGAGAATCACCGCGCCGAGCGCTGTCAGGAACCCAATTCGACCACCCGTGACCCGTGTGGCCCAGGCGGCGCATCGCGTGAAGATATCGCGCTTGACGAATGGAATGGTCATCGGCGAGCGGGGTTTTATGGCCTGTACGCCGTTGTCAGTCGCCATCGTGCAGACCCTTCGGTCATAATGTGAGTGTGGATTGACTGCGTAAAAGTACAGCAACAACCGGTGCAAAGGCCGTGCCGCGGACGGCGCGGGAAGGCCGCGTGTAGGCGACGAGTTGGCGTTTTCTTTCCCTCTGCGGCCGCATTTTCCCGGCTCGAAGAGACGCAGAGCGTCGGGCATTGCATTCCCACGCAGGAACGCGGGAACGAGGAGATTTGCTTCGCTTGACGGTAACAAACCACTGTGTAGATACCAATGGCGGGCGGCGCGGGAAGGGCGGCTGTGGACTACGAGTTTGACGTGGGAGTGGTCGGAGCCGGGGCCGCCGGGCTGATGGCAGCGACGCGCGCTGCGGAGTGTGGTGTGCGCGTTGTTCTGCTCGAAAAGAATCGCCGGCCCGGCGTCAAGATCCTGATGTCGGGCGGAACGCGATGCAACCTGACGAATGCGCGTGGGCTTCACGATCTCAGCGTGGTGACGGGCCCCGTCGACCCGGCTTACGATTCCAAGGAGGCCCGAGGAGCCCGCAGCATCCAGCAAGCGTTCAGCGCCGAGGGGGGGCGGTTCCTCGGACCGGCGCTGAAGGCGCTCACAGTCGAGCGCACGGTCGCCTTCTTCGAGTCGGAAGGGGTCGCGACCAAGGTCGAGGGGAACGGCAAGATCTTCCCTGCTTCGGACCGGGCGACCGATGTACTCGCGGCCCTGGTCGGTCGGCTCGAGCGGTCCGGCGCGACGTTGCGTTGCTTGAGTCCAGTTCAGTGTATCGAACGGTCTGCTGACGGCTTCGTCATCAAGGCACCGGAAAATGACTTGCGAGTTCGTCGCGTGATAGTCGCCGTCGGCGGTCAGTCGTACCCCGGCTGTGGGACTTCCGGCGACGGCTACGGGATCGCTCGCAGTTTCGGCCACGGGATCGTTGAACCCCGTCCAGCGCTCGTCCCCCTGCGCGTGGAGTCGGAATGGGTGAAGGCGCTCAAAGGGCTCACGATTCCGGACGTGGTTGCGAGTATTCAGGTCGCCGACGGTCCGCCGTTGCTTCAGCGCCGGGAGGCCCTCCTTTTTGCTCACTTTGGATTGACTGGCCCCGCCATTCTGGATGTGAGCCGAGCCGTGACGCGGTACGACGGCGACCCTAGGCCCGACATCGTGATTGACTTTGCACCCGAGCGAAAAGCCGGGGCCATTGATCAAGAGCTACAAGCCGCATGTCGAAGCGGACGGCGTGCGGTGGCGGCCGTGCTTCCGGTTGACCTCCCGCGCCGGCTGGTTGAGGCCCTTATGGATGTGGCTCGCGTGCCGGTCGGACGCGTGGGGCCCGAACTGGCGCGCGATGAGAGGCAACGACTCATTTCCGCAATCAAGCAACTCCGTATACCGGTCGCCGGCACCTTGGGATTCGCCAAAGCGGAGGTTACCAGCGGAGGCGTTGCACTCAACGAGATTCATTCCGACACGCTCGAAAGCCACCTTCAAGCAGGCCTTTACTTTACCGGTGAGGTGCTCGACCTCGATGGACTAATTGGCGGCTACAATTTCCAGGCCGCGTGGAGCACGGGCTGGCTTGCGGGCGAGAGCGCAGCAAAGTCAGTGCGTTGACACCAAGCCTTCCTTGCCGCCGCTACGCTTGCGCCAAAGTCGGTAATTCACGTCGTCGAACGCGGGGTCGTCGACCGGCTCGAAGCCCAAAGGTTCGATCATTGAATCGACGAGCAGATCTTGCCCGTAGCCTCGGACATCAATCAGGTAATCGGCATGGCGCATCTCGTTGAGCGCATCCCAGGGCGGCTGTTTGGGCCATTCGCCGTTGACCGTGTGCGCGTCGTATTCGGTGAACAAGTTCCGGACCGCCTGGCCTTTCGCGTAGAGAACGATGGTTGGGTCCTCGGGACTGACAACGGTCCCCGGCAACTCGGCTGTGCGCGCGATCACCCGGCGATAAGAGTCGGCGAGCGGGTTACGCGCATTGATAAAGCCGTGCTTACGAGACGGGTGCGGGAACAGGCCGAGCAGGAGCAAGGCGCCGAGGAATGAGCCGAACGCGAGCCTGCGCATCGGATGGGCGTTGCAGTCTTCCAGAATCGCTGAAAGCCGAGGGAGCCGCAGTACGACGAACGCCGTCATCGTCAGCAAGGCGGGGAGAAGACTCTGGCGGGCACCGCCGAGTCTCACCGACATCATTGCGCTAAAGGGGACCGCCACAACGAGTGCAGCAAGGACCCAAAGCACTCGGTGATCTTTTCGGTAGGCTCGGGCATCGTCCATCAACCAATCGGCGGCAACCAACACGAACAGCGGATAGTCGAGCAGCAAATCCATCGCGGCGCGGACCGTTCCCAGGTGATTGAGCCCGAACGACCTAGGAACGATGATCATGCCGAAATACATCGCAGGATCGGCGATCCTCATGATCGGAATGATCGCCAGAACCACGGCAAGTGGCAGCGCTGCGAGGAGCACCTGTTCGATAGACGGGCGTTGCCACTTCAGCCCAAGCACCACCAGGGGAACCACGGCGAAGATCGCTGCGGATTGCATGAAGAAAAAGCCCGCGACGACACAGGCTGTTCCCAGTAGGACGCTCGAGACACTTTGCCTTTCGTGGCCACGCCCCAGGAGCAACACCCCCATTGCCGCGAACAACATCGCGAGCATATCGGGGCGATTCACGACAAAATAATCCCCCGTGCGCCAGTTGAGGCCCATGAAAAGTGCGAACGCCACCAGTTGGAACCACAACGCACGACGGCCGCCGACGATCAGGACCAAAAGGATCGCGGTTCCCACTGCGCCGAGCAATGTGAGCAAGCGCCCGGCCTGGTTGTTCGTGCCGGCAAATCGAAACATTTCGCCGATGGCCCAGGGCGCGAGCGGGCCATACATTGGAGCGGCGTGGCCGTCCGGCGCCGATTCGTAGACAGGAATTCCGTGTGCGCTGCGCCAGCCTTCGACGGTTTCGGCCGCCTCCCAGGGATCGTGCGGGTTGGGCGACGCGAAAGACCGCGCGATGTTGACGCCATTGACGAGCAGAACGAGCAAGGCGGCTCCGATCAGCGGAGCACGACTCATCCAGGGCGAGCGCAACCCTACCGTATCTGCCTTCATCTCATCCTCCTTGAAAACGAGCGTCCTGCTGTGAATCGAGAGCAAAGCGAATCGGGAGGATCGCCGGGGAGATCCGTCGCACGAATTGTGCCTGATTGTTAGCGCTGTCCAAGTCGCGGCGCTTTGCTTCTGGAATCCGCTGGCGGTTCATCATTTGGGCTCGGCGATGCTTGGACGACGAGCGACGCCTTCCTGCGCCAAAGTCGAAAGTTCACCTCGTCGAATCCCGGGTCGGCGACCGGCTCGAATCCCAGGGGCGCGATGATCGAATCGGTGAGCAAGTCGTGAAAGTACCAACGAACGTCGACGAGATAGTCGGCGTTTCGGATCTCCTTGAGCGCCGACTGGGGCGGATACTTCGGGAAGTCGCCGTTAACGAGGTGATAATCATATTCGTTGTAGAGATTGCGGCCGAGATGGCCCCTGGCGAAGAGGGCGATCGTTGGGTCTTCGGGACTGATGACGACACCCGGCAGTTCCGCGGTTCGCGCGAGCACCTGGCGATACGCTGCGCCCACGGGAGTGCGCGGCAGGATCAACCCGTGTTTGCGGCTGATGTGCGGGAACAGGCTGACGATCATCAGCGCCGCGAGAAATGATCCCAGTGCGAAGCGGTGCAACGGTTGCGTGTCGGGTTGGTCCAGCAGTGAAGAAAGCCGTGGCAGTCGGAAGACGACGAATGCCGTCATGGTCAAGAGCGCCGGGAGCTGGCTGTTCCAGGTGCCACCGACTTTCGCGCTCGTCACAGCGCTGAAGGGGAACATGATGATGAAGCTCGCGACGATCCAGAGCAGCCGAGGCTGCTCCCTCAGGGACCGGGTTTCGTTTTTGATCCAGTCGGCAGCAACAAGCAGGAAAAGCGGTGAATCGATCAACATCTCCATCGCCGCGCGAACGGTTCCTGGATGATTCAGCGCGAATGCTTTTGGCATCAGAATCATCGAGCGGTACATCGTGGGATTTACGAATCTCATCCCCTGGATCAACGCGACCATGACTCCCAGAGGAAAAACCGCCCAGAATGTCTGGCTAAGCGATGGTCGCCGCCAATGCAGGGCGAGCGCGACGATCGGGACGACTGCGCATACGGCGGCGGTCTGCTTGAAGAAGAATCCGAGGACCAAACAGATCGTTCCGAGGATCAACGATGACCATCGCCGGGATTCCTGGCCGAGCCCGATCAGCAGGATCCCGAGTGCTCCGAACATCAAAGCAGGCATATCGGGCCGATTGACGACGAAGTAGTTGGCCGAACGGCGGTTCAAGCCGAAGAAAAGCCCAAACGCGACGAACAGGAACCAGCGCGCCCGTAGTTCGCTTACAGTCAGCACCAGCACGGCAGCCGCGATCAGCGAGGAGATCAGGGTGATGAGGCGGCCTGATTGGTTGTTGGGTTCGACGAATTGAAAGATCTTACCAATTGTCCAGGGTGCCAGGGCGCCGTACATGTGGGTCGCGTGGGCGTTCGGCGCAGGATCGTAGACGGGGATTCCGTGTGCGCTTCGCCATCCCTCCACGGTCTCGGCGGCTTCGAATGGGTCGTGCGGATAGACGAGCTCGTAATGCCTGGCAATGTTGATACCGTTAACGATCAGGACGAACACGGCGACCGCGATCAAGGGAGTTCGTCCGAACCACGGCGAGCGCAAAAAGCTAATAAGCCCCTTCACGTCTTCCTCCATGAAAACCGGCTCTGGGTGCTCAGACGGGACTATGGGCGAGCGGGATCGGACGCCGGCCTACAGGATAAACCGGCTCAAATCTTCGTCCTTGGCAAGCGATTCCAGTCGATTCCGCACATGCTCGGCCGTGATGACGACCCGCTTGTCGTAGCGGTCCGGTGCGTCGAAGGAGAGCTCTTCGAGCACGCGTTCCAGAATGGTGTGCAGCCGGCGGGCGCCAATGTTCTGGGTGGAGCGGTTGACCTGATGGGCAAGGTCGGCCATGACATCGATTGCCTCCGGTGCAAACTCTAGGTGGATTCCTTCCGTGCCGAGCAAGGCCTGATACTGTCGAAGGAGCGAGGCACGCGGCTCGCGGAGGATACGTGCGAAGTCGTCGCGCGTCAAGTCCTGGAGTTCGACCCGGATCGGGAAACGGCCCTGTAACTCGGGCATGAGGTCCGACGGTTTCGTTCGGTGGAAGGCACCAGCCGCGATGAACAGCACAAAGTCGGTCTTCACCGGTCCGTACTTCGTCGTAACGGTCGTGCCTTCGACAATCGGCAGCAGATCGCGCTGAACTCCCTGCCGGGAGACATCCGGTCCCCTTCCAGTGCCCTCGTCGCTCGCGACCTTGTCGATCTCGTCGATGAAGACGATCCCCGTCTCCTCGGCCAGTGCCACGGCCGCCTGGTTGATTTTCTCGGGATCGAGTAGCGCGTCGATTTCCTGCGCGAGCAAGATCGGTCGGGCCTCGGCGACGGTAAGCTTGCGAGTCTGGGCGGACTTGGGAAGGATCTTCTCGAACATTCCCTGGAGGTCCATCTCCATTTGGTCCATGTTCCCGGCGCCGACGATCGAGACCGGAGCGACCGCCCGGCCGGGGATCGTGATCTCGACGTCGCGTCCTTCCAACTCACCGGACTCGAGGCGCGTGCGCATTTTTTCCCGAGACCGTTCGCGGCGGTCGTGGGCCTCGTCGGCTTCGGCGGAATCGGGCTCGACCCAGGCCTGTGGTGTCGGCGCGGGGAGAAGGAGGTCCAGCAGGCGATCGTTGACTCTCGCCTTTGCCTGCTCGGTAACGCTCTCCCGCTCCTTGGTGCGAACGAGCAGAATCGCCGCCTCAACAAGGTCGCGGACCAAACTCTCGACGTCCCGGCCGTAGTAACCAACCTCGGTGTACTTGGTCGCTTCGACCTTCACGAACGGAGCACCGACGAGCAGCGCAAGCCGGCGTGCGATCTCCGTTTTCCCCACGCCGGTGGGCCCAATCAGCATGATGTTCTTGGGTGTGACCTGCCGGCGTAGTTCTTCGGTCAACTGCCGCCTCCGCCAGCGGTTGCGCAAAGCAACGGCGACGGCACGCTTGGCGTCTCCTTGGCCAACGATGTCCTTATCGAGCTCGGCGACAATCTCGCGGGGTGTCAGGTCGGGCACGGTAGTTCCTCCACCGTCAAGTTGCCGTTGGTGTAGATGTCGATTCCCCCCGCGATCTTGAGCGCTTCGCGAACGATTTCACTGGCTGGAAGGTTCGTGTGCGCGATCAGAGCCCGCGCAGCGGCGAGCGCGTAAGGGCCTCCCGAGCCGGTCGCTAACACGCCATCGCTCGGCTGGATGACGTCGCCGGAGCCGCTGACCATCAGGCTATGACGGCCATCGACCACGATGAGCACGGCCTCGAGCCGTCGGAGCATGCGATCCGTGCGCCAGAGTTTGGCCAACTCGATCGCGGCGCGTGGGACGTTCTTCGGATAGTCGCGCAGCTTCGTCTCAAAGTGCTCCAGCAACGCGAACCCGTCCGCCGCACTGCCCGCGAAGCCGACAAGCACCTGGCCGTCGAGGAGTTTGCGGACTTTAACGGCGTCCGCCTTCATCACGGTGGTGCCAAGCGTCACCTGACCATCGCCGCCGATCGCGACGCGGTCGCCGCGGCGGACCGCAAGGATTGTTGTCGCATGCCAGTCCAAGGAGCAGAACCTCCGGTCGTTGCTTCGTACGCCGCCCAACGTCTCCTCATTGAGCATAACGGGACGTCGCACCGGTGACTACTCGCCGGCGCAGGTCTGGTCAACGCGAGGATTCGGGATCGGCCTCCCGTACGACCGCTAGCTTCGCGTCTTCCTCATAGTTTTCGGCCTCCCACAGGTCCGCTGCGTTGAAGCAGTGGAGGCATGGTGCCTTGGCCAAGCGCCTTTCCTCCCGGACGACGTCGTTGATACGCTCAAGATGCGCTTTGATGGCCGCACGGCGCGCGGCGCGAGTCCAGCAGTAACGCAGTTCTAGCTCCATCAACGCTTTGGACCGCGCGAGACACCGATCTACAGGTACGCGCCCCTCGAAATAATACTGCCGCACTCGATGGAATCGCTCGCGCTCAAAACGCAGAGGCCGTTCGTTCGCGTGAATTGCGGCTTGAAGCAGCAGAGCGACCAGAACGATCACGGCGAACCACGTTCGTATCGAGAAACCTCGCGCGCGTTGGGGCATGGCAAACTTCTCCGGAAGTCGCGTTCCGTCCGCGCTCTGGCCGCATCAAGGGTATTCGTGTACTCTACCCAACTTGCGACACGACTCGACCACTCCTCAGCCGGAGAGCTCCCGAATGCCTCCCGAAGCCCTTACGAACGAACAACTTGAGGCCCTTAAGCGGTACAACACGCCGACGATCTCCAATGCTATTGAGATCTTCAATATCCGTCAGAGACACCTGGGGTTCCTTCCTCACCGCATTCGATCGCTTTTTCCGGATTTCGGTCCGATGGTTGGTTACGCGGTGACGTCGCAGACTCGCGCGACGTTTTCTCCGGAGAAGGCCCCGGACCTCACCGCGGA
>DAIDJG010000281.1 GCA_027451445.1 Singulisphaera sp.
GCCATCCATCAAAACAACGCCGTTCCCCTGGGCGTGATCGAGGCCTGCGGACACAGCGGCCTGGTGGCCGAAGTTGCGGCTGAGGTGGATGACCACAAGGTTCGGATCGCGTTCGTGAAGGTGGTCAAGAATGCCGGGTGTCGCGTCACGACTGCCGTCGTTGACAAACACGAGCTCGTATTCGAGTCCCAGAGCGTCCAAGGTGACCCGCAAGCGACTGTGGAGTTGCTCGATGTTCTCCTGCTCGTCGAAGAGCGGTACGACCACGCTGATCTCGGGGATCGCCTGGGCGTCGGAATTCGAGGCGTCGAGCGCGGGAGGAACATGCATGTTGCGGTTAGCCGTGGACCGAAAAAAGGCACGGGGGCGTCTTTTGAGCGGTGCTCCGACGAGGAGTTATCGGATCAGGAGTCACTCGAGCGAGACGTCGCCCGCTGCCATTCGGGCATCGCTGATGGCGCGCGCAACGCCTAGCTCTCACCCACCTTACACGGTTTGCGCTCCTCCGGGGAGCCAGGTTTCTGGCGTGTGAGACGTGAGGATTGCACGCTCTACGCCGATTTCTTACGATCGATCATGCTTTGGGGAAAACCCCTTCTTCCTGTTGGCTAAGGCGTGTCAGACCGTATGGGTTTTCCCAGCTCGTCCACATAATCGACGGCTTCCTCCCGGCGCGAAAAGAGCTGGCTTTGACCTCTCAGAGCGATGCCGCCGCACCGCCGCGGAGTCTGTGCATGAGCGTCGAACGTTTCACCCGGAGTCGCCTTCATGAATTCGCCCGAGATCCATTCGTTCCTGTCACGGACCCTGGACGATTTGCGACTCTCGCGGAATGAGCGGCAGGCCCTCGCCAAGGTCTTCGACGAGCTGGGAAATGTGGACGAACGCACGCATCTCTGCCACCAGGCGTTTGCGCTGGCGCGCGAGCACATGGGCGATTCCGGGGGCCTCGAGATCCTCGACTGGCTCGAGGAAGTCGTGAGGGCATCCCGCGCTCGTGATCAGACCGCTTCGCGCGCCGATTTTGTCGAGGCCTGCTTTAGTCCCGGATTTGACTGCGCGCGCAGGATCATGCACCTCTTCGACACCGCCAGGCGCAAGGTCGACGTGTGCGTCTTCACGATCACGGACAACCGGATCTCCGACGCAATTTACGCGGCACACGAGCGGGGCGTCGCGATCCGAATTGTGACTGACAACGAAAAGATCGGCGACGAGGGATCAGACATCGAGCGTCTCGAATCCGTGGGCATTCCGGTGCGTGTCGATCGCACCGAGTATCACATGCACCATAAGTTCGCGATTTTCGACGAGTCACATGTCTTAACCGGCAGCTTCAACTGGACGCGCGGTGCGGCCGAACGGAACGAGGAGAATTTCATCATCACCTCTGATCCTCGCCTCATCCGGCCCTTTGAGGAGCGGTTCGAACTGCTTTGGGAAAAGCTGGCGTAGCCCGCAAGGAGGGACTCCGCGGTGCGTATTCTGTCTCGCTCGGATGTTGAGCGCGCGATCACGATGCCCCAGGCGATCGCGGCGATGCGCGAGGCGTTCGCGCAGCTTGCAAGCGGCGATGCCGATGTTCCCATGCGAACAGCGGTCGCGATCCCGGCTCACGATGCGGTGACGCTCTTCATGCCGGCGTATCTGCGCGCGACTTCGTCACTGGGAGGCAAGATTGTTTCCGTTCACCCGCGCAATCGAGCGGCGGGCTTACCGACGATCCATGCGCTGGTGGTGTTGATTGACGATGCGACAGGCCAGCCGCTCGCCGCCCTCGAAGGGCGGTACCTGACGGCCCTGCGGACTGGGGCAGGGGCTGGGCTCGCCACGGACTGTCTGGCCCGCCCCGATGCGAAGGTGCTCGCTTGCTTTGGTGCCGGTGCCCAGGCTGAGACCCAGGTGGAAGCCGTCTGCGCCGTGAGGCCGATCGAACGGGTTTGGGTCCTGAGCCGGTCGGAAGAATCCACCGCAAGGTTTGTGGAACGCATGCGAAACCGGCCCGGGATGCTGGCGGAGTTACGGGTGGCCGAGAGTGCTCGCCAGGCACTGAGCGAGGCCGACGTGGTCTGTACGGCCACGTCGTCGCGCTTGCCCGTCTTCGACGGCCGCGACCTCCGTCCGGGCACGCATGTTAATGCAATCGGTGCATTCACGACCGAGAATCGCGAAGTGGACGACGAGACCGTGCGCCGGGCTCGGATTGTGGTCGACTCGCGCCTGACCTGTTTGGCGGAAGCAGGTGACCTGGTGATTCCGATGAACGCTGGGATCATCGGAGGGCCGGAATCCTGGACCGAGCTGGGGGCGATCGTGCTGGGGCATGCCCAGGGCCGCGTGTCGTCCGAGGAAATCACGTTCTTCAAGTCAGTCGGCAATGCCGCGCAGGATCTGGCGGCCGCGCGCATCGCGCTCGCCGAGGCGGAGCGGCTCGGGCTCGGTGTCGAAGTGGCGCTTTGAAGCGCAGCTTAAGTAGGGTACTCTCATGGAGGGGCCGGCAGCCCGCCGTTCCAGGTTTTGCGGACCCGACACAAGGCACGACCATCGGCGTATGGTTTCTCGGAAGGGCGACGCCGAATCCCTCCGACTGGTTCCGTCCGTGTGTTGGATCGATGTCGATTCGAGGACGTGGGCGATTCCCACCCCTCGGGATTTATCCGATTTGGAAGCGTAAGCAAGGAAAATCGTTAACAGACGCGCGCTTGCGCTCCGGGATCGTGCCTGACACTCCGCGACAGGACGGCCCTAACCGAAGTGCGAACCGTTCAAGCGGCGCTGGTACAGTGCCCCCTGCCGAATTCCCCCGCCGTGTGGCTCGTTGGAGTGATTATTATGTCCTTATCTCGGGCGAGCGCCGAGCGAAGCCTGCTCTGGGCCGCACTGGCGGCGGAAGAGAATGTCGTGTCGTCGGATGTCCTGATCGCCGCGCTCGATTCCTGGGGTGGCAACTCGTCGTTGGAGACGCGGCTGCTGGATCTGCGGCTCATCGACGCACCCCAGAAAGCGGCGATCGACGCGCGGGTCGATGCACAGTGGGCCCAGCAACGGGCCGATGTGCGGGCCTGCCTGGGCTCGGTTACTGTGCCTCCGCTCCTTCGCCAGAGGCTCGATGCCCTCATGCGCGTGCTCGACGCGGACAGTCCGAGCCAGGGCTCCTCCGCAGAGAACACGCTCTACGATACCGGAATGGCCAACGACCCTTACGTGACGTTGATGCGTGCGTTTGCGCCTCCGGCCCCCGCTGCGCTGCCCCCGGCCGCGCCCCCGGTGGACCCCGCCTCGACCGTATATTCGACGTTCATGCCTCCCCAGCCAGACTCCACGGGCGACACGGCCGTGGCCGCCAGCGCAATCACGGGGATTGCTGCCGAAGGCACCAGCTCAACGCTCGGAAGCGACCGGACGGAAGTCGACCCCTTTGCGACGATTGCCGATTCAGGGCCCATCGTCCGCACGGACAGCGCCGGTGGTGACCAGACCGAGCGCGATCCCAACGCGACCACCGTTGAGGGCCTCCAGGCCTCGAACTATCTGGCCATGGGGCGACCCTCCATACCCCCATCCTCCGGCGAAGGTTGGTCCAACACGGCGACCCGGTTCCGAATCGTGCGTGCTCACGCCAAAGGGGGGCTGGGCGAAGTGTTCATCGCGCGCGATCAGGAGCTTCAGCGCGAGGTGGCCCTCAAGGAGATCCAGGATCGGCACGCCGACAACGTGGAGAGCCGCGCTCGCTTCGTGCTCGAAGCGGAAGTGACCGGCGGCCTGGAGCACCCGGGGGTCGTGCCCGTGTACGCACTCGGGCAGTACGCCGACGGTCGCCCGTTTTACGCGATGCGGTTCATTCGCGGCGAGAGCCTCAAGGAAGCGATCGAGCGCTTCCACCTCGCCGACATGCAACTGCGGCGCGACCCGGGTGAGCGTGCCCTGGAGCTGCGCACACTCTTGAGCCGGTTCAACGTCGTCTGCGAGGCGATCGCCTACGCACACGTCCGGGGCGTGATCCACCGCGATCTCAAGCCGGCGAACGTGATGCTCGGCAAGTACGGCGAGGTCTTCGTCGTGGACTGGGGACTCGCGAAACCGCTGGGGAAGATCCACGAAGCCTCCGTCCGGACGTCTGTGCTGGGGCCGGTGCCAGTCAGCGGCGAGGAGACGCTCGCCGACGCGCCGACTGTGCCCAGCGGTTCGCCGCCGAGGGATCCATGGGAGGAACCCTTGATGCCGAGCTCGGTCCTCCAGGCCGGCTCGGAGACCCTCGCCGGTTCGGCCATGGGGACGCCTCAGTTTATGAGCCCCGAACAGGCAGAGGGGCGGCTCGACGAGATTGGTCCTGCGAGCGATATCTATAGCCTAGGCGCGACATTGTACACGCTCCTTACGGGCAAACCGGCAATCCAGGACCGCGACGTCCGGCTCATCCTCATGAAGGTGCGGAAGGGCGACTTTCCGCCGCCCCGTAAGGTCAACCCGCTCGTCCCGCGCCCTCTGGAGGCGATCTGCCTCAAGGCGATGGCGCTGAACCCCAACGATCGCTATCGCTCGGCCAAGGCCCTCGCCGAGGACATCGAACACTGGATGGCCGATGAACCCGTCTCCGCATACAGCGAGGGTTGGAGCCAGCGCCTGGCGCGCTGGGCGCGACGGCACCGGACATGGGTGCAGGCCGGCGTTGCGGCCCTGCTCGTCGTGGCGGTCGTATCCACGGTTGCCACGGTCATTGTTCAGGGGGCACGCCGCGCCGAGCGCATTGCCCGCGACCGCGAGGATGCCCAGCGACGACGCGCCGAGGCACTCGCCGAGGCCGATCGCCGCGAGGAGGCCGCCGCACGCAACGAGGCCGAGGGACTGATCCTCAAAGGGCAGGCGAGTGTATCGGGCGGCGACTGGGCCGGCGCGAAACTGCATCTGACCAGCGCACTCTCGACGCTCGGCGACCGGCCCGCCCTCGCAAGTCTTCGTGCCACCGCCACGCAACTCCTGGCTGAGACCGAGCGCCGGCTGGTCGATGCGGAAGCGCGCCAGCGGTCGCGCGCCACGTTCGCACAGTTCCGCCGCGAGCGGGACGACGCCCTCTACTATGGCATGCAACTCGCCGGCGTTGACCTCGCCACCAACGTGCAGGCCGGCCGCAAGGCGTGTCTCAAGGCGCTCGCGCTCGCGGGTCTCGCGACAGATCTGGGAACCCCCACGAAGCTCGGGACCGCCGATCTCAATCTCGAACACCTGACTGAGGCTGAGCGGACCGCACTCGCCGACGACGTCCACGAGGTGCTCCTCGTGCTTGCCGAAGTGGAGGGGACCGCGCTCCTGGGCGAGCCCCAAACGACTCGCAACGAGAAAGCACGCCGCGCCTTGCAACTCGTCGATCGCGCGATGGAACTCGGACCTCCCGCGGGTGCCGACCTGCGCCAGCACGGCCATTGGCTGGCCGCCCTGGGCGACGAGAAGGGCGCTCTGGCCGACAATCAGCGTGCCGACGGCATCCCGCCCAAAACCGCGATCGACCACTTCCTGATCGGCATCGAGCGGTTCAAGCGGAGCCAGTTCGAGAAGGCAATCCCCGCTTTTGACGCCGCCCTCCGTCTCGACGCGGAGCACTTCTGGGCCCAGGTCCTGCTCGCAGCCAGCCATCTCAACCTGCACCATTTCGCCGAAGGTAAGGCGCATCTGGCAGCCTGCATCGCCCGCCGCCCTGCATTTATCGCGAGCTACCTGCTGCGCGGCTATGCCAGCACGGAGCTCGGCTACTTCCCGGACGCGCTGGCCGACTACGACGCCGCCGAAAAACTGAATCCGAATCGAGACGACCGCTATGCCCTGGAAAACAACCGAGGGCTTGTCCACTTCCGCCAGGGCGACTCGCCCGGTGCGATTGCACTGTACGAACGCGCCTCGGCGCTCATGCCCGACCAGTACGCGGCATTCGTCAACCTGGCCCATGTCTACCAGGAGAAAAAGCAATACGACGACGCGCTTCGCTTCATGAACCAGGCGATCGAGAAAGCACCGCAGCTCGCCTCGCTCTACCGCGACCGAGCCCGGCTCCAGCGCGACCGCGGAGACCTCAACGCCGCGCTGACCGACTTCGACCAGGCTCGCTCGCACGAGCCAGCCGATAGCGCGAACGTCGCGGACGACTTCTTCGAGAGCGGTCTTATCCTGTTCAATCAGGGTCGCCACGAGCAATCGTTGTCGGCCATCGAGGCCGCGCTGAAGCTACGGCCGAAAGACCCGACAATCCTCCGCGCCCAGGCCGAGACTCTGATGAAACTTGGCAAGTATGCGGATGCCGTCAAGGCGTGCGACCTTGCGCTCGTACACGGACGCCGATCCGCCGATGTATTCCGGACCCGGGGCGAGGCTCGGCAGCGTCTGGGTGACAGCGTGAACGCCGTGGCTGACTTCACCCGCGCATTGGAGCTGGAACCGAAGCAGCCGGGCTTGCTGACGCGCCGCGGCTGGTCCTTGATCGTCATGGAAGCCTGGCCTGCCGCGCTGGCTGATTTCGAGCAGGCGGTGCAAGACGATAAGAACGACGGCGACGCTTACAATGGCCGTGCCTACTCGGCCGTGAAGCTGAAACAATATCGCAAAGCTGTCGTTGACGCCGAAGAAGCGGCCCGGCGAACCCCCGAATTCGCCGAGATGTGGTACAATCTCGCATGTGTCTTTGCGTTGGCCGTCGACCAGGTGTCCCACGACCCGAACGAGCCGGCCCGCGACCCCAAAGTCGCCCAGTTCCGTACGCGGGCCTGCGAGTTGATCGAGAAGGCCCTTGTCACCCTTCCCGAAAACCAGCGTATTCTTTTCTGGAAGCAGAAAATCGAGCCCGACGCCGATGTCGAGGCCATTCGCCGGAGCGACGAATTCTTACGTCTGAAAGCAAAACTGAAGCTATGAGTGCGTCCCGGCCTACACTCTTTCCAGAGGCTTTTTCGCGAACTCGGCTGACGTGCCGGAGCCGATTCTGGCACAATAAGTCGGTTTCGCGCGGGCCGGATCCGGGAGGAAAGGGTCCGATGGACACTACGTCGCTCAGATCGCTGCGTTTTTCATCCCGGCCCACCCCAGGCAATTGACCTGAGTAGGCCTTTCAAGGCTGACCCTCAGGATCAAACCCTGTCTGTCGCGGACATTCGAGTCGCCCTCCGATGACCGACCCCACGACCCTCTCGCCGCAGCACCCCTCTCGACGTCGCGCCCACGCGCGCGTGTCGAAGAGCCGGACCGCCGCGGCGGGTCGGCGGATTCGGCCGGAGATCGACTGCCTGGACTCGCGGACCCTGCTGTCAGGTTCGGCCGCGGTCGACTTCTCCAGCGCGATACCGATCACTCTCAACACGTTCGGAACCCAGAGCAACACGACCGCGTTTCTCGCGGATCCGACCGACGTCGTTGACTTCAGCTTCGTCGCACCCATCACAGGCACGATCGGCGTCACCGGTGATCCGAATCAGGACACCTTTCCCATCGGCCTCCAGGCATTCAACTCCGCGCAACAGCCGATCACGTCCGGGTTCTCGGGAAACCTTGCGCTGAGCGTGGTCGCTGGCCAAACGTACTACCTCGAAACGGTCGGCGATGGAGTGAATACCGGGTTCTTCACGTTGGATTTCAACATGGGGAACCTCTTTGCGACCGCTCAATCCCTGTCGCTCTCGGCGCTGGGCAGCCAGACGACCGTGGGCTCGATCACAACGCCTGGTGGCTCCAGCCTTTACGTGTTCCCAAGCCCGATCTCTGGTAAGTTTTCCGTGGGTGTTGCCGCGTCGGGAAGCGGTTTGAACGCCGATGCCTTCGTGTATGACCAGGCGGGCAACCTGCTCGCCAGCACGGTAGGCCAGCCCGGGTCAACCCGCTCGGTCACTGTGCCCGTTGCGTTGCTGGCGTCATCAGGTAAGAACGCGTATTACTTCGTGCAGGTCGCGGCGCAGCCCGGGAGCCAGGGGGCATATGCCCTGACGTCCAGTTTCGGACTGCCGAGTGCGCCGCCGGGCCCCTCGGACCTGGCGCAGTTCACGCCGATCCCATTTTCGTCCTCGGGAACGGCAAACCTCACGGGAACCATTGATGCGAGGAACCCCAATGCGGTCTATCGGTTCGTCGCGCCGTTCTCCGGCGAGGTTGCGGTTCAGTTGAACGCCGAATATGGGAATGCGCTCGATCCGGTCCTGTATGCCTTCGACGGCAGCCAGCGGTTCCTGACGGTGGACGACGACGGTGCCGGCGGCGTGAACAGCGTCGTCCGGTTCAACGTCGCAGAGGGGCAGACGTACTATCTCGACGCCTCGTCCTTCGCGGGCACAAAAGGCGATTACCAGCTCAACGTCAGTTACCAGCCGACGTTCGACGCGTCAACGTTCCTGGCCCTGTCGACCCTTGTCAGTTCGGGAAGCACGGTGGTGAGCAACACGCTCGCCGCGCCGGGTGACGAGATGGGCTATTCGTTCACGGCGCCGTTCACGGGCGCGGTCACACTCGAGGCCAACCCGGGAGCCGGCAGTACGCTTCAGCCGGTCCTTTACGCCTTTGACGGGGGCGAGTCTTTCCTCGGCCGCGCCGGTGGCGGCGGGAGTTCGGACGTCAAGCTGAACCTGAATGTCGTCGCCGGACAGACCTACTTCGTCTGGGTGACGAACGCCGGCGCCACTTCCGGCGAGTACACGCTGACGGTCGACGATCAACAGGCGTTCGCACAGGCACAGACGCTCGTACTCCCCGCCTCGATGAGTCTTCAGGTCTCCGGCAGTCTCGACGAGAACGCGATCTTCGCTGGGGCGCGACCCATTTCGATCTCCCCCAACGGCTACAAGGGCCAAAGCGGAGGCATCACCGCGCCGGGACAGATCGACGCGTACTCGTTCATCGCGCCGACGTCGGGCCCGCTCACCGTTCAACTGGCCAGCACGATCGGTTCGCTGGACGGACTGCTGTACGTTTTTGACGGCAATCACACTCTGCTCGCCAGCGGCGGCGGCGACGCTCTGAGCCAGGTGAACCTGCCGAACGTGACGGCAGGGCAGACGTACTACGTCTGGGTCAAGGGCCTGGGGAACACCGAGGGGCCCTATTCCCTGGCGTTCTTTGCCAATCAATCGGTTGCCCCGCTCCCTGCGCCGGCGGCCGGCATACCGCCGGCGACTGATGGCTTGCCCTTGCTCCAGGATGTCTATCAATTCGTCGCGCCAACCTCGGGACTCTTGACCGTTCACCTCACCGCCAGTTCCGGCAGCAACCTGGATGGGATCTTGACTGCGTTCGATGCGTCGATGAACGTTCTGGGGACCGACGAGGGGGGTGGCGGAACGCTCGATAGCGTGGTCCAAATCCAGGTCACCGCTGGCCAGTCGTATTATCTTTGGGCCACGGCCAGTCCGGGTTCGACCGGCGCCTACGTGTTGAGCTTCGATACCCAGACTCCGCCCATCGATCCCAATGGCAATACGATCTCGGACGCTCGACTTCTCATCTTCAGCGTGCTTCAAGATCAGAACAACACGACGGGCCAGATCCTATCCCCGACCGCCGAGGTAACGGGGGCGATCAATCCCGCGGGTGACGTCGACTTCTTCAAGATTGTCGTCCCTCTCCTGCCGGTGAAGAACGGGATCACGTATTCGGTGAACGTGTTACCGAACGGCATGCCCGTCAAGCCGGTGAATTACCGGCTGTCGCTGTTCGACGCTCAGGGCAACCCGCTGGTTACCAACCGCGTGTCCACGCTCGGGCGGACGGTCGTGCCGGGGGGGACCTACTATCTTCAGGTGACCGGACCACCGAAGACGGTGAAGACCGGGGTTACGGGCCCGTACGACCTGATCATTGGAATCCAGACCAAAGGTTCCGGGGCTGGGGCCGGCCCTGCGCTGCCGCCGCTCGGCTCCTCGGTGAGCCTGGCGGTCCCCTCGAGTGTGTCGGCATTCTCGACCCCTCCTTCAATCGCGAGCGGAATTGGTTCGGGATCCGGGTCGGGTGGGAGCGGCTCCGGGGCGGAAGCGACCGGGGCGCCCGGCGTGTCGACGGCACTGGCTTCGACCGGAGGCGGGGCTTTGCTCGGTGCCATCGCCACGTTGCAGTCAACGTCGACCTCGAGCCAGGAATCGACCACGGAAGGAGGCGCCACGGCTGTGGCGTCCGGAGCGCCCGGAGGCGCAGGCCAGTCGATTTACACCATGCGATCGGGCAACCCCACAGCCGACGATCTGAGAGAGATTGTCGCCGAGGACGAGAGCGCCGGGGCCGAGCGAGCCAACGTGGTCGTCAGCGCCCTCGATCGACTCGTGGAACAATGGGATCGCGCCTTGACCGGCCGGCAAGGTCTGGTCGGCACGTTGCTGAGGCAACGGGTGCGCCGGCTGCCGCAGAGCCGGAACCCCTTCGTTCGGTTGACCTTGGGGGCCATCGATCAGGCCATGACACGCCTCCCGAACGTCGACTGGAAGCAGCTTGCGCAGCGCCTCCTCCCGACTCCGCGTGCCGCCGTGGATCGGCCGCCCCTGG
This sequence comes from Singulisphaera sp., assembly GCA_027451445.1. GTDB lineage: Bacteria > Planctomycetota > Planctomycetia > Isosphaerales > Isosphaeraceae > DAIDJG01. Next base: position 10,501 of record DAIDJG010000281.1, read on the forward strand.
GCGACGTTCCCCCGCCCGAACTCCCCGACGCGGGTGCGGAGACGGCTCCGCTTCCCGATCCGCTCGAACCCGCGCTCGCCCCCACCGCGGCCTCGGCCGCGGCAGCCGTCCTCCTTTGCGTCTCGTGGGGCGAATTGCATCCGTCGCGGCGACCTGGATTCCGACGCGCGAAACGCACGCGGAAGGTCGTGTGAGACTCATCGCGAGGAGTCTGCGGTTCCGAGCGTGCGCGCGGATGGGTTTGCCGACCGGCGCCGCGTATCGCGGTTTTTCGTCGCGTTGCGCGCGCCCGAATCACAATATATCAATTTATGTTTGGTGCCTACATGTTTTGGGGAGGGCGAGGCTCCGTCCGAGCCAGCCTTGTTCGGAGAACGAGTCTTCGAGTTCTCTGAACATCGCGTGTGACAACGCGGTTCCCTGGGCGGCACGCGATGATCCATCGGCTCGAAGACTCGCCGATCGATCAGGGCTGGCTCAAACGAGCCTCGCCCTCCCACTGTGCGCAACGCCACTGTAAACCGCTGTAGAAACATCCCGCCCTCAACGACTTGAGCCCGCCGATCCCCGAGGAATCGGCAGGCTGAAGTCTATCCTTAACGGTTGAGCCCCTGCGCTGGGCAGCTCAACCGAAGAGCAAAAAGAACCGACGTTATTTGCCCTTATGGACCACGGCGAGAAGGAGGGGGAGCCAGCTCGCCTTGTAAACCGTGGACGTGGGGCCAATCACCGGAGTGTTTGTGGGAGCGACGCTCAGGGTCCGGGTCGAGACAAGCCCCGCCCCGTTGGGGACCTGGAGCTGAATGGAGTACGACACGTTCGACTTCCCGATCGGTGCGGCCGGCACGCGGATCCTGACGCTAAACGAGATCGACCCATCGGAGTTGACGGTGAACGCCACCGGCTGCAAGGGAACCACCGGTTGCCCTGTGCTCGTGGTTACAGAGACCTTCGCTCCCTTAAGGTTGACGCCCGACACACTATCAGACGCATCGAACGTGCCCTGGACCGTGATCAGTCCGCCGAACCTTGCGACGAGCGGCGTCGCCTGCTGCACGCTTGCTGCGCCGGGTGTGATCGTTGGGCCAGCCTGGTCGATCTTGATGGTGATCGTTTGGGGTTGCGCGAAGTTGTGCGCTGGGTCGAAGCTCGTGTAAGTAACCGTGTGAATGCCGTCGGTGAAGATCGTGAACGGACCGAAATACGGCTGCTCGGGACCTCCATCGATACTGTACTGAATCGTCACCGCATAGGACGGGAACGTGCGGTCAGACGCCTGCAGCGACACGGTCACGGGGGTGTGGTACCAGCCGCCGGCGCCCGGCAAGACAGTGGGTGCGGAGACGGACTGCGTGGTTACCGAAGGAGCGATCGTCACGGCGTAGGGGCCGTCGCTCCCGCCGCTGTTGTTCCCTGTGCTCACCGTCGTCGAGGTCAACGGCGCCGACGTGCTGATTTCGCGGAGAGCGAACGAATCGAACGAGGCCAGCGCGAAGCCCGACGAACCATTCGACACGGCCCCGCCGATGAATTCTGGTGTTCCACCGTTGTTCGACCAGGGCTGTGCATAGGTCATTGTCGTCGGCTCAGCCGTGCCGTCTGCCCAGACCTGACCAAGGAGCTGATCGGAGTACGCCTGCAAGCGGAACCAGTACCAGGCCCCCGCCGTCCAGGCGAACGGGAAGACGTTGCCCACCTGTCCGGTCGCACTGTTCACGAACTCAACGACGTGCTGTCCGGTCGCGGTGCTGGCAAAGACCAGTCCGTAACCATTGCCGGTCGTGGGGTCGGTCGCCAGGCCGAGACCGACGTTGACCGTGTTCCCGGTGGGATCGATAAACGCGTCGACGCGAACTTTCGCTTCCTCGTCGAGGTCCGGGGGCAAGATCGCGGCGGTGTTCATCACGAGATTGGGGTTTCCCGCGGATGGTCCGATCGATTCTCGCTGCTGCTCGAGCCCGTTGGACCGGATCCACGAGCCGCCCAGGGGAACCCACGAGAGCCCCGGTTGCGGCGCGGGTGTGTTGAAGCCCTCGGTCAACAGGAATTTGGTCGTATCGGCCAGGTTCGGCGAGATCGCGCTCAAGGTCTTCGTCACGTGGCCGTTGACCACAACCAGGTAGTTGTACGCGACGCTGGGATCAAGGCCGGAGTCGGTGAAGAAGCCCGAGGTACCGGTCGTGCCGATCTGGACGCTGGTTGGGTTTGTCGTCGTGCTGCGGAAGATGGGCGAACCCACGGGGAACATCGAGTTACCTGACGTCGCGGACTGATTGCCCGTAAAGTTGAGGACAATCTGGCCCGCGTCCCCGGCAGAATCGTAGATTGCCGGCGGATTACCCGAGCTGCTTCCGCCCAGCGTGGCTTTCTTGACGTTGAGCACGCCGCTCGTACCCACATAGTTATGGAGCGAGTTGTCAGGCGTCGTGCTGGTCTTGCCCACCACCTGAGCAAGCACGGTGCCGACCGGGTCGGTCGGATGCTGGTAGAACCGCAAGGCGAGCGTTGCGGCGACCATCGGGGCGGCGAACGAGGTCCCGGAGCGGAGACCATAATAGATCTGGCCATTGATCGTGTTGTCGTTGGCCTGGACCGTCGTCAGGATGTTATCGCCTGGAGCGGCCAGGGCCACGGTGAGCGGTCCGTAGTTCGAGGACGGATCGAGTGACCCGTTCGTCTGCACGTTGGCGACCACAACGACGTTGCTGTTCGTGAGACCGATTGCCCCCAAGGGGCCCGCGAGTGTCGCTAGCTCGGTCGATGTGAGCGAGGCATAAAGGGCGGGGAAGTAGGCGTTGTAACCAGGCTGAGTCGGATCGGGTTGCGGGATCGTCAAAGCGTTGAGACTGGTGTGCAGCGAGTCGAGGTTGGTGGCGTCGTTGCCCGCGGCGAAGACGATTGCCATGTTCGACGAGGCCGCCGAGATTGCCTCCATCACGGCGCTGGAGTAGGTCAAGCCTTCGATGCTGGCGACCAGTACCTTGGCGCCGTTTTCACTCGCGTAGGCAATCGCGGCCGCAAGGTCGGCGTTGTCGAACTGCCCATCGCTGCCGGCCTGGATATCCATGATCCGCACGGCGCTGGGGAACGGCGAAGACGTTGTCGAGTTGGTCGTCGTTCCGCTCGCAATCCCTTGCGTCCCACCGATCCCGTTGGCACCGCCCGACCCGGCAATGATGCCGGCCACGGCCGTACCGTGCGACCCTTCATTGCCGTTATTGGTCGTGGTGCTGTCGAAGGGGTTGTTCGTACCGTCCGTGATGTCGTACCCGATCAGGTCGCCCGTGTAGCCGTCGTTGGCGTCGAACTGATTGTTCCAGTTCGGGTCGTTGATCAGGTCGTAGGCGTCGATGTACGGGTGATTCGGGTCGGAATGAATCACCAGGCCGGCGTTCACCGGTTGACCATTTGCGTTGGTGACCACCTGGCCCGCAGCATTCAGGGAGTTCAGATCGTAGAAGTCGGGCGTCGATCCCCCGTCGGTCAGCACGATCTTGCTGTAGATCGAGGCCGGAATTGCGTTCGGATTCAACCACATGTTCAAATAAAGGTCGGGATTTGTATAATCGATCCCGCTATCGACAACGGCCACGGTGATGGGCGTGCCCTTGGAGTTGGTTACATTCGGCCAGCCGTCGACCGCGTCGATGGCCGTCGGGTTCGGCGGATTCGTGCCCGACGGCTTGTTCAGGTAGGCCTGCAACGTCGACACGTTGATCGCAGGGGGATTGCCCGCGGCCTGTCCGACCGCGTTTTGCTCGGCATAGACCACGTCGGACTGTTGCTTGAGCGTGCTGATGGCCTGGCTCGTGTTGACGTTCGGAGCCAGTGTGTAGAGGGTTCCGGTGCTCCAGTTCTTATCCTCCTGGGCACCCCACGAGTTCAAGAGCGCCTGGGTCGAGGCATCGGGACCGCCGCTCTTGTAGCCGACGATGACTTCCGAGGCGATATACGCGAAAGGATTAGGGCCGCTCGTTCCGCCCCCGACGCTCAGCAGCGTCCGCGCCTCGAGTGACTCAACGTTCCAGAACGCCCGCTTGCGTCGCGGCGTGCGAATCATCGTCGAACTCCTTGTCTGGGGGGGGGAACGGTGACAGAACGATCGTGATTGCGTGATTGCAATGATGGTAGCTAATGCGTCAAGCTTCCGTCAAGGAGACGGATGACGGTTGGGATCGCGAGCGAAACGGTCAAGGGGGGCGGTTTCAGCTCGACCGATCCTCGATGCGCACCGAGCAACGCCTGAATCGCCGGCGCAATAAGCAATTGTAGCTCACGGGAAAGAAACTTCCCAAGTTTCTTAATCCGCCTATCCCAAAAACTCGGTACTATTTAGGGGTTGGTCGCGAGTTCTTCGATTACCGGCCCCCTATCGAGAGCAGCCCGTCAGGGCTAAAGTCTTTGAGTGGCGGGCACCAGCGAGGAGAAGCCATCGATGAGTGGGGCACGACGACGCCCGTTTTCATCACTCCCCGAAGTCTGGTGTGCTTGGCGTGCCAGGGGTTTGCAACGTTCCCCCTGTGCTATGAGTAACGGATTTCCGACGAAATTGTGACGCTCGAGAGTGCCTTGTGACGCTGTTTCCGCTCTTCGAATCCGACGACCCGCAGCCCGCCCAGGCGGCCCGCCTGGGACCCCGGTTGCGCGAACTCGCCAACCAGGGGGTCTTCTTCGGCACCAGCTCCTGGAAGTACGAGGGCTGGATCGGCTCCATTTACCGTAGAGAACGCTACCTCACCCGCCGCGCGTTTTCCAGGAAAAAGTTCGAAGCCGAGTGCCTCGCCGAATACGCGGAAACGTTTCCGATTGTCTGCGGCGATTTCGCGTTTTACCAGTTTCCCTCCGAGGAATACTGGAAACGGCTGTTTCTCGGCACCCCTTCCTCGTTCCTCTTCGGGTTCAAAGTGCCCGAGGACATCACGGTCGCACGCTGGCCCGGCCATGCGCGCTATGGAAACCGCGCGGGGACCGACAACGGGGCGTTTCTCGATGTGAGCCTGTTCCACTCCGAGTTCACGCGCCTGCTCGAGCCCTACGCCTCACGCGTGGCGACCTTGATCTTCGAGTTCGGTACTTTCTCCAAGACCACATTCCCCACACCGGCCGACTTTTTCCAACGGCTCGACCCGTTCCTCGCCCGGCTTCCGAAAGGCTTCCGCTACGCCCTGGAGATCCGGAACGCCGAGTACCTGATCCCGGAGTACTTCGCATTGCTCTCGAGCCACGGCGTCGCTCACGTCATGAACGCCTGGACCCGCATGCCCGAGCTCGCCACCCAGATCGCCACCCCCGGCGCCTTCACGGCAGACTTCGCCGTGGTGCGGGCTCTCCTCGCCCACGGCCGCCCTTACGAGCAAGCCGTCCGCGCCTTCGAGCCATACCAGGTGATCCAGGAGCCTAACCCCAGCGCCCGCGATGCCATGCGCGCGATCGCCAGCCGCGCCAAGCAACAGAAAAAGCCAGCGTTCCTGTTCGTAAACAATCGACTCGAAGGCCATGCGCCGACGACCATCGAGGCGGTTGTTAACATGCTGCAATAAATTGAATCATGGATACGGACCGGCCGACTCCGACGCCTGTTGACTGGGCAGACTCACAGGCAAGAGGCCGTACGGACGGCATGAACTTTCAGAGGCGCGGATCCCCCAAATCGGACCAGCTTGGCAGCACGACCGATCCGCTTGGCCGCCGCGCGACGAAGTACGGGAGCTCGCGCTCCAGCGCCTGCGTCAACGCGGCGCCCCACTGCTTGGTTCGAAGCACGCCCTCCCAGTCGTTCTCTCCCGGCGGGATGTGTTGGATCCCGAAGACGCGCGGTCCGATGGAGTTGCGATTGAGCGGGATGGCCTCCCCCTGGGCATCGGCGACGGACAGTGTCCATTCCACATTCCGCGCGGCCATGTTTCGCTTCTCGCCGCTCTGGGGACCGCCACCGAGCATTTGGAGGGTGATCGTCTGTCCGAGGTCTTTCTCGCTGACGTTGAAAACGAGCCGGACCGGCTGATTGTCGGCGACCTTGACCCCGACTGCCGCCAACCGCGAGGTCAGGCCGGAAATCGCGTCATTACGGAACTTTTCCGCGTCGCGCGGGGGGCTCCCCACGACCTGGATGCTGACCGTCGATCCTGCGCGAAGCATGGCCTTGGTCGCAGGATCGGCGGCGGTTGCTTCGGAACGCACCAGATCCTGGCCTGGCAGCTCGAGGCGCTTGAGAGCTGCTGGTTTGCCGATGTCGCCTCCGGCGTACCAGTGTCCGCCGTCGGGACTTCCCGTCGCGTGCAAGCCCCCCTGGAAATACCAGACGGGCCGCTTGTGCGTCAGGTCGAACAGCACCTTGTTGTCGAGGAGGAGATGGCCTTCACCGGCGTACTGGAGCGCCGCGGTCGTCTTGGTGGGCGAAGGTGAGTCGTCCGCGATCTTGCCCGTCTTCAAGTCCCACCGCACGATCAATCCGCCAATCACCGCCGCCAATTCGCGGCCGTCAGCCCGAAACGCCGCGGCCCTCAAACCATCGTCGCTTTTGGCTGCCGGAGCGGAACCAACGCCTTGATCCGTCCCTGTCAACGGATCGACGAGTCGCAAGGCCCCACCGCGGAGCAACGCCAGAGACTTGTGGTCGGGACTCAGCACCGGCACTCCGTCCACAGCTTGATCGGCTTCATAGACCGCCTTGCAGTCGGGCAGAGACCAGAGGATCAAGAGACCCGACGCGTTGACAGTGAGCACTTGCTTGGCGTCGACGAAGTCGGCCCAGACCACCTCCCGTTCCGATTCCGATCCGGCCTCGTAAGGCCGCCAGCCGGCGACGTGTGCACCATCGTCGGACTTGTGGACGTCGAGTCGATCCGGAGAGCCTTTCTGGCTGACCAGGACGAACCCCCCTTCGGGACTGACCGCAATCGGTGACGAAACCGAAGGCAGCTCGAACCGGCCAAGTGGGACCCCCTTGGCGAGATCGAACCGTTCCACCAGACGCGCCGCTTGCCCCTGCTGACTCTTGGTCTCCATGTTCAGGCGCGCACCCGGACTGCTCGTCACGAACGCCTGCGCCGTGGCCCGTCCGGAGAAGAGCACGCTGACCAGGTCGAGGGCCGAGGCCTTCAACGTGATTGAGCGCCCGGAGAACGGTTTCGAAACGACTGCGGCCGGCGGTGTGAATGCCCAATTTGCGGACGCGGAGCTCGCCGCAATCTTCTTGGTTGCGTTCCGGTCGGCGGTCTTCGTGGCGGGGAGCGTGGCATCCACAGCACTGCCGCCGCCTCGCGCCAGCGACAACGCCGCGACGATCTTCTCCCTGGGGATCTTGATCACCTGGAACAGTTTCTGGTCGCGAACCTTCACCATGCCGACGAGCCGGTCGAAATCGAGAAGCAAGCGCGGATCTTCCACGTGGCCCATCTTCTTGTCGAACGGCAGGTTCCACACCGTTTGTCCCGTCTTGCGTTCGACGATCAACTGGTCGTTGATGAACCAGCCCGACTGGTCGGGCAGCCACTGCACGGGCTGGCCGTCGTAGGCGTGGGTTTGTGCGTAGGGATTGACACCCTCCGCACGGACGTGGGACTCCATCGTGCCGGTTGTCACGTCCCAGCACAGCAGGTGTGCGACCCCCAGGCCGGAGAAGAAACCGGCGAGCGCTGTGCCATCAGATGAAAAGGCAAGACCCTCGCACGAGGCATGACCCAGTCCGGGCATGCCAGCCAGGCCATCGTTTTGAAGCGGGAGCTCACCCGCAAGCCGGCCGTTGTCGAGGCTGTAGATCTGGAGCCGCTGTCCGGAATCTAACGTCATCGCCACGTAGTGGCGGCCGGGACTGAGCGCGACGGAATCGTGGTCGAAACGACTCGGCGTCTCGACCTTGCCGATGACTTTGCCCGTGGTGATATCCCAGATCTGAAGACGGTTGGCATACGAAGTTCCGATCATGACGCGGTTCGGGCCGGCAAAGTCGATGTAGTCGGGGATGTTCTCGCCATCCTCGATGCGTGCGATGCGCGTACCGTCGGCGACCTTCCAGATGTCGGTCGTTCGCGGGACGGGGTTGGTGTGGACCACGAAGTACGCACCGTCCGGACTGAGCGCCATGGGTTTGGCCGCTTCGATCTGGCCGGGGATGCGTCCGATCCTCGTGCCGGTCCGAAGGTCCCAGAACTCGCGGACATGCTTTTGCGCCGTGTTTCCGCCCAGGGCGACGAAGGGACTCGGCGTCGTGGGGAAGAGCACGTCGCCTCGTCCATAGATCTCGGACACGGGGATCGAAAGCTTCGCCAGCGGCGGAAACTCGAGCTTTTCCGGCGCGGGGTCGGCCTTCACCCGCCAGGCCGGTTGGGCAGAGGCGGCGACCGACGGAGTTGCGACCGACGTGGCATCGCGCTGAAAACCCGCGTCCGGTTTCGACGGCGCCGGTGTTTCCGGCGGAGGGGCGGTTTGATCGGCGACCGTTTCTGCCGGCGCCTCGGATTCCGTCGGCTTCGCGATCGGACGGCCTCCCGAACCCCGCGTAGTCAGGATCCCGACCACGAGCAGAACGAGGAGCAACCCCACGCCCCCCGAGACCAGCCAGACCCATCCCGGCACTCCCGACGAGCCCTCGCTGCCGCGCCCTCGCCTACCGGCACCCCTTCGCGGAAGGAGGACCGCGCCGCCGTCTCGCGGCGCTCCCCGGGGTGCGTCATCTAGCCCAAAGCGATCGAGAGACTCGTCGGCCCCCGCGCCGGGCCGTGTCGCAGATTTGGGCCTCTTCGGGGTACTGGCCACCGGCTCAGGCGAAGAACTGGCCGGGACGGTCGTCACCGCGCCGCAATCCTTACATTTCGCTCGCTTCCCGACGAACGACTCTTCAACCTCATATCGTTTGTTGCATTGGTTGCAATAAAAGATGATCGCCATTTGAGCCTCGCCCGAGATGATATAGAGATGGAGATCATATTTTCCAGTCTTCGGTGGCGCCTGTCCAGCGATTTTATTCGGAGCCGAACGGCGTGCGGGCGACGGAGCGACGAATGGGGCAGATCACGGCCGCTGACGTCCGGCTGTCGACCGATGGGGCGGCTGTCCGTTTATGAGTTGAGGTAGCGTGCGCTGCGACGGGCTGGAACGTAGCGAACCGCCCGCGCTCGGGCGGAAAAGGAGATGGGCCTTGGAGTCACGGAATCCACAGCGAGTCTCCGGAATTTCCTCAACAACGTTCCGGAATCTTTGAAGCGACCACCTTTTTTTCGATTCGATCTGTTTACGAAGTGCTTCAGCGCGCAGTTGTCCCTGAGGGGCGAGGACGCCCTCGGGTCAGACCACGATCGAGCACTCGGAGCGACGAAGTCTCAAGGCCGACGGATACGGGCGCCGAAGCCCGAGAATCCGCGAAAGGAACGAAATGAGAGCCCTCATGTCCATCTCGCCGACGCCGCACCTCCGCGAGGCCATCCCTTTCGAGCCGCCTCTGCCATCTAGCAAAGAGACCGAGTGGATTCACCTGGAATCAAACTCGCACTTGCCCAGCGTGCAGGCCATCATTCGGCGCAAGATCCGCGAGCGCGAAGTCCGGGTTCTGCCGATGCCGGGTGACAGGCGCCGGGTCCGCATCATCCCCGTCACGGAGTAATCGATCCGTCGTTCCCCCCCTTCTCAAACGGATCCGGATCGACTCGGCCTTAGTGGGTTCCCTTGAGCTTCCACCGCTGAAGGCGAAACAGGCCTTGATCGTCGGTCCAGGCGTGCTCCTCTTCGAGCCCAGCCCGCGCGGCCAGGTCTTTCAAGCGGGCAGACGTGTATTTGTATGAGTTCTCGGTGTGGATTGATTCCCCATCACTAAACGTCGCGGTAAGACGACTCGCGGGGATGGTGACCGTCTGATCCATCAGGCTCACAAGGTGCATTTCCACCCGCTCGAGGTCCGCACAGTAGCGTGCCTGATGCGCGAATGCATCGAGGTCGAAATCGGCCCCGAGCTCGCGGTTGACGCGCGCGAGGAGGTTCAAGTTGAACCGTGCTGTGACCCCTTGGGCGTCGTCATAAGCGGCTTCCAGGACCGCTCGGTCTTTGTCCAGGTCCGTGCCGAGCAGCAAACGGTCCGACGGACCCATCACCCAGGCGACCTGGCGCAGGAGCGCGGAAGCCTCGCGGGGCTCGTAATTGCCCAGGCTCGATCCCAGGAAGATCACGAGCTTCGGGCCCGTCAGCCGCTCGGCGACGCGCCCCAGTTCCGTCCGGTAGTCCGCCACATGGCCGGTAATGCGCAGGTCGGGATAGACGCGCAGGAGCGATTCGGCCGATTCTTCGATGAAAGTCGACGACACATCAATCGGCAGATAATGAACACTTCCGTAACGGCGCAGGGCGGCCTCAATCAAGCGCTGCGTCTTGATGGCACTGCCGCTTCCCAGCTCGACGAGTGCTGGCGGTCGCTCCCAGCCAGCCACCATCGCGTCGGCATGGGCCTTCAGCAACGCATCTTCCGTGCGCGTGAGGTAATACTCAGGGAGCTGACAAATGAGTTCGAAGAGGCGCGACCCCTCTTCGTCATAGAAGTAGGGCCACGGTAGTGTTTTGGGGTTAGCGAGCAACCCTTGTCGTACGGCCGAAGCGAACGCACCGGGGTCCGAGCCCGTCTCGCCGCCACGTTGGATGATCGTCACGTGAGTTGCGGCGGTGCACCGAGGCGTCTGAAGCGACATGGAGCGTCTCGCGCAAGGGTCTGTCATCCCTGACGTTACGTGTTGTAAATACGACGACGCGAAACCCGGACGAACCGGCTTCCCCGGGGTCCCGAACACACGATGGAATCTCAGCCTTCCCGTACCGCGGCATATGCCCGGCGCGCACCCCGAAATGGTCACGGTCTCGGGATCACGCACATTCCGACCTGAGCTTCTGCCCGTTGTTCCGTCTCGCAAAACCGGGCCGTTCCACCCGCAAATCTCAGGCCGCACACTCCCCTACGGATGGCGAAGCTGACGCCGAATACCGTTCAACTGACCCTAAACCGAAGCACGCAAGGGATTTAACTCCCTCCCCCACAAGGGGGGAGGGAGTATTTATGTTCCTGTGTCCGCGAGGTCTACGACTATTTGAACGGTATTGAGCCTACGCCCTCAAACCGGTTGCAGTCTCCATTACCTTATACACCTCGTCAAGGCGCGCGCAACAATCACACAGGCTCGTTCCCGGCTCGGTCTCACGCCCGAATGAACGCCTTGGGGGACCGTGGCTTCACGCCTCCGAGAGCCGCATGATCCGCTTGTTGACGTCGACGTTAACGGAGTTGTAGGGGTGAATCAGGTTCCCAACGTCGAAAAGGCTGCGAATGCTCTCAACGTCGTCAACCCCCAGGGCGTTGCTAAAAATCGAGCGCAGGTATTCGACGCCCTTCGCGGAGGGCTGAAAACGCTCGCGGTCGTAGAACGTGGTGGAGAGGGGCCGGGCGTGGATGTTCCCCCAGCGGTCGCGGAGCTTGTTGGCGTCGATGCTGTCGAGGACGAAGCCGCCGTCACGGTATTGCAAGGTCGAAATGCAGTTGTGGAGACCGAGCATGAGCAGGTCGACGGCCTTGCCGCCAAGCTGCGAGGCGTAGAAGCGGTCGAACTGGATCGGCCGCCCGCCGCGCTGGGTGTGGCCGACTTTGCGGACGAAGATCGCGGCATCCGCGCTTTCGTTGCGCCGCTGTTGCGTGAAGAATGCATCGCCGATGCGGTCAACCAGGAGGCGTTTGATCGCCTCGGCCGCTCCGGTGTACTGGACGTTTCCCGCCGGGTCCTTGCTCGCCGAGATCGCGCCCAGGATATGGCCCTGTACGTCGCGGATCCCTTCCGAGACAACCAGCACGGCGTGCTTTTGTTTATCGAGCACGGCGAGGACGCGCTCCACGAGGTGATCGGCGTCGAAGGGACATTCGGGGACGAGGATGATGTCGGGCTGGCCGTACGCGGTCCCGAGCGCGATCATGCCGCTGTCGCGCCCCATGACCTCAATGATTGAGACGCGGCGATGGCTTTCGGCGGTTGTCCGGATGCGCTGGACGCTGGTTGCGGAGACGTAGACGGCGGTGGCGAACCCTGGCGTCGCGTAGTTGACCATCTCATCGAGGCCGAACTCACGACCCGGCCGTTTCTTGTATTCGTAGCCTTTGGAGCTGCCGTTGGGCTCGCGGATCCATTCGCTGGCCTCGTCCAGGTAGTTGAGGCCGAGGTCGTTGTCGATGGTCTTCGGCGCGAGGACCACGGGGAGGTGCTCGCCCAGGGGCTGCATGCCATTGAGTGTTCCGTCACCGCCGACGCAGATCAAGCCGTCGACTTTGAGCCGGTGGAGACGTTCCGCAACGCGGGCGATGGTCTCGAGATCCTGGGCGTCGACGTAGTCGCGCGACGCCCCCAGGAGCGTGCCCCCGCGGGTCGGGTCGAGTTCGGGGATGCTTGTAAAGAGCGGGTTAAGATGGACGTGGGGAACCTGCGGGTTCAGCAAGCCGCTAAACCCTTTGATGATTCCATACACCTCGACGCGCAACTGGTTCGCGCGATGAACCGCCCCGGCGATGGTCGCGTTGAGGGCAGGCGTATCTCCCCCGGCGGTCAGGATTGCGATGCGCTTCATGAAGTTTCCTCACTATCCCCAGCAAGGGATCAGCATGTCCAGGTGGTCGCCGGCGCCCTTGGAAGCAGGGCGCTGCGCGTGCTGTTATGATCGCTTGATTGGGGGAGAGGAGCTCATCAAGCCAGGATCAAAGGGGGGTGGCCCTCCATCTCGACGGTGTCACCGACGGCCATCTTCCGGCGTTTGCGCGTTTCGACGGCGCCGTTGACGCGGATGTGCCCTTCGGCGATGAGCGTTTTCGCCTCACCGCCGCTAAGCACCCAGCCGGCGAGCTTGAGCACCTGTGTTAGATTAATCTCTCGGTCACCGACGTTCAACGGCTCGGTCATTCGAGTTGCCCAGTCCTTGCAGATCGCGCTTCGCCTCATCGGCGATGGCCTTGCCGACATTTTTCTCCGCCTGTTCCAGGGCGCCTCGCAACGAGACGACTTCGTCCGTGATCGCCTTGGTTTTCTCCTCGGCGGCCGGGGCGTCGGCCTTTGCCTCGGCGCTGTCGGAGGGCGACCAGAATCGTGCCAGCTCGCCCCGGATCTCCGTCGGCAACACCGGGCCGACGGCATCCATCACCTGGGCCACGGCGTGCCCCGTCGGGCTGGAGAAGATGGGCGTGCGCAGATCGGGGGCAAAGCTGACCACGAACAACGTCACGACCATTCCCACGAAAATCGCCTCGAGGCCGCCCAACACCATGCCCAGGTGACGGTCGAATGCCTCGAACTGCATTTGTCTAAGCGTTGCCCGTACCAGCCAGGCCGCAAAGAAGATCCCCCCCGACACGGCGACGTAAATGGCCAGCATCGCGAGCGACCGTTGGGCGATTGGCGGACCTGGGAAGTGGGGCGCCAACTGGGCGGAGAGGGGATGGGATACCGAGTAGCCCACGATGAGCGAGCCCAGGCTCGCGAGTTGCCAGGTGATCCCCCGCCAGGCCCCCCAGATCAACCCCGCCACAAACAAGATGGCCATCGCTCCGTCGTAAGGCGTCATCCGTGACCTCCTTAAAGCTGAATCCCGGTCAACTCTAACCCTAAACACAAGAGAGCGGAGGATTTATCTCCCTCCCCCCTTGTGGGGGAGGGAGTACGTATGTTCGCTCGTTTCCGTAGTTTTCGACTATTTGCCCGGTAGCAGTGCAGGGTGGGCAGGACCCAGCAAGTCGTCTGAGGGATGGTGGGCTGTGCGCGCCCTACCTGGGCTCACACGCATCGTAACCGACTCCGCCCTGAGGGAAAAGGGTAGTTTTCCCAGAGGCAGGATCATATTTGCACCACGTTCACGACACGAAAAGCGGCCGCAGGCCCGAGTTGGGTTCGGCCAGCCTGGTGAGAAAGTCATCCAGCGAGGCATTGAGCGGGCGCATCACGCCCGGCAGGCAAGCGTCGAGACGAGGCGTGAGCAGGCCCCCCTGGAGCGGCCGGGGCGCTTCCTGGCCTAGCTCCTCGGTCGTTTTGCCCGTGATACCATCCGGGTCGAGGCCAAACGCCGTGGCGAGAGAGCGGGCGAACTCCACGCGGCCCAGCACTTCCGGGCCGGCGGCGTGGATGATACCGCGCTGACCCTGTTCGGCCAGAAGCACAGCGGCACGCGCCACGTCGGGCCCGTAACTCGGGCTCGAGACCTGATCGGAAGGGCAGACGAGCGTCCCTTGCGTGCGGAGGGCCTTGGCCAACTGGTAGGCGAAGTTCTTGCCCTGACGCTCCGGTCCGAAGACCCAGCTCGTGCGGATCGTCAGGTGCTCGTCCCCGAGCGCCTCCTCGGCCTCGCGCTTGGCGCGGCCGTAGACCGAGAGCGGGTTCGGTGCGTCCGTCTCGGCATATGGTCCGCGTACACCGTCAAACACATAATCCGTCGAGAAGTAGATGAACCGTGCTCCCACGTCCGTGGCCACCCGCGCGAGGTTGACGGGCTGAACCACATTCGCGGCCCGGGCCCGCGCCGGGTCGCGCTCACAACCGTCGACCCAGGTGAAACCGGCGGGGTAAAAAACCACGTCAGGGGATTGCCCGCGCAGCCAGTCGGCGGCTCGGGTCAAATCCGATGCGTCGAGCGGAACGAGACCCTCGTACGGGCACGTCGCATAGGTGCCGACCGCCTCGTGGCCCCGCTCGGCCAGCACACGGAGGAGCCAGCTACCGATTTGCCCGGAGCCTCCAATGACAACCGCGCGCATGGCCTAAATAACCTCGCGGGAACTTGGGACGCGCCTGGATTCCCCGACCCCACCCGCCTTGTGCGGGTGGTGAAGAAGGTCGGTGGCTAAACAACGACCTCGAGCCAAACGGTATTCCTTCGCGCGCTCGCCCCTAGCCAATGACCTCCTTCACCAGCCACACAAGGTGGCTGGGGTCGGGGAGACATGACACCACCGCGTCCCAGGTTCGTGCAAGGTTATTTAGTGGAACCCTCGGCGACGCAGGTGACTGTAGCGCTGAAGTGCGTCTTCAATAATCGGCAACGCTTCCGCGGCGTGCTGGAACTCGTCGACCTCGACTTGCTTGCCCTCGAGCTGCTTGTAGTCCTGAAAGAACCGTCGCAGCATCGAGAGCCGATGGCTGGGGAGCTCGGCCGCCTCTCGGAAGCTATTGAACTCCGGGTCGCCGACCGCCACGGCAACGATCTTGTGGTCCGGCTTGCCACCGTCGAGCATCGTCATCAGGCCAATCGCCCGGGCCGTCACCAGGGTCAACGGCGCCAGCGCCTCCTGACAAAGAACCAGGACGTCCAGCGGGTCATCGTCCTCGGCGTACGTCTGCGGAATGAAGCCGTAGTTCGCGGGGTAATAGACGGCCGAATAGAGGACGCGGTCGAGTCGGAGCAACCCGGTCCGCTTGTCGAGCTCATACTTGACGCTGGAGCCCATTGGGATTTCGACGAGGGCGTTGAACTCCTGCGGCAGGTGTTCGCCGGGAGTCACGTCGTGCCAGGGGTGAATCATGGAACTGCTGAACACTCCAAAGGACTCGCCCAGGGCCAGCGGGATTGCAACGGCCGTGCGCAAAGGGAGAAAGCTCGACGAATTGTAGTCCAAGCACCGATGTACCGCCAGCCGCTCTGCGCTGTCGGCATACCGCGCTCCTCGAAAACCCGTAAACATCTCCGAGACAACCGTGCACAGATTCGTGATCCGGCCTCATTCCCTCATCTGAGCCACCCGGATGCCATAACTCTCGAATTGCCAATGAGTTCCGAATAGCGGTCGGATCTCGTCCATTCGGAACTAGCTAAGTCGTTGTGTTGCAAGGGGTTCCGAATGACCGAATGGCGCGCGCACTGCGCATTCGTCGTGATGAAGATTCGATGAAGCCAAGAGCCCATACGTTCCCGTGGGGACGCGATCCGGAAGATTTCGTGAGCGTTCAGCACTTGGTCCCTGCTGGTAAGCGCGACGCAGCATCGATCGAGAGCGGCAAAGTTTTCCAACTTCGCGTACCAGGTGGCGAGCACTTTCAGTTCTCCGATGCGAGCGTTGACAAAAACCGAAGATCACCCACATTCGCCAGTTAATGCACGACTCTTATGGCGATACAACGACGTCGAGCGAGCTCGATCTAAAGGCGAGAGACCGGTTTCATCCCCCGTATTCTTCTTAAAGGTCTCAATATCTCTTCGAAAATGTCTCCGAGATTTACGAGATATCCGAAATATGCTGTCAGACACTTGTCGTGAGATGGAGCCAATGATCTCGCTCACGCTCGTCGTCCGTGAGGCTCGCGCCGGTGCATCAGGGCAAATTTGGCTATTTTCGGTCGGCAGCGCAATCGAAGGGCGGTATCTGATTTCCCCGCCTGACGTTGGCGAGCCGCACCAAGGTGCCGCCCGACGGCGCAAAGCGGATGAGCGATCTGTGTTGAAATGTGTTGGTGACATGATGCACCGACCTCCCATTCCATTTCCGGCCGCCGGTTGCTCGCGTCGGAGATGCTCCGGCGGTGGGAAACGGGTGCAAGTAAACGTTCGGCCACTTTGTGTACGTCTGTTGGCTTGCGGTGTTCGAAGGAAAAATCCCTGAACCCTCGGATTTTTGCCGGCTCACTCCTTACGAGTTGAGGGAGGCGGGATGAAAGACCTGTTCCTCGGTCTTCCCTCATGCTTTTTGAGCGTATCACTGATAGTGACCAGTCCGGTGCATCTTCCTTCATTCCTCAACGCTCTTCGAGTCCCTATCTATTATGCTCCGGGTAACTCGTTAGTTTTTTCTCGCCAAGACCTCGCGTTCGCAATGTGTTTACCGAGGTTTTCAGCGTTTTTTCGGTGGATGGTTTTTCGTCGTTGACCGACCGCAGGCGTGTGCTCTTTGGGGGCGACGGCCGCCGAGGAGAGGTGAGTACACTTTGCGCGGTCATCCTGACATCGGCCGAGCCGGAGGAGGTTGGTGGTGGGCGGGCATTCGGTCTGAGATTCTCACACCGTGAGCTTGTGCATCGCGTTCCGACCCGATTACCAAAAGGAAGCCGTGGTGCCGACACGTCCTGTGCGAGTGACGTCGGCGCCGTTAGAATCAACGCGCGCCATACTCGGGCTCGTACGTCGCCGATTGGGGGATACGACTCATGGGATGCGTCTGCGCGCTTTCGACGGCGTCCGATCCCGGAGTCGCGGTCACCGAGGTGGTCGAGCGCGTGTTGCGGGGGCTCGACGGGCACGCAGCGGACCTTGCGTTCGTCTTCGCGACGCGGCATCACCGGGCCGCGTTCCGCCCCGTCTCCACCACCCTTCGGGAGCGCGGGATCGCGCGCCACGTGGTCGGATGCACGGGGGATGCGGTCGCCGGCGAAGACCGCCAAATCGATGGCGCCCCGGCGCTGAGCGTTTGGGCCGTCACGCTTCCTGGTGTGGGCGTCCAACCCTTCCGAATGCGTTCCGAGATTGATTTCGCGGGGTGGCCTAGCGCGGCTGGTGACACGAACCCGTCGGCGTTGATCCTGTTTGCCGATCCCGACCGTTTTGTCGCTCCGCGCTTCCGGATGGCGCTCGATGAGAGAACGCGCGCGCTGTGCGTCCCGGAAAAGATGGCGCGAATCCTGGCGCTTGATGATTCAACGGACAGGCTGTGCATCATGGGCGGGTCGGCGGGTGGCGGGCGAAGGGATGGGCGCCATCGCCTGGTGCTGGATGACCGCGTGTTCCGCACAGGCGCAGTCGGGGTGCGGCTGACCGGCCGCTTCGCGCTCCGCACCGTTGTGAGCCAGGGTTGCCGGCCGATTGGCTGTCCTTATATCGTGACAGACGTCGACGAGGACGGCTTCGTGCGTGAGTTGGGCGGCCTCCCAGCACGCGCGGTCCTGGAGGATCTGCTGGCGACGCGCGTTCCCGGCGATCTGGCACGCGTGGAGGACGGCTTCATTTTCCCGATGGGGTATTTGCCGCCCGGGGTTCTCGCTCCGGACGATCGGGCACACGGACAGGAGAAGGTTCTGCTGCTCGGCCGCGCGATCAACGCGCACCAGGAATCGTTTGGCCGGGGCGACTTCCAGATCGGAACCGTCATATGCATCGACGAAGCGGGAGGAGTCAATTCCGTCCTCCACACGCGGGTCGGCCAGACCGTTCAGTTTCACGTGCGCGATATCAACTCGGCTGATGAAGACCTGCGCATCCTGCTCGAGCGAGAAAAAAGCGAACGACCAGGCGTGCGCCGGCTCGGCGCGCTCCTCTTCAGCGCCAGCAGCCGGAGGTTCCTCCAGCTCGGGGAATCACTCAGCCACGAGGTCTCCCTATTGCGCGAGATACTCGGACCGATTCCGGTCGCCGGCTTCTTCGGCAGGGGACAGTTCGGTCCCCTTGGGGGCCAGAACTGCGAGCACGGTTACACGGCCAGCATCGCGCTGTTCGAGGATTACTCGGGCGAGTAGTCTTTCGCATCGTTACCGGGCGGGACCAGGGCCCTTTCATTCACGATCGGGCACCGCTCTCGGACTGCCGCGAACGAATCGCATCCGGAGCGAGGAGGAACGGCCCGGGCAGCCACACCGGTAGCCGTGCAACCGTGACCGGAAATTGATTTTTCACCCCGCCTTGGGTGCAATACCCGGACCGTTGCGGCGAACTACCCATCGACGCTCGACCGCATACGATCCCTGATACATGGGCAACCATCATGGTGGAATTCTTCAGCGCGGTGGTCGGAGCCTTGGCCGTCGCCGCACCCGTGGTGCACAACCTCGGCGAGATCGCCCAGGGGGGCCAGCGCATCCTCGATTTCGCCTCGGCGATCCTGGCGCGCTTTCGCAAGAATGTGCCCGCGGACAGACAGCAAGTCGTCATTCGCCAGGCGCTGGCTCAAGCGGCCGCGCTGCCGGGTCCCGAATTCGACAAGAAGGCCGAGGCGATCGTCCGGGAAGTGCTGCACGATCAGCCGCCCGAACAGCAGCGGGCCGCCACCGAGTACCTCAAGCTCTTCCCCGCGCGGATCCGGTCGACGTTCCGCCGCCCCGAAGACTGGAGCGGCACCACGGTGCCCGCCGACTTCACGATCCTGCGCCCCAACGACCTCCTGAGCGTGATCCCGCCCCGGCCCCCGCTCTTCAAAGAAGGCGACCGGCCCCCGGGTGCTCCCAAATGGGAGCTCGTCGAGCGTCTGGCCATCGGCGGCTTCGGCGAGGTCTGGAAGGCGCGCGGCGACGCC
>DAIDJG010000282.1 GCA_027451445.1 Singulisphaera sp.
CTGCTGCTGGATCAGGGAACGTTTGAAGAGATGGATCGCCTGGTCACGCACCGCTGCGCCGACTTCGGTATGGATGAGCAGAAGATTCTGGGCGACGGTTTCAAGGCAACGCCTGACTTGGCCCAGCAAACGCACCGCTGGGGCGACCGCAGAGCGGTCAAGACCGCATTCCCAGGCAGGAGCGTGGGAACGAGGGCGTGCTGTTCGTGGCGGCGTGGTGATTCCAACTGCGTAACTCCTACGAATTTATGAAATCGGCGACTTCTGCAGCTTCGAAACCATGGGGAATTCGACTTGCACCTCGGTGCCGCACCCCGGTTCCGAGACGAACGTGATTTGGCCGCCCACAAGCTCCACACGCTCCCGCATCCCCGCGACTCCAAGGCTAGCGCCATGCCCTGCGGCACGTTCCGCCGCATCAGGGTTGAATCCGACTCCATCGTCGCGCACGACGAGGAGCAATCCCGAGTCGTGCTGTGTCAGCTCGACGGTGAATCGGCTCGCGCGCGCATGGCGAGCGACATTGGTCAAGGCTTCCTGGGTGACTCGGAAGCAGGCGATCTCGATCGCGGGATCGGTGTGGATCTCCGGAGGGTCGGCGACGAGGCGTCCAACGAGCCCCGTGCGCTCCGCGTGGCGTCCGACATACCACTCCAGGGCAGCGACCAGCCCCAGATTGTCGAGCAGCGATGGACGCAGATCCAGGGCCATTCCCCGAACCTGCTGAAGCGTGCGATCCAGAAGCGTGACGCTCTCGTCGAGCCGTCCCGCGGCACCCGGGCCACCCGTCGAGGCCTTTTGGAGGTTGATCTTCAGGGCAGTCAAAACCTGGCCGATCTCGTCGTGCAGCTCGCGGGCCAAGTGCCGGCGTTCGGCCTCCTGGAGTTCGATGAATCGCCGCGTGAGTTCCTGCAGACGCCCGGCGTTCTCCTCGAGGGTCCGCTCCGTTCGTTTGTGCTGCGTGATGTCGAGTACGACGCCCTCCATGCGGAGAGGTTGGTCGTTTTCGTCGAAATAGCATGCTCCTCTTGCGGCAACCCAGTGTTCCGTTGCATCGGGCCACAGAATGCGATACTCGACGTCGTAATCGGCGCGCTCGATTACCGCACGGCGGATTGCCGCATTGACGAGGGGACGGTCATCTGGATGGACCGCCGCGTGAAACGTCTCTTGATCGATAGCCGTACCCGGTCCCAGGCCAAACATCCGATAACAGACATCGGACCAGAGCGTCTCACTGGTGCGCCAGTCGACATGCCAGGTGCCCATTCCGGCACCCGTCACGGCGAGCCGAACCCGTTCCTCGGTGCGGCGCAGCGACTCCTCCGCCCGCCGCCTTTCGATGTCGGCAGCAAGCACACTGGCGATCGCCTCGAGGAAGTCGCTCTCATCCCTGTCGAACAAACGGAGCTTGGCGGTATAGGCCCCCAGCACGCCGAATGGACGCTCCATCCCGGGGATGACGACGGTCACACCGCTGGTCACGCCGTGGACTTGCAGCAAAGGCGAGATCATGAATCGGCGTTCGGTCCGGATGTTTTCGATGCTCACAGGTTCCCGGCGAAGCAGCGTGTAACCGCATTCCGAAGCCGTCCCCTGCTTGAAACGTGCTTGGTGAAGCAGCGCGGCGTTCCAACCCACATCTGCGCGAAGGAGAAAGTCCTCGTCGTTCGGTAGCACTTCCAGGACATGGCAGAATTCTACCTCTAGAGTTTGGGAGACGAGCGAAACGGTCTCATGCATCAGCGTCTCGGAGTCCGTCCGTGACAGGGCCAACTGGCCGAGCTTGGCGACGGCTGACTGACGCCGATTGGCCGCCTCCAAGCGGCTCACCTGGACGGCGAGCTTGTCGGTCAGCAGGCGCAGGTGTCCGCGTTCAAACTCCTCGGTCGGAGCGGCCACAACTTCGTCCGTTGCCATGCCTAAGACGTCCTCCACGACGCGGAGGATTTCCTCGGGTTCCGCAGGCTTGGCCAGGTGGTGGACGACGCCTCCGGCCCGGGACAAGTGATGAGCCTCCGGCCGCTGATACTCGGCGGTGTAGAAGATTACGGGCGTCCGTGAGACCAACGGGTCGGCTCGCAGCCGGCGGACGAACTCGAACCCGTCCATCCTCGGCATCAGCACATCGGTGATCACCAACGTGGGGCGCTCGGCTCGCACGAGCGCCAGCGCTTCTTCCCCGTCGACCGCCTCGAGAAGACCGTAGCCTCGGTGGGTGAGGAGCGAAGTGAGGTACTCGCGATTGTGTGCGTGATCGTCAACGATCAGGATGGTTGCCATCACGGAGACTCCCGTCGTTCCCGCAGACACGCCTCGATCTCAGCGACCAGGATCTGGGGCTCGATCGGCCGGAATAGATATCGGCATGCGCCCAGGGACAGTGCCAGGGTCCGCATTCGCTCGTCACAATACGTCGAGCTGATCATGACGAATGGGACTGACCGAAGAAGTGGATCGGCCTTAACCTGTCTGAGGAACTCGAACCCGTCGCCCTCCGTCATGTTGACGTCCGAGAGAATCAGATCGGGGATCGCGCAGCGAGCCTGATCGAGGGCTTCCGCGATTCGACTGACGGCGATGACCTCGTAACCCAGTGGTTCGAGA
>DAIDJG010000283.1 GCA_027451445.1 Singulisphaera sp.
CCAGGCTCAAAAGCAAGGGAAGGAGCTGACGATGGATAAGCGGTACGCTGCCATTCTTTGCGCGCTCGCCGTCCTGGCGCTCGCAGCCGACGATAACAAGAAGGCATTCACCCCTTTGGCGGATGAAACGGTGCTGATCAAGGTTAAAGCCTCAGCGCGAAGCTACGTCGGCCGTCCCTTCATCATGCGCGGCGTCCTCGATATCTCAGACTACTATAATTATGGGTATGAGAATGCTGGTTCAACTCATGCCGCGTACAAGTTTACTCCTGTCGATAAGGATGGTCGCCGTGAAATTGAGAGAGCGAATGTCTATCTTCAGCGCATCTACTCCGGTCCCTTGTCGGAGAAGCTGGTGGAAGCTAGCCAGAAGAAATCGAAGAGATTGATGCGCATCAAATGCACAATACTTCCTGAACGGTTCGCAAGCAGCGAAGAGTTCGGCTGGCAATTCCTGGAGTTGGTTGATTGGCAGCTCTATGACAAGGAAAAGGACGACTGGGCGCCGTGGGCGTCAGAACAGTTTAAGGCCGTCATGAGCGAGGGACGGTCCAAGCGAACAAAAAATGGCACTCCGCCGCAGCCAGCGAAGGCGGTCGAGCCGTCGGCCCGCGCCGCTTCACTTTTGAAGATGGCTCAGAACCTTGAGAAGTCGAAGAAAACCACCGCCGCTTTGGGATACTATCGTCAGATCGCAAAAGACTTCCCGGAAACACCTCAGGCAAAAGAGGCACTTGAACAGATCAAGAAACTCGATCCGAAGGAGAAAAGCAAGCCGGCGTCAGGTTAACGTTGCTTGCCTGCGTTCTCCACACGGCCGAAGAAGATGATATACGAGAGATCGCTCGGTGTCTGCGTTGCTGCGCTTTTGTTCGTTCCCGTCTCGCCTCCCCATCGAGCGGCCCTATGGGTATTCAACTGCCCCGATATCAGGCATCTCCGGAGAATCAGTGTAAATTCGCTTTTTCGGACACAATGACTGACAGCGATCAATTGATTGCGGCGGGAGCACGCCGCGCGGGTAGGCCTGGCGGAAGAACCACGCCATCAGCTCGGCCCTGCCCTCACACCGAAGTGGAGATACAGTGCCTTGAAGTAGGTATGCACCGTGGCGATGCCGATACCCAGCCGGACCACGACCTGCTTCTCGCGATCTCCTTCGAGCAACCAAGCCAATGTCTGGAGTCGACGGAATGGGAGATCGGCCAGGCTCGGATCGCTTGACGATGCCAGCGCCGTGCCGATCAGAGGCACCAATTCTTCGTGCGCCAGTCGTAGCGCGGTAGTCCGGCACAGTTGGTCGGTGCGCGGCACGCCGCAACCCAGCGTTTGGCTCACCCGACTCGGGTGGATACCTTATCCTGTTTACTCGGTTGACCAAAAAGTGCTTCAGGCACATGATCTGCTCATCCGGCGGGTTCCTCCAAAACGCCTAGGGGTCTCTTCACAAACCGCCGACAGTCGATGAGATGATTGCGATTATGGCACGACCCATCCAGCACCCCGCAGACAGCCACGACCTGATCCGCGTCCAGGGCGCCCGCGAGAACAACCTGAAGGACGTCAGCATCGCAATCCCCAAGCGGCGGCTGACGGTGTTCACCGGCGTGTCGGGATCGGGTAAGTCGTCACTGGTCTTCGGGACCATCGCGGCGGAGTCGCAGCGGCTGATCAACGAGACCTACAGCGCATTCGTGCAGGGATTCATGCCGGCGCTGGCCCGGCCTGAGGTCGACGTACTCGATGGGTTAACGACCGCGATCATCGTCGACCAGGAGCGCATGGGCGCCAACTCCCGTTCGACGGTCGGCACGGCGACCGACGCCAACGCGATGCTGCGGGTCCTGTTCAGCCGGCTCGGTAAGCCACACATCGGCTCGTCCAATGCGTTCTCCTTTAACGTCCCGTCGGTCCGAGGGGTCGGGGCGATCACGGTTGAGAAGGGCGCGGGGAAGAAGACGGAGAAGCGCGAGTTCAACCTCACCGGCGGGATGTGCCCGCGCTGCGAGGGCATGGGACAGGTCAACGACATCGACCTGTCTCAATTGTTCGACGAGAGCAAGTCGCTCAACGAGGGTGCGATCACGATCCCTGGGTACACGGCCGACGGCTGGCAGGTACGCATCTTTGCGGAGTCGGGCTTCTTCGACCCGGACAAGCCGATCCGCAAATACAGCAAGAAGGAGCGCCAGGACTTCCTCTACAAGGAGCCAACCAAGGTCAAGGTTAACAACATCAACCTCACCTACGAGGGCCTTGTCCCGAAGATCCAGAAGTCGTTCCTGTCCAAGGACGTCGAGGCGATGCAGCCGCACATCCGAACGTTCGTGGAGCGTGCGGTTACGTTCACCGTCTGTCCCGAGTGCGGGGGTACCCGGCTCAGTGAGGCCGCCCGGTCCTCCAAGATCAAGGGAACCAACATCGCCGATACCTGTGCGATGCAAATCAACGACCTCGCGGAGTGGGTGCGCGGTCTGAACGAGCCGTCCGTCGCGCCGCTGCTGGCGAAGCTGCGACACACGCTCGACTCGTTCGTGGAGATCGGACTGGGCTACCTCAGCCTTGACCGTCCATCGGGCACGCTATCGGGCGGTGAGGCCCAGCGGATCAAGATGATTGGGCACCTCGGGTCGTCGCTCACCGACGTGACCTACGTCTTCGACGAGCCCACAATCGGACTGCACCCCCATGACATCCAGCGGATGAACGGCTTGCTGCTCCGGCTGCGCGACAAGGGGAACACCGTCCTCGTGGTCGAGCACAAGCCAGAGACGATCGTGATCGCCGACCACGTCGTCGACCTCGGCCCCGGCGCGGGCACGGCTGGCGGCGAGGTGGTCTTCGAGGGGACCGTCGATGGGCTCCGGGCCAGCGGCACGCTGACGGGGCGTCACTTCAACGACCGGGCCGCGCTGAAGCCGTCGGTGCGCAAGAGGACGGGCGTGATGGAGGTGCGCGGGGCCCGAACCCACAACTTGCAGAACGTCAACGTCGACATCCCGCTCGGCGTGCTGGTGGTGGTGACGGGCGTGGCGGGGTCGGGCAAGAGTTCACTGATCCACGGCTCAGTGAGTGGCCGCGACGGGGTTGTGTCGGTCGACCAGACCCCAATCAAAGGATCGCGCCGGAGCAACCCAGCGACGTACACCGACCTGCTGGAGCCGATCCGGAAGGCGTTCGCAAAGGCCAACGGCGTGAAGCCCGCCCTGTTCAGCGCCAACTCCGAGGGCGCCTGCCCCACCTGTAACGGGGCCGGCGTGATTTACACCGACCTGGGGATAATGGCCGGCGTCACCACCGTCTGCGAGGACTGCGAGGGCCGGCGGTTCCAGGCATCGGTTTTGGACTACCGGTTCGGCGGCCTCAACATCGCCGAGGTGCTCGACCTGCCGGTCGACGACGCAGTCGTGTTCTTCGGCACCGGCGAGGCACGTACGCCCGCCGCGCACGCGATCCTCCAGCGCATGGCCAACGTGGGGCTCGGCTATCTGCGGCTCGGCCAACCGCTCACCACGCTGTCGGGTGGCGAGCGGCAGCGGCTCAAGCTTGCAACGCACATGGGCGAGGAGGGCGGCGTTTACGTGCTCGACGAGCCGACAACCGGACTGCACCTCGCCGACCTCGAACAGTTGCTCGGACTGCTGGACCGGCTGGTCGATTCGGGTAAGTCCGTGATCGTGATCGAGCACCACCAGTCCGTGATGGCGCACGCCGACTGGATCATCGACCTCGGTCCGGGCGCGGGCCACGACGGCGGGCGGATCGTGTTCGAAGGCACCCCGGCCGACCTCGTGGCGGCGAAGTCAACGCTCACCGGCGAGCACCTGGCAGACTTCGTGGGCAGCCGTCCCAAGGCTGTGCGATCGCGCTGAGCGAGTCGGCGTACGCAACGGTGAGTCGCAGCTTGCGCTCCGCCGTGCGGCTGGCGGTGGTGCTGAATCGTGTCAGCCAGCGTTGCGGTTGACGGCGTTGGTAGCTGAAGCCGTTTCTGCTCGCATTCGTTCGCCGTCACGCTCACCTCGAGGTAGAATAAGGAGGAATTCTGCGCCATGGCGAGAGTTTTCCGCGAGGGCGATCCGACCTCCGTGGGCCTCGAGAATGCGCTTGGCGATGGCGAGCCCCAGCCCCGTTCCTTTCGTTTTGGTGGTGAAAAACGCCTCGAAGGCTCGTTTCGCCTCGTCGGGGGCAAACCCCGGTCCGTTGTCGCGAATCGAGATCTTCAGGGCGGGCTGCGTTTGGAATAATGGGGCCGACGTGCACTCGATCCCGATCTCGACGGGGTCGGGACAAGCGGCGACCGCATTCTCCAGCAAGTTGCGGAAGACCTGCCCCATGCGGAACGGATCGACGCGGCAGCGTGTGTCCGCGACATGGACGGTTTCGTGAAGTTCCGCCACCCGCCCTTTCCGGACCGGCTGCAGCTCGTTCCAGGCGGTCTGCCAGACATCGGCGAGGTTGCAGACGCGTTCGTTCGAGCTGGATGGGAGCGGCGTAGTTGCGCACGCCCTCGTAAACGCGGGCAAGTTCATCCTGGGCTTTCTGGAGCCGCGCAAGGAGGTCTTGCGCCCGGGGCCGATCCGGAAGTTCCAGAGCGAGCATTTCCAGGCACGCCTGGCTCCGTTGCAGCGCGTTGCGGCTCTCGTGCGCCAGGCCGGTAACCATGATACCGATGGCCGCCAACCGCTCCGCCTGGAGGGCGCGGGCCTGGGCTTCCTTGCGTTCCGTGATGTCGCGCAGGATGACAACGGCCCCTTGGATTCCGTCACCGTCGCGCAGGGGCGCGGCATGCGCACTCATCCAACGGCCCGATAAACCGCCGAAAGGCTTTATGTAGATTTCCTCGTCGATAACCACGTGCCCTCTCAACGCCCGCGACAGCGGTAAGTCCGCGAGAGCGTAAGGCGTCGACGCATCAGCCCGGAGTATACGCCCAACCGCCAGCGACTCCTGAATGGCCGAACCCGCGCGGATGGGTCCGAACAGTCGTTCGACGGCGGGGCTATGAAGTAACACTTTGCCGCAACGATCGACCACAATCGCCGCGTCGTCCACCTGGCTGACGACCGACTGGAGTATGAACGAGCGCCTGCGCAATTCCGCGTCCGCGCGCCGACGCTCGATAAGCCGCGCGACGCGCGTTCGCAGTTCGTCCGGGTTGATGGGCTTCAGTAGATAGTCGACCGCGCCTTGGCGGAGCGCCTGAATTGCTCCCTCGACATCGGACAACCCCGTAAGGATGATCACGTCGGCTGCGGGTGCGAGCCGTTTCAACTCGGGGAGCAGGTCAACGCCCGTCCCGTCGGGAAGTCTGCGGTCCAAAAGGACCAGCGAGTAGACCGACCAGTCCTCGCGGTCCGACGCCTCGGCCACCGTCGCAGCCTCGTCGATGACATGGCCATCCAACTCCAGAATATCGCGCAGATTGTCCCGAGCGTCGGGGTCGTCTTCCACCAGAAGGACTCTTGCGGGCAATCCATTTCGCATTTCCGCGCAACCCCCGACCCAATGCGCAGGCCGATGCATCCCATGCAGGCAAGCAGCTTCAGGGTCCCGAAAAATCGCTCGGCGTCGAGCGGCCCGGAGCGCGTGGGTTTCGCGACTTCTGTCCTAAGCCGCTCGTCCCCTCGACACTGATGCGGTCCGGTGAGAGGAGAGAGCACAAATCGTGCCGACCGCTCGGATTTGCCGGTCTGCCACCATGACGAGGCAAAAACCCGCCCGGTATGTACTTAGCGGATCTTCGCGATGCCGTCCGCCATGATTGGTATGAAGTACAAGGATTCGAACGCGAACGGACAGCGGAAGCTGGATTTGTCTTCGTCGAGACTCTCGAGAGCACCTGAACATCCATGCCTTATAACGGAGGGCGAGGCTGGGCGAGCCGCGTCCGATGGGTCCTCCCCCGGTGGCAACCGCTCTGAGACGACGCATCTCCGCGACGAGATACGCAGCAGAATCCAGGAGTCTGACCAATGCCTGGACCGCGATCCGTTCACCGGTCCAAGCGTCTCTCCTCAGCGTACCGATCTCAGCGGCGGCCCTGCTCGATAATATCCACGATCCCAATGTCGATGTACTGGCCGCCGCCGGTCTGGTGGCAATGGACGGCGATCAAGTTCTTTCCCGGGTGGAGCGTAGCGCGTGCTTCGGCGGTGATCGGCACGGCTTCGTAATCGGTCGTGAAGCCCGTGACCCTGGCAGCCAGAACTCCGTTGATGAAGTACTCGGCGTCCTCATCGTGGTAGGTGAACAGGTGGAGGTTGGCGACGCTTCCCTTGGGGAGGCTGAACTCGCGGCGGAGCCAGATGTCCGGAGTGTTCCAGTCGGTCCGCCGGCCAGGCGAGGTATTGGGGGTCTGCGCTGTGCCGAAGCCGCCAGCGGACTCCTTCCATTGGGAGTCGTCAAAGCTGGGTTTCATCCAATCGCTCGCGGGCCGCTTGACGGTGAACCGCCAGGCGATCGACGCCTGCCGCGCCGTGGGGATGACCTCCTTAACGACCGGCCGCGGAGGCACGGGGGCCCAACCGGAGGCACGCGTGCGGTCGCGGCGTGCCCACTTCGTCCAGGTCGCACGGTCGGCCATCAGCTTGATGAACACCCCGCCGACAACCGAGCGGGCCTGGAATCCCGCTTGTTTGGCGTCCTTGGTCCAGTACCAGTCGGACATCGGGACGCGGTTGGGCGTCGCGTTCAGGAAATCGTAGAGTGGGCCGACGAGAGCCTCAAAGTTGGCGCGGCTGTCAGCCATCGTCGCGGTCCAGACGGTCCAGTCGAGCTTCGCGTAGGGCTTGCGGTTATCGAGCGGAAGGCCGTAACGATCCTGAGTCCGGAGATAGAAGCGCATTTCCTTCTGGATCACTTCCGCCGGAAAGAGGTTCAGCGCGAGCAGGCGGTCCCAGACGAGGTTGTACTTCTGGCTCCAGGTCCCTTCGCGGTCGAAGGCGAGCCGGAAATGGTCACCGTCGTCCGCGGCCTGAACCCACTTGCGAGCCATGTCACCGGCGAGCTTGTGGTAACGCGTTCCCTCAGACTTTTCCCCACGCAACTCACACAGGCGCCCGTAGGCGCCCAGGGCAAGAATGGCCTTGGCTGAGAGGTTGACGTTGTGCGCAAGGTGCCCGGCGAAGTCGTCGGTGCAGAGTTGGTTCTCGGGGTCGAATCCCTTCTCTTCGAGGTAGTGCGCCCATTTCGTCAACTCCGGCCAGTAGGCCGAGGCGAAGTCGGCGTTGCCCTCGATCTGGGCGAGCGCAGCGATCAAGAGGAGGATGTCGCCGCTCTCCTCGACGGGCATCTGATTCTCCTCGGTCCGTTCACCACCGCCGTAGACCTGGCCGTTGGCCAGGGGATACGTGCCGAGGTCGTGCGGAGCGAACGGGAACCTCCAACGATCCGATGCGGCGTAACTCAAGACCGGCGCGAGCGACGCCCTCGTCAGCGTCGGGCTGAACAGGAGGAACCACGGGTCCATCGGGTAGATCACGTCCACCGTGGCGATGCAGCCGTTGCTGAAGTTCTCCTTGGGGAAGAGCAACGGCTGCCCGTTCGCGTCGGCTGCGAGCTTGTTGGCGGCAAGGCACTGGCGATAGGCCAAGGCAGCCAGCCTGGCGTACTTCTCGCCGCCCGCGGTCCTCAGGTCGGTCATCAGCTCATCGTCGAACGCCTGACAGCGTTTCCGGAGCGCCTCGTATTCCGCCTCGCTCCGCTGGAGCAGCTCGGCGGCCTGCATCCCGGCGCGTCGCCAGTAGGGACGGAGGTTCTGCCGGAAATAGGTGATCGCATAAAGATCGTCATACGCCAGGAGAAGATGCCGCGCGACCGGCGATTCGGCAACGCTGCCGAGATCGAAGACGAATGCCATCACTGGCCGCTCGTCGTTCGCAGCGCGAGGCATGTGGTCGTCGGCCGAGTCGGGGAGCTTGCCTCCATCGACGAAAGCCGCGGCGCACGCGCGGTCGGAACCGACCTTGCCGCGAGCCGAGTTCGCAGGCGCGGCGGCGTACGCATAGCCCCAGTCGATCCGCAGGTCGTCCCCCTTCTTCTTCAAGACCGGCTGCTCCTCCGAGCCGATCCGGAGCAGTCGCAAATCACCCTTCGTCTCGTCCGACCAGTCAACGCGCTGGGATGGGACGTTGACCGCCAGCTCGGCGCTCGCGCTGAAGTAGATCGACACAGAGTGTGGCTTACTGTCGAGCGACCGGACGTCCCACGTCAGATACGTGAGCGGCCGGGAGAGGATGTCCAGATCCTCGGGCAGGGACGGGGTCAAAAAGGTGAGGGTGATGTGTGTCTGGGCACCTTCGAAGTCGTAAATCGTCCGCGTGGGCTGAACGGCAACGCCGACCTGCGACAGTGCCGGAACATCCTTCGGCTCGTTGCCCATGAGCCGGTACGTCTTCCCATCGATCCGTGTCATGCTCGAGAGCGGCTGAGGCTTGCCCGTCCAGTGCCGAGTGGTGTCATCAGTCAGCCGGTCCGCGGTGGACCAGACGCTGAAATAAGGATCGCACGCGACCAACGGAACCGCGGGGGGCCGAAGCGGTGGAACGTCGTCCGCAGCGGGGACTTGCCCGGTGCTCAGGAGAACCACGCCGATTGCACAGAAGCGGAAAATGAAAAGTCGCGGAACCATCGACCCTCCAAAAAGTCATCGCTACGGCCGACAGACAGGGGCTCGCGGAACTCCGCGCTCTTCGTTCTTGTGAGCTCGACAAGGTTCGTTGGAACGCGGGCGCTTGCAATCGCTTTCGAACCATTACCAGGCCTCGAACGCACCCCCAGGTAACCGCACGCGGAAGCGTGCGGACTCGGACAAACCCTGGCAACTCCGAAACCAGCGGCTTATTGCCGCCGCTGGAGCTCCCCGCGTCACTTCTTCTGTGCGTTCTTCGATGCATTCTCCATGGCATTGCGGGTCTCGGCGTCCCACTTCTTCTCGGCCTCTGTAGGCGGACCGTTGGTCGGCGCACTTTGGTCACCGCATCCGCTTCCGAGGAGGGTCAGGCCAAACGAGACCGTGAGAACACGGCACGCGATCAGAGCCCACTGGATCGTCTTCATAGGAGGATTCCCGGTTCGTTGAGGTCTATGCAATCGGGTTCGAAACGAACAAGACGACCCTCGAGTTCGAAAGGTTCTCTCGAAGCCGAGGGCTGGATCGACGATGACGGTCATCAGTAACTGCTGGCGTCGACCACTTCGCCGCCGTTGCGGCTACCAAGGGCCCAGTAGACGTTCATGGCGACAGAGCTCTTGACGAATTTGACGCTGCCGTCGGCCATCAAGGTGTTGGCCCCGCCCGAGTGATAACTTCCCGCGTTCGAGTAATCCATGCTGGCCCCGTCGCAGCCACCGCCGCAGTCAGTCCGGCAGGCAGCCCACTTGTACTGGTTGCTGCTGGGGGGAACGATCGTGTTGAACAACGTCGCTCCCATGCCGCCGACGCCCCAGTCGTGGCCGTGGCCGACGGAGATGTTGCCCGAGTTCGACGGGACGAACTTGGCGTTGCAGATGGCGAGGTCGGAGAGAACCGCCGCCTGGTTCTGGAAGGCGTTCAGGAAATACGCCGAGCCGGAGAGCCCCGCGCCCATGATCATGTTGCCCGGGAGGACCGCCTGTGTAATTTGTCCGGCCTGGCCTTCGGAGAACGCGATCGTGTTTGACGACCCGTCGGTAATGTCGCGGAGCCCGTACGACAGTCGAAACGCGAACACGCCCGAAGTGGGGCTCTGGTAGTTCGGGCACGATGGTGACGTGGGCCTCGGCGGGGTGTCGCTGCCGGCATTGGTCGTGGGTCCAACGCTGCCATAGTAGCAGTTATCATTCACACGGCCGCCGTTGGGATCCGAGGGGCAAAGGAAGACGGAGATCTTCGCGTTGTAGGCGGTTGCGTTTGCGACGCTGGCGTAGTCGCTGCCGCGCCCCTCCATCATGAAGTTAATCGCGTTGTACAGCGCCCCTTGTTCCAGGTAGTTCAGCATCAAGGCGTGGGCCGACCAGTTGTTCCAGGTCGTGCAGGGGGATCCACCGCCGTAATTGTAGACGCACAGCGAGGCCCCCATCGGGAAGACGTCCGTCGCCGAGTGATAGTTGTGCATCGCGATGCCGAACTGCTTGAGGTTGTTGACGCATTGTGCCCGCCGCGCAGCCTCGCGCGCCGCCTGCACGGCGGGCAACAGCAACGCGATCAGCACGGCGATAATCGCGATGACCACGAGCAGTTCGATCAGGGTAAAGCCGGACCGGGACGATTTCATGGAAAAACCCTTACAAGGAACCGTTCTTGATAAAAGAATGAATAGCGAAAGACACGGGTTTCCGCGGTACCGAGACACGCTCAGCGGCTCCGGGCCAGCGACGGCGATGTGGCCCGGCTATCCTGACGACACAACGGCATAAGCGCCGTCTTTCATTGAAAAAATTCCGAGATGATTCGGATGCGATCGACCCACGTCCCCTTGAGTCCCCGCGCACACTCTCGGCGCCGAAGGGGCTGACGCAGCACACACGACCATGCGTCGGCCGCACCCGAGCCCTGCCGAGAGAGGGAATGGTCCGGGGGACGCGAGCCAAGAGGCGGTGACCGGATCGCGTCATGCGTGCGGTCGCCGCACGATTACCTGCGCAACCGCCTTGGGCACTGTTCATTAGACTCCCCATAACGGACACTGCCAATGGCGATTCAGGTCAAAGTTTGTAGAATATCGGTCAGGCGCCGGGGCCTGAATACGGGGCTGTGCCACGCTGGCTGTGGGGGCAGGCATGTGAAGAGACGCATTCGGAATGCTCAGGCGCGGGCTGCTCCGCACGTGGCGCTCCTGGTTGAGACCTCGCTGGGATCGGGCCGAGACATCCTGCGGGGAATCGCCCGCTACGCGCGCGAGCATGGTCCGTGGTCGCTTTACCACGAGCCGAGGAGCCTGGAGGATTCGGTTCCCGGCTGGCTCCGCGACTGGGACGGCGACGGGATCATCGCGAGGGTCCAGAACGCACAGATCGCCAAGGCGGTTCTGGCCTCGAGCGTGCCGGCCGTGGACGTCCTGGGGGTCGCCCGGAGACCGGAGCTGCCCTTGGCGCACGTGGACAACGCGGCGATCGCGCGGCTGGCGATCGGGCACTTCCTGGAGCGCGGGTTTCGGAATTTCGGTTATTGCGGGGTCGAAGGTCTCAACTGGTCCGACGAGCGCCGGGAGGCGTTTGCGAAGGCCGTCGCCGAGGCGGGGGGAACCTGCCCGGTCTTCTCGTTTCGGGAACGAGTGGCCTGGGAAGACGAGCAGGACAAGCTCGCGGCCTGGGTACGTGCGTTGCCTCGCCCTTGCGCCGTGATGGCGTGCAATGACCCGCGGGGCCAAAAGGTGCTCGAAGCCTGCCGGCGCGTCGGGGTTCGCGTACCGGATGAGGTGGCGGTGATCGGCGTCGACAACGACGAGCCCATCTGCGCAATCGCCGACCCGCCGCTTTCCAGCGTGGTGCCCGACCACGAACGGGTCGGGTACGAGGCCGCGGCTCTGCTTGACCGCGTCCGCGCGGGTGCATCGAGGCCGGGCGAGGTCGTCCTGGTGCCGCCACTGGGCATCGTCGCCCGGCCGTCGAGCGACGCCGTGGCGCTGGACGACCGCGAGGTCGCCGAAGCCATCGGCTTCATTCGCAAACATGCCTGCGACGGCCTCTCCGTCGATGAGGTTTGCCGCGAACTTGCGTTGTCGCGAAGCACGCTCCAGCGCCGGTTCCGTGCTGCGCTCGGCAGGACGCTCCACGACGAGATCGTGCGGGTCCGGCTCAAGCTCGCGCGCGAGCTTCTTGTCGAGACTGAAATGCCAATTGCCAAGATCGCCGAGCGCTGCGGATTCGGTCACCAGGAGTACCTCGGCGCCGTCTTCCGCGCCCGACTCGGCCAGACCCCCGCGAACTACCGGCGCGCCGCCGGTCGGGCAGGGGCCGTGGACAGACCGTTGATGTCTCTCGACACGCCCCGCCCTGCCCCGCGCGATGTTGCGAATCGATTGGTGCCCAAGACGCAGTCGTAGCGGATCGATCAAATTGGCCGCAACTCTTCGGCTGGATCGAGGATTCCCGACAATACAACATATACACATATTATTATTCTAAACGAAACGCTACTGCACGAACCGCGACCCGCCTTGTAGAATCGCAGCAGAGCGGTAAACTATGGGATGAGGGCTTCACGAGGACACGCCGCGAGGTGTTCGACATGAGCGAGCAAGAAATTGAAGAAATGGTCTGGCGAGTCGCGAACGATTCGTTTGGCAAAGGTCCGGGTTGGGCACAGGAAGGCGTCGTACTTCGTGCGATCGGCGATCAAATTGCCAGTGGTCGAGGCGGCCGGCTCGATCTGCGGACTCAGCAATCGATCCTGAACGCCTGGCACGATCTCTTCCTTCAGAAGAAGCTCGCCTGGGGTTACGATCTTGACAATCCTAGCTCGCCTTTTTTTCACGTCCGCTAATCGACGCGAGGAAGGGACACGAGCATGGACGAATACCTCAACATCCGCTTCCCGGAGGTCGTCAAGTCGCAGACCGCCGATTACACATGCCTGCAAAGACTCGGAGTGGGAGGAACTGCCGAGACGTACCTCATGCTGGCCTCAGCAGGTGCGCTTCGTGGACAGCTTTTCGCCCTCAAGATGTTTCGGCGACTGTCAAAACCTGACTGGCGCCAGAATTTCCTCGATGAGGTTAAGTTCCTCCAGAGTTGTGATCATCCTGCCGTCATGCGTGTATTCGACGAAGGGATCTACCTCGGTGAACACCCCTTCGTTGTTGTCGAGTACCTACCGAACACACTCGCCAACGTCCTGCGCACCGCACCATTGATGATGGCAAAGATGGCCTATGCGGTTCAGCTTCTCTCTGCTCTCGAATATTTATCGCTTCCCCATATTACAGTTGTCCATAGGGACATTAAACCTGCCAACGTCTTCATTAAGGGCGGTTCGTGCGTACTCGGGGATTTCGGGCTCATGAAGCGGCTGAACGTCAACCGAGAACTCGACGAACAGTTGCTCAAAGCGAGTGTCGGACCTCGAATGCCCCGGAATTACCGAACCCCGGATTTGGTGGAATACTACAACGGCGGACCCGTACCCACGGAAAAGAGCGACGTCTACCAACTTGGTCTCGTCTTCGCTGAGATGTTCTCGGGAAGCAATCCGCAAAAGCCTATGACTACTGGTGATTTCGCCGAACCTGTCGAACTTCGGAGCTTTTTTATCGAGGGTGGACTGTGGAGGCCTCTTAAGGATCTGATCGAACCCATGCTGCGTCCCGATCCGGCGGAGCGGCCGACGTCCGCGGAATTGGTCGGCCCTTGGCAGAGCCTCTTCTTTGAAGCCGCAAAGCGTTCTCATTCTCTGGAGGGGCGCGTCTTTTGACATTTCGGTTGACGACGCTGCGACCAAGACGTGGAATGTAGTGCTCTCCGAGAGTCGTCTTAAGATCCTATTGCTTTCACGAGTCGGCGAGAGAGAGCAATTCCGCCGCAATCCAGGGGCATGGCCGATCGCTTCTCGTACCCCGCTGCGTCAAAGGTTCGGCAACTGCCAATCGATTGGCGGCTCGCCCAGCCGTTCCAGAGCTTCGTTGACCGCCGAGAACGGCCGGCTGCCTAAGAACTTCTTGGCCGAGAGCGGCGAGGGGTGCGCGCCAGCAATGACAGGATGCCGGCTGGAGTCGATGTGCCGCCCTTTCTTCTGCGCGTAGTTCCCCCAGAGAACGAACACCACGGGCTTGGGCCGATCGTTGAGCGCCCGAACGATGGCGTCGGTGAACGTCTCCCACCCCTTATCTTTGTGTGAGTTGGGTTCGTGGGCACGAACGGTAAGGACAGCGTTGAGCAGCAGAACTCCTCGTTCGGCCCAGGTCGTGAGACACCCGTGGTTGGGGACCCGGCAGCCCAGGTCGGTGTGCAGCTCCTTGAAGATATTCACCAGCGACGGCGGCGACTTCACGCCCGGTCGCACCGAGAAGCAAAGCCCGTGCGCCTGGCCATCGTCGTGGTACGGGTCCTGACCCAGTAGGAGCACGCGAGTCTGGTCGAAGGGGGTAAAGCGGAGGGAGTTGAAGACGTCGGGCTCGGGTGGGAACACCTGATGATTGCGGCGCTCCTCGGCAACAAACGCCTGCAACTGGCGGAAATAGGGCTTCTCGAACTCGTCGGCCAGCACGTCCAGCCAACTTTGAGGCAAGTCTTCATATCCCGCTGAATGATCTCCGCCCTGAACGGGTGGAAGGGGGGCAAGATCAGCGTGACGAAAGGCAGCGTCTTGTTCCTCGCCAGCATCGGCTCCAAACGCAAGCTGCGATTGTCTCCCAGCCCCTCGCGTTGCGGCAGGACGCCGCGGAGTGGACGAGGTCTCCGCCTCCGTGACCCCTCGCTTCTCGCAGAGATCTTCGAAAGCACACTGGCCGCATTGAGGCGCCTTGGCCGTGCACGTGTAGCGGCCGAGGAGCACCATGGCCGGTCCGAACGCGACCCACTCGTCCTTCGGGATCAGACGCATCAGGTCGGCCTCGATGCGTTCCGGGTCCTCCTGGTCTGTCAAACCGAGACGGCGGCTCACGCGCGCGACGTGAGTGTCGACCACGATCCCGCTGGGCAATCCAAAGGCGTTGGTGAGCACCACGTTGGCCGTCTTGCGGGCCACGCCGGGCAGCGTCAGCATATCCTCCATGCGCGGCGGGACTTCGCCGCCGAAACGGTCAACCAGCACGCGGCACGCACCTTGAATTGCCTTGGCCTTGTTGCGGTAGAAGCCGGTCGGCCGGATGTCTTCCTCGAGCTGCGCTGTGTCCGCGTTCGCGAAGGCCCGCGCGTCCGGGTACCTCGGGAACAGGGTCTTGGTCACCGCGTTGACCCGCTCGTCGGTGCATTGGGCCGCGAGGATCGTGGCCACAAGGAGTTGCAAAGGTGTTTCCCAGTCCAGCTCATAGCGGGCGTTCGGGTGCTCGGACTTGAGACGCTCGATGATCGTCGCAAGGGCGTTGCTGCCGCGTGCCTCGGGCATGGGATCGACTCCGAAGTGAGTGAGACCGTAGGAACCAACGACGGCCGACAAACTCGAATACCAATGCTCACGTTCCCCCACCACCCCTTGCCGCAACGATGTCGCGGGCAGCGGCCCACTGGCCGAGATCCTGGCGGTTGATGGCTGCGGCCATCAGCTCGGGGAAGAGGTCAGGGGTACAGGCGAAGGCGGGGACGCCCATCTCGGCGTACACGCTCGCAACATGGTGGTCGTAGAACGGCGCACCGTCGTCGCTCAGGGCAAGCAAGGCGACCATCTGGACGCCCGAGGCGACGATCGACGCAGATCGCTTGAGCATCTCGGCCTGGTTGCCGCCTTCGTAGAGGTCGCTGATCAGGACGAGGATTGTGTCCTGCGGGCGCTGGATGAGCCCCTGGCAATAGCTCAGGGCCCGGTTGATGTCGGTGCCGCCGCCGAGTTGAGTGCCGAAGAGAACTTCGACCGGGTCGTCCAGGTCGGCCGTCAGGTCCACGACGGCGGTGTCGAAGACCACCACATGCGTCTTGACCGCCGGCAGCGATGCGAGCACTGCGCCGAAGATCCCCGCGTAGACAACCGAGGTGGCCATCGAGCCGCTCTGGTCGATGCACAGGACGATCTCGCGCAGCGCCGACTTCTTGCGCCCGTGACCGATTCGGGTCTCGGGGATGATCGTCTTGTATTCGGGCTGGTAGTGGCGAAGGTTGGCCCGGATCGTTCGATGCCAATCGATCTCGTTGTGCCGAGGCCGCCGGTTACGGATCGCCCGATTGAGGCTGCCGAGAACGGCCTGACGCAAGGGTTCGGCCAGCCGGCGCTCGAGCTCCTCGACCACCCGGCGTACCACAATACGAGCCGTCTCCTTCGTCTTACCCGGCATCACTCTCGACAGCGAGATCAGGTCGGCCACGAGCCGGACGTCGGGCTCAACGGCCTCGAGCATCTCCGGCTCCATGAGCATCCGACGCAGGTCGAGCCGTTCGAGGGCGTCTTTCTGCATGACCCGCACGACTTGCGACGGGAAGAACTCCCGGATATCGCCGAGCCAGCGCGCTACGCTTGGTGCCGAGCCGCCCAGGCCGCCGCGCCGGGACTTCGACTTGGCCTGATCGCTCTCATCCAGACCACCGCCCCCGTAGAGCGCGTTGAGGGCCCGGTCGATCGACAGGTCGCGCGTGCCGAGCGAGCAGCCCGTGCCGTCAGCCTCATCGCCGCCCAGAATCAGTCGCCAGCGTCGCAGGCGTTCCTCGTCGGTGGTCATGGTTTCGACTCCGGGGAAGGCGAGGATTTCAAGTCGAGCGGAATTCCGAGCAGCTTCGCCACCAGCGGCAATACCGCCTCGGCCCGGGCCACGTCGAAGTCGGCGGCAGAGGTGGTCATCGATGTTTTCTTCGCCGAGCCTCGGCGGGCTCGCTCGCCCGTCTGCCGGCGTTCGGGGGCGTGGAACGTCGAAAACGTCCGCCGCACCAGGGGCAGCACCGGCAGAAACGCCTCGGCGGACAGCGACGCAACCCAGCCGTCGAGCACGTCCCAAAGCGCGTCGTCGTGGAGTAGGATCAAACCGCTCCCTTTCAAAAGGCCCTCGATCCAGCCGGCGGCCTGCGTCGGGTCGGAGGCCACTGACAGGGCCAGGCTCAAGCGCTTCGCGGCCTCCTCAGCGTCGAATTCGCCCGCGTCGAGCAGCAACCGGCAGGCCCGGCCCTGGATCAGGCCGTGCAGGCCAGGACGATCGGCGAGCCGGTGCAGGACGTCCTGCCACTCTCGGCGCATCGCGTCGTCCTGCAAGAGCCCGATCGCCGCGTCGACCTTGAGGATGTGCTCGAACATCTGCGCTGCGGCGTCGTTGTCGAGCGAGCCGCAGGCCAGCGGGAGGTTGACGCAGATGCGGGCGACGATCCCCCGCACTGCGTGGCCGATCATGGTGGTGTCGGTCTTGCGCACGTCGCCGTAGCGAAGCACGTTTGCCAGCGGGGGCAACGCGTCCATCAAGTGGGTCACGTCGCTCGTGAGTGCCGCTTCGGACTCGAGCTGGCGCATCAGGTAGGGGACGGCGTCGGGCAGGTCGGCCAGCAGGGCACCATCGAGCAACGTCGTCAGGGCGGGTAGGTTCGGGGCGTGATCCGCCAGATCGCGGGTGCGTGCGGTCGCGGCATCGACGATCGTGTTCCCCCAGACGCCCGCCTCGATCAGTGCCACGGCGAACTCGGGCTGCCACTGGAGCCGCCAGAGCTCGTGGAACGTACCCTTCTTGCCGCCGGCCTGCTCAACAGCACCCCAGGGGACCTTGAGAAGATTCAGCCGATGCAGCAAGTGGCTCCGATCGAGGTCGAGCGGCTTGCGCAGGTCGTAGTCCTCGGTCGTGAAGTCGGCCGAGGGTTCGAGCTTGAGCCGCTTTTGCTCGCGGGTCAGATCCTGCTGGAGCGGAACCGCGGGCGTCTCGTCGGGCACGGCGCCGAGCTTCTCACCGACGATCAGCTTGCGATGAATCAGCCGCATCGGCGTGTCATCACCAAAGCACAGCACCGTGCAGATCGCCTCGTTCAGCTCGGCGAGTCCGGGCAACGGCTGTCCGCGCATCGCGGCGAGGGCTTCGGCGAGCCGCACCGTCTCGATGATATGGGCGGACGACGCGTCGAGGTCTTCCTCGCGGAGCAAACGGGCCACGCGCGTCAGCCAGTGCGGGACGACATGATCCGCGTGCTTCCAGATGTGCTCGTACCAGCCGGGCGACTCGATACCCGCGCCGTAGCCGCTGGCGTAGGTCAGGCGGCCGTGGGTCCAGGGGACCCACGTGGCCTTGACCTTTGCCGTCGGCAAACCCTTGAGGATGGCCTCGTCGTGCTCGGCAGAGGGCATCGCCGCCAAAGCGGGAACGTGCCACGCGCCGCAAACGACGGCGATCCGCTGAAAGCCACCGGCTTGCGCGGCGCGGATCGTCCGGCGCATGAAGGCCTCGCGGCGATCCTCACGCAGATCGTCATGCCGCGGCAGCTCCGCGCGAAGCGCGGTCATGGCCTCGCCAATGGCAGC
Source organism: Singulisphaera sp. (assembly GCA_027451445.1). Classification (GTDB taxonomy): domain Bacteria; phylum Planctomycetota; class Planctomycetia; order Isosphaerales; family Isosphaeraceae; genus DAIDJG01. The sequence goes on from DAIDJG010000283.1 coordinate 18,053, forward strand.
GAAGAGGTCGGTGCCGTCGCGACGGTGTTCGACCATATGTTCCCACCAGCGCTCGCCGTCGCTGAACCCGGCGGCCTCCGCCATCCAGCCAAGTGGGTCGCGCCGGGGCTCATCTTGGTGTTCAACGGCGTCGCCCTCGGTTTCTCCATTCTCGCCGGGCTCAGGGATCTTCGGGGGCTCTGCGTCTTCGGGCAGGAGTTGGTGCGCCTGGGGAAGGTCCATGAACCGGACGGAGACCTTGGCGGTCAGGGCGTGTTGAATCGCCTGCCACTCAGGCGAGAAAGCTGCGAAGGGGTAATAGACGGCGTGGCTCGGCTTGTCGGCCGCATAGACCAGTAGCGCGACGGGCGGCTTCATCGCCTTGTGGACGAGCAGTGGCAGAAGCTCGTCGGCGTCGGGCGGCCCTTCAACGAGCACGCAATCGGGCCGCAGTTCCTTCAGCGCCTGCCGCACACTCCTGGCCGAGCCGGGTCCGTGGTGGCGGATGCCGAAGATGTGGACAGCGCCGGTGGCGGCCGACGGCTTTTTGGTCGCGGTGGCGGGCATGAGTCAACCTCGTCGAGAGGAGCGATCACGACACGTCCCGGCACGCCCGGTACAGGTCCTTCCACCCGTCGCGTTCCTTGACCACGGTTTCCAGGTACTCTTGCCACACGGCGCGGTCCTGAACCGGGTCCTTGACCACAACGCCCACCAGGCCCGCGGCCACGTCGCCCGCTCGAAGCGAGCCGTCGCCGAAGTGGGCCGCCAGCGCCAGGCCGTGCCCAACAACCGAGATCGCCTCGGCAGTGCTCATTGTGCCGGTGGGACTCTTCAGCTTCGTCTTGCCATCGGTCGTGCGACCCTCCCGCAGCTCTCGGAAGATGGTAACGAGCCGGCGAATCTCCTCGAGCGCCGGAGCCTCCGCCGGCAGTTCCAGCGCACGGCCGAGCGCGGCGACGCGAGTCTGCACGATCTTGACCTCCTCGTCGGCCGAGTCGGGCACAGGCAGCACTACCGTGTTGAACCGTCGCCGCAAGGCGCTCGACAACTCATTGACCCCTTTGTCGCGATTGTTCGCCGTCGCGATGACGTTGAATCCCTTCGTGGCCTGCACCTCCTCGCCGAGCTCGGGGATCGGCAAGGTCTTCTCCGAGAGGATCGTGATCAAGGTATCCTGAACGTCGGCCGGGATACGTGTGAGCTCCTCGACGCGCGCGATCTTCCCGTCTCCCATCGCGCGCATCACGGGGCTGGGCACCAAGGCCCCCATCGACGGTCCCTCGGCCAGCAGCTTGGCGTAGTTCCAACCGTAGCGGATCGCCTCCTCACTGGTGCCAGCCGTTCCCTGGACGAGCATCGTCGAGTCGCCCGAGACGGCCGCCGAGAGGTGCTCCGACACCCAGCTCTTGGCCGTTCCCGGAACGCCGAGTAGAAGCAGCGCGCGATCGGTCGCTAGTGTCGCGATGGCAATCTCGATCAGGCGGCGGCTGCCGATGTACTTGGGCGAGACGACGAAGCCGTCGCTGAGCGTGCCGCCCAGCAAATACGTCGCGACCGCCCACGGCGAGAGCTTCCAGCGCGGCGGGCGCGGCTTGTCATCGACCCGCGCCAGGGCCTCCAGCTCCTCGCGGAACTGCTGCTCGGCGTGCTCCCGCAGCACGGTCGTCGGCGCCGAAGCGCCGGCCGGAGCGGGGATGACCGCCGTCGCAGTCGGCTTGGAATTCCCCTTCTTCGCACTCATGTGGAGAGCTCCTTCAGCATGTCGTGACGGAACTGGAGAAGAGCGACGAACTCATCGAACTGGGAGCGAATCGCCTCGGCGACTTTCCAATCGGCGACCGCCTGGATGGCCAGCGCCGCGGGCAGGGCGGCACCTGCCGCCTTCAAGAACCGGTGACACTGGTAGTCGTAGTACTTGGCGTTGGCCAGGTTGAGCGGCAAGCGGCCGAGGATCTCTATGGCCAGCTCCTCGCCCCAGGGTGCAGGCACATGATCGGTGAGCAGCATGAGGCCGGCGTCGGCCAGTTCTTCGACCTTCTTGAACAGCTTGCCCTGAGCGTCCATACGCAAGAGTCCTTGCACGGCCCGCTCGCGGCGCTCCGCGGGAAGAGCCTGGATCATCTCGCTGAGGTCGTTGAGGTTGAGCGCGGCTCGATGGCGCTGCGGTAAGAGCGCCTCGATCCACTCGGCGTCGCGCGCCCGGATCGCGGCTCGCGTCAGAGCCGGGTAGAGCGCATCGTTCCACTTACTCGCGATCGCCGCCTGGACCACTTCGTGAGGCGGTTTTCCCCAAACCCGGCTCCAGACCGCGGGCGGGATGCAGCCGAGCATCTGCGACAGCCACCACGCCTTTTCGCCGAGCTTCGTTCCGCCTTGCGGCTTCGGTTCGATGCCGTCACGTTGCATGGGCTTGTCGCAGGCGGCCGGTAGTTCGAACTCGGCGAACGGCTTGGTTTTAACGACAATCGGCTTGGACGGAGCGGACTCCAGCGCCGATAACGTGACCTCAACGGAAAGGGCCAGCAGCGGGGCGACTCGCTCGAGCACGCGGCGAACGAGACGCGATTGCGGCAACTGGGATAACAGCTCGACCGCGACCGAGCGGACCTCTTTGCGCCGATCGTCGAGCGCAGACTCCAGAAAGGATTCATCGTCGGGGCCGAGTCCAACCTCGAACGCCTCGAGAAATCCAGCGCGATCGGAGGGTTCCTCGGTGCTCCAGGTCGAAGCGACGAGCTCGCGGCCTCGGGCGGGGTCTGCCTTGCGAAGCTGTCGCAGCAAGGCGGCACGAGCCTCCGATGTGCCCGTCTGCCACGCGGTGTCAGTTGCCGAGGACTCGGGCTGGGCCTCCCCCGCGCCGGCGTAGGCCCAGTCCGGGTTCTGGCGCGCGAGCCAACGTCCGCGCTCGCCCAACACGGCGACCAGCGAGGGGCGTAGTTCACGGTCCTTGCGGCCGATTTCCAGGAGTGCTGGGAGCGATTCTTCCGGCACACGCCGCCCGGCGCGGTCGAGGGCTGTCAGCCATTCGGCGAGGACCTCGCGAGTCATGCCCGACGAGAGCACCTGCGCCAAATGCGCGGCGGCCGTGGCCGACGGCCGGGGACGGGTTTCCACGGGGGCGGGTTCCGGCGGGGGTTCCGCGTCCTTCGCTGGTCGCCGACCCGCCCGACGATAGAGCGCCAGCGCCGCGGCCGTGCCAAGCAGAGCCTTTCCCGGGTCGGTTCCGGTCAGCCCTCCGAACAACGGCGCAAGACCGCCTTCAGCTTGCGGCACCGCAAAAGCACGGCGCTCGGTACCCAGCAACGCCGCGGCGGCCAGGTCATTCCACAGGGGTTCGGGAGCCATCGGAGGTTCCGTCACTCACGATAAGGGGAGGAACCGCCCCTCGGCCCACGCGCCGAGGGGGGTAAGGACGTCGCCATTCCACTCGCCAAACAATCCGATCGGCCGGCCTCCGCCCAGCGCCACCAGGCCCCAGCCCCGCTCGTTGGAGCAGGCTAACGCGAGTTGGTCCCCGGCTTCATCGCGAATCTCCCAGCCAGCGTCGCGACGGACGGGGACCACACTCCTCAGCGCGATCGGGAATCGCTCGTTCCAGGGATTCTTTGCCAGCGCCCCCGCGTATTCTCCCAACGCGCCGGCGACGCTCGTAAAGCCCGGCAGGTCTCGAAGCGGCTCCGCGGGAGCATGCCGCGTTTTGACCAGGGCGCGGAGCGGATACGCGCCCGGGAAGAACACAAGGTCGGCATCGAGGACCATACCCGAAACAAGGCTCGTATCGAGCGGCTGGGTGGCATGTGCGAAGTGAAGCACCAAGGCAGCCCGACCCGTCGCTTCACCCCAAAGCCAGCGGCGCTGCGTGCGTAAACGGTCCTCCTCCTCGAGCGTCTGCCCCAGAACGACCCAGCGGTCACGGACCCCTTCGGACGCGAGCAACTCCTCCTGGCTCTGCGTCCAACCGACGAGGCTCCGGATATCGGCCTGCGTCTCAGCCGGCAGTGCGTCGAGCCGCCGGTAACCCTCGACGAGCAGATGGAGCCGCCCGAGCCGTTCGAGTAAGCGGTCCTGCCACCCCTCGCCGGTCGTGCAAACGCCCGCCAGCTCGCGCACCTGGCGAGCGAGGCCAGGAGCCTGGGCATCAATGAGACGAGCGGCGGGCCATTCCCAGAAGCTGTACGGCTCGCCCCGCGCAGCGGCCAAGCCTCGGCGCGCCAGGTCGCCGAGCCAGCGGTCGAGATCGTTCAGGCCGGCATCGACCTTGGTCTTCCGCTCGGCCGCACGTTTCGCCTGTTGCTCAGCCTGCTTCCGTGCCTGTTCGGGATCGGCCTCGGCTTGCAGTTTCTGCTCCGCCTTCTTGGCCTTGTCCTCGGCCTTCTTGGCCCGTGTTGCCAGCCAGTCGGCGACCCAGGCCGGCGGCGGCCCCCCCGCGAAACCCGCCGGCTGCTGGATCAGCAGCAGGAACAGACCCAGTCCGTGCTTGCAGGGGAACTTGCGGCTTGGACACGAGCAACTGAACACGGGCTCGGACAGATCGATCTTGGTCTGATACGGCTTGGCACCACTCCCCTGGCACTCGCCCCAAGCGGCCGACTCGTCATGCCCCAGATTAGTCCACTTCTTGCGCTGACCCGCCAGCTCCTTGCCCGCCTTCTGCGAGGCGGCGTCGGGTGCCAGGGCGAGCACTTGATCGGTCGACCAGTGCGTGGGCATAAGGATTCACCCGGCGAAGACGCCGGTCTCTCAGAACCCAGGAGAGGGAAAAAACCGTCAGCACTCGCCAGGCGGTGCGCAATTCTTGAGGTGGTTCGCCGGTACGGACCGGTTTGCCATCAGAGTCAAGAGGCATCACCCAATCTGCGCATCCTTTGCGAACCTATGTGCACGATATTCGAAAAATGGTCACGAAATTTACGAAATATCCGAAATATGCTTTCTGCCCATGCCTGAGGTCGTGGCCGACCGGTGGCGCGTGCGCTGTCTTCCAGAGTCAAGAGGCATCACTTAATCTGCGCATTCTGCTCGAACCTAAGTACATGATATTCGAAAAGTGCTCACGAAATTTACGAAATATCCGAAATATGCTGTTTGCCCGTCTCTGAGATTGCGGCCAGTTGGTGGTACGCATGTTGTCTTCTCCTCATCTGGCCGGTTCCCCTTATGTGTGGAAATGGGACCGAACTCGCGAAGTGCCCCTGACAACGACGGACTGGACATCCGTAATCGGGGCCTCCGTGTGCCGCATCGCGAAGCCCGAACCCTAGAACGATTCGACTGTACAGTATCCCGCGACCCAAGTCAATGCTTCGATGGAAAAATGATCGTCCGGGAGTACGTACGCGTCTTTCATACACCATCGTACTTCGCGCACGAACCGGCGAGTTCTCGACCAAAATGTCTCCTCAAAGTAACGTCCCCCGGCACAGATGCAACGGGGTGGCGCACCGCTCGACGAAGCAGCGAGAGGATTCGACGCGGCACGTACCGCTCGACGAGCGAGGTGTCCGAGATACACTGCGGATTGTGAAGAGCGCGAACAACGATTGAACCGGACACGGAATCAAATCGATCTGCTTGCGTCCCTCCCATCTCGGTTATGATTCCCAGCGTTCACCAGTCGACCGATTTTTGACCGAGAGAGCGCGAGGATCACAATGCTGGTCACCCTAAAGTCAAGTGATGCCTTCCAAATCGACGATCGCGTCGCAATCGCCATCGACGCTCTGGATGAGCAGCAGAAGGCCGCAGTCGGTGAGCTTCTGAGCGACCGGGAACACTTTCTGACCCACACGTCTCAACGGCATCGAGTCCGCAAAATCTCAAAGAGCCAGCCGGTCTACGCCGTCAACATTCTTCGCGGACTGGACCTTATCTATGAAGTGGCAGGCGACGCGATCCATGTCCTGGACCTGATGAGCACCGCGACGCTGGAGCGCTTTGGAGCGAAAGAGAAGTCCCACAAGTCCAAATCGCCGAAGAAACAGGGCAGATCCGGGGACCAGGATTAAGCCAAAGTTCCATGAAACTATTCAAATTATTTAGCTTGAGCAGGACGAAGACGAAGAAGGAGCTGAAGGAAGAGGCCGGCAACAAATCCGCGATTTCGACTGGCGTCGGTGAGACAGCCACCCGGCACGGCACCGGCCTCATTGTTTGCCCCGGATGGGGCATTTGATCATAGCCCAGCGTTTTAACGCTGGGATTGACGACGCCTTAAATTCTCATAAGTCTCGGCGAGACGGTTCCGTTTTCGCCTTAGCGTTGGCCGGACGACAATTCCAGCCGCCCCGCTGGGGCGAAAAGAAAACTAAGAGGGGAAATCGGTATCGGTCGGACCCAGCGTTAAAACGCTGGGCTATTGTCAATTGCCTCATCCGGGGCAAGGAGGTGTAAGAATCGCTCATCTGCCGGAATCCATGTGGCGAGTCTTGCCGGAAGGGAACTCCGCAAGTTATTCGCGGCCGCTTCCTGAAGGAATTCAAGGCGCGATCGGCCGAAGCGCTACGGCACGCACTTTGGCGTCGATCCCATCGCCGACGAGCAACGTTTCAGCCTTTTTGAGGATCTCGGCGATATCGATCTGCCCATCGCGAGGATGGCCTTGGTAGTACGCTGCCAGTTTCTCCAGCAATTTGCGGTTCAGCCCGTCGATCCGAGGACGGAGGACGCCCGCCAGGTCGGGCGGATCCCCGTCCGGACCATTTTGATCGGATTCCCAGCGGTGAAAATCGGCCCGCTGAAGCATCTTCGCAGCCTCGATCTGAGCATCGAAGAACGCGCCGGTCACGGCGGGATCCAGGTTGAATGCGCGACCCTGCTCCGCGACGTCGTCCATCGAGGCTTTCTCTCGGGCCGAGTCCTCAATAGGTGCTTTCCTGGCCCATTTCCGAGACTGTAGCACCGTTCTTGGTAGATTTCGTGGTCTGCCAATCGTAAAGTAAACTCTTGATGCTGCTTGCGTCAGGAGGTTGGATCGATGAATGGACCAGGCGTCTATCTGCCCGACATCACCGAAGGGATTACTCGGG